>JAGVYI010000006.1 GCA_018303365.1 Candidatus Woesearchaeota archaeon
GTTTTTTGTTGCCGCAAGAAATAAAAGAAAAGTAAATGAAGCAGACCTTTCATTGGCTTACAATCAAGCAAGAGGCAAGCCAGTCCTTTTCCTTACAACGGGAACATTGACAAAAAAAGCTGAAGAGTTTCTTGAAAAAGAATGTGAGAGGATGCTAATTAATAAGATTTAAGAGTTTAGCAGTCGCCAGCAAACAAAAATCCCCCCCAAGGTAGCTAATACTGCAGAAACTTCAAAAGGAATGAATAATCCACGTTTTTTGAAGACTGTTTTTGAGTTCCCACAAGATGTATTAAAGGTGGTAAGGGCAATAGGGTAAAGTGCCCAGAGTGCCTCCTTTGCAGCTTGAGCAGGGATTTTAGGGTCTCTTGTAGCCATCCATATTTGCCAGTCTTCCTTGTGTCTGCTTGCCTGCAGCAAGGTCGACTCAACCTCAACAAAGGTAGAATGGCAAGATACAAAAAAGGGTGCGATATTACTCTCAAATCGGCTGTGGTCTGAAGAGAGTTCCCCAGAGATATAGTGTGGGGCAACAAAAGAATCGTCAATATAATGGCTTGCAACTCCAAAAGAATAGCTCGCATTGTTATAGTCGTGGAGAATGTACGCTCTATGAGCCTCTTCAAGCCAGAATAGGCTAAGGTTTAGAGAAGGTGGATAGTGATGGCGATTATAATCATGAAAATCTCTATCCGGAGCGACCGCTCCTTCCTCAAGAAGGCTAAGGTTTAGAAGCTGCCTTTCTGCAGAATCAATGTGAAAATATATTTCTTGCACAAACTGCTTATGTACCTCCCCAGACCAGCCAAAAGATAAAGGGGAAAGAAATAAGACCAACACTATTAAATGAAAGACTATTTTCATAAAAAAATGAAACTCCACTGGTATAAAATCCTTTTTTTAATTGGCATGGTATTTCTAAATGCCTGTGTAGCCCAAACACTGACAGTTACAACAAAAACGCAGAAGGCAACCTTTTATGTAGAGGTTGCGGACACACCAGAATTAAGGCAGCAGGGTCTAATGCAAAGAGAATATCTTCAACCAGAAAAAGGTATGCTTTTTGTTTTTGATGGTGAAGGAATCTATTCATTTTGGATGAAAAATACCCGCATTCCACTTGACATGATATTTATAGACCGAAGTGGTGTTGTTACTGGGGTTGTAAAGAACGCACAGCCGTGTATGCAGGATCCATGTATGTTATATACCCCAACAAAGTTCACAAAGTATGTCTTTGAGGTAAATGCAGGCACAGCAGAAAGGTACGAAATTACAGAAGGGAGCCATATAACAATTCAATGAAAACCTACATCTTTATCTTGGGAAGGGACCCGCATCTCAGTGAAAAGGAGATTTTTTCCTACCTTCAGGCACGAACAATTCCATACGAAGTCAAGGAAGAATCAAACACCTTTTTGGTTCTGAAAATAAAGGGCATTCCGATAAACCACATAGCTCAAGCATTAGGTGGGACAATAAAAATAGGCGAAGTTATACGCAATCTGGAAGATCTTCCAACACCCACACTTAGGAAATTAAAGTTTGCAATAAGCGTACACGCAGGCGAAGAGCATGATTTGCTAAGTGAACTCAAATCTTGGTTCAAGAAACAAGGCTGTATTTCCACGTTAAAAAAGCCTAAAAAAGAAAGGTATCTCCTTCCTACAGAAGTTATCAAGCACCACCTTCTTACAACTGGCCTTGAGATAATCATAGCAAAAGGCAACATTGCAAGGACTGTTGCAGTGCCAAACATCCTTGAGTATGCAAAACGGGATAAAAAGCCATACTTTGATAATAAGAAGGTGATCTCTATACGCTTGGCAAAGATGCTTCTCAATTATGCAATGCTGAAAAAAGGAGATATATTTCTTGATCCCTTCTGTGGAACAGGGACAATTCTCCAAGAGGCAGCACTTTTAGGGGTTAGGGGTGTAGGCGTCGATAAAGATGCGAAAACCCTTGAAGGAGCAAGAAAGAACATCTCTTGGCTCAAAAACATCTACAACCCAGGGGTGCCAATAAAACTGATTAACCATGATGCAAGGCATGTCAAACTTGATGCAAGCTTTGATGCAGTTGTCACAGAACCGCTTCTTGGACCTTTTCTTAAAACCAGAATTCCCAATAAGCAGGCACAGAAAGTTACTGCAGACCTAAGCAGTCTCTATGAGAAAACAATGATAAATATCTTGCCAAAGCTAAAGAAAGGAGGAAAAGTCGTGATTATAACCCCCTCTTTCAAAACAAGTGACGGGCAGTCAGTTAAAGTCTCAAACCTTTTCGCCAAGTTGCCGCTTAAAAAAGACCCTCAAAGTCCACTCCAGTATAACCAGTCTAGAGGAAGAATAGGGAGGGAAATCCATATTTTTACTAAATAACAATCTTTTTAAATCAAAAAGCGGACAAAAAACTATGGGAAGGATAAAGACAGCTCAAGTAAAGCGCGCAGTAAAAAAACTTCTAACCCAGCAAAAAGGAAAGTTTACAGCCGATTTCGAAAAGAATAAACAAATTATGACAAAGATAGTTCACATTCCATCAAAGAAACTAAGAAATGTTGTTGCAGGATATATTACGCGTCAGGTAAAACTACAGGGATAGGGAGGGAGTTCAATGGACCAAGGACAAGCAAATGATTATGTAGTATTTATTGGCGCAAAGGCCTTTATGAACTACGTGACCGGCGTGGTGATGCAGTTTACCACCCAGAAGGCAAATGAAGTAGTGATTAAGGCTCGCGGAAAGTTTATTTCTAGGGCAGTTGACGTTGCAGAGGTTGTAGTGAAAAGGTTCCTTGACGGAACAGCAACAGTCAGTAATATAAAAATAGACTCTGAAGAGTTCCAGAATGATGAAGGTAAGCTATTCAGGGTCTCAACAATAGAAATCACTCTTTCAAAAAAATAGCTTCTCTCTTTTTTATTTAAATATAAATATGAACACTGGTTCGGTTATTTGAATTAAAACACTAGTCAAAGAACAATAAACTTTTTACATCCCTTTCAACCTTGGGGTGTTCGTGCCCCTGTTTTAATCTTTCTCTTAATAACCTTAGTTCTTTTTTCTTTTCTTTAACATACGCCTTCTTATTATTTCTTGCACCCTCAATCAGTTTTGAGGTATACTCACCTCCAAGGAAATGGGGCAGTATAACATAGTCCGCTCCTGCACGGTATAGCTCGAAAGCATCTTCAATTTGTCTCCCTGTTAATATTACTATTGGCTTCATTTTATTCCTTTTTATCACATCTAGGATTAGCTGGTTTATTTCTTTTTCAGGAATTGTTGAGACTATGACTGAAGCTTTAGAGACCCCCAGGTCTTCTAAAAAGTTAGAATCATCAACATCCCCATAAAGGGAATCTACCCCTCTTCCTTCCAAGTCCTTTATAACACTTGGATTGTAGTCTACAACAAGAAAATCTTTTGTTATTTTAGAAAACGCTTTGATAATCGAGAACCCTATTCGATTGTACCCAAGGAGGATATATCTATACCTTTTGGATGGAACCTCTTTTTCCACTACCCCCCTTTTTTCGAACATTTTAAGGAAGCTAGAAATACGATCGTAGATCCATTCAGAATACATAATCATATAAGTTGAGCCTGCTATTGTAACCAGGCCTATTAAGGTAACAAAAGACAATGTTTCTTGCGTTAAAGTTCCTGTTTTTACACCAAGCGCGATCAGTATTAAAGAAAATTCTGAAATCTGAGCTACTGTCAAGCCAGCCATGAACCCTGTCTTTCTGCTGTATCCAAAAATCCCCATAAGGGTCATCACGATTAGTGGGTTCCCTACAAGAATGAATAGTGAAAACACTATTGCTGGGATTACAAAGCTGGATATTTCTCCGAAAACCATCTGGCTTCCAAGAATTATAAAAAAAGAAATAATGAAAAAATCTCTCAATGGTTTCAGTTTTGAACTTATTTCGTAGCTGTACGGGGACATTGAAAGCATTATGCCTGCAATCAGGGCTCCAACTTCAATTGAAAATCCAGAATATAAAAATACAAGTGATAAACTAAACCCCCACGCAATAGAGAACAGAAATAAGAATTCTTGAGATTTAGCAAAAAATTCACTTAACTTCGGTAAAATAAAATAGCTTATTGGAATCAAGGCAACTGTCAGAATGATGCCTTTGAGCAAAATAGAGAGAAGGATATTGCCTGCACCCGCTCCAGTTGACAAAGAAGATATTATAATTAAAAGTATGATTGCAACAAGGTCCTGGACAAGTAGAAAACCGATTGAAATCTTGCCATAGAGTTTTTCTAAAGCTTCCTTATCAGAAAGAAGTTTCATTATAATTATTGTAGACGAAAAAGTAAGGGCAACTGCAATATAAATTGAAGTTACCCAGTTAAAACCAAAGCCAAGGGCTATTATAAAACCAATCAAAGAAGTGAAAACAATTTGTCCAATGCCAGTAATCAAGGAGATTTTTCCAACTTCCTTTATTACTTTTGGAGAGAGGTGTAGTCCAACAATGAACAGAAGGAAAGCTATGCCCATCTCTGAGAAAGTTGTAATCGTTTCGCTTTCTTTAATCAGATTAAGGAACAGTGGTCCGACTAATATTCCTGATAAAATATACCCAATGATTAGAGGTTGCCTTAGGATACGCATTATAAAAGATACGCCCAGAACTACTAAGAGCATTAAGCCGAACTGTACGAATGGGTTTGTCATTTCCTCTTTTTAACTGTTTTATGCATCATAATGATAAGGCTGTTTATAAGTCTATTGAAACGGTTGCATTGTTAACTTAACGGTGTCTAATATTTTGAAATTACTTCCATTTTTCTGGCTTTGCACCATTATTGGGCCTTAAAATCACTTAAAAATTTCATTAAAAATAGCTTCTAATTTTTTATCAACTTTGCCATTAATGTCTTTATGGGAAATCTTCAGTTTTTCTAAAACTTTCTTGAATCTTTTATAGCCTTCATGATCCCTCATTTCAACCCATTCAACTTTAAGACTATTCAATTGTTTTTTGTTTGTATCAGATAATTTATCAGCAACAAAAACCTTGCTGTCTCTATTGCACATGCCTGTTTTTATCCCTTGTTAGATACTCTAAAGAGAAAATTGAAAGAAAATAAAACAGGAACTTTTTAAAATCTCTAACTTTATTCTTAGTCTCTATAATATTTCTAACTCCGATTTCTTTTGCCTATCAACTTCTCGACCCCGACGGCGACACGCCAGTCGCGAGAAAAGACACCAGCGACGTGCTGTATTACTATCACCATGATCATCTTGACTCCACCACTTTAACAGCTAACTTCAACGGAGGGCTGGCAGAAGAAACCACATATTATCCTTCTGGAGCAATTTATGAAGGCGGAAACAAGAGGTATACTTATACTGGAAAAGAGAAGGATTTAACTGGATTAAGTTATTATGGAAGCAGGTATTATTCTGTGGATATATTAAGAAGGTTTACACAGGCTGACTTTTTGATTCCGGTATTGGTTAATCTTTGGGTGGTAAATGTCGGGTGGTAACCAAAGGGTGAGAAATCACTTTCTAATTCTTCTTTCTCTTTTATATTTCTGTAAAATATCTTCCGTAATCTCAATTCTGTCATCACATGATTCATATAAACTATCGTGGATAACACCTTGTGGGGAGTAGTATAGGGTGACCAAAACACCATCTAATTTTGCGGCAGTAATAGCAGGAACAAAATCACTATCTCCTGCTACAAGAATTACCCTATTAATTTGTTTTGTAGTCGCTAATTTTGCCCCATCAATACCCAAAGCCATATCTACGCCTTTTTGCTTCAAAAGAGGGTAACCATCTGATTGTTTTATGATTTCATTTTTTTCATCTCTCTGCACTTGTAGCCGCCCCATACGAAATTGAAATCTCCTACACCGACTTACATTGTATTTGAAGGAATCAAAACCAGATTTCGCTTTTGCTTCTTCTGGAGTTGAGGGGTTTGATTGATAAGGGGGGCAATCATAAATATAGGTTCTGAATACATAGAAGGACTGATTAGGAAAGATTTGAAGTTGAAATGAAAAAGTATATAAAGGAGTACCTATATGAGTACCTATATGAGTACCGATTTAGGAACGGAAAGGGAAATCTTGAAGGAAATAAGGCTTTATTCTGAAAAAGAGTTTGAGGGGCTTACTCAATACCAGCAAGGAAAACACAGGGAGCATATAATCAAGCAGATTCTTGAAAATTCAAAAGAAGGCACTACTGTACAGACCATTAAAAGCCTTGTGCCATATCTTGGTAATGAAAAAACCATACGTGCTTATCTTGACAAGTATGTCAATATAAATTTAGGCTATGAAAAGTCTTTTGGTAGAGTTACAGTTTACTATCCCAATGGCAGGCTTTTGCATGATGTTTTAGAGGAAAACGTACCAATAGGGAAAAAGGTTTATTCTTTCATACACTTAAAGAATCCAGAAGGGGAATTTATAGCGATTCAGGAAAAGAAACGCAATGAACTCAATGCCTTGACTTTAAGCGGAGGCATAATAATTAATAAAGAAGCTTTCCCTTCATTTGTTGAGCATATTAATCATATAAACAAAAAAATGAACGGAGGAAAATAAGATGGCAATTTATGTTTACAAGCAAGATAAAAAACAGGACAACATTTTTAAGAGTGAGATACAATTAGACAACAAGGTACTTACAACCCCTTTCTATGGTTCTATTGTGCGTTCCAATATTGACGCAGAATGTATGCGTGACGCTGTAGATTCTGGTCAGTTAAAAAATACGCAGGCAGTATGTTTTAACATTGGTGACGCAAATAAATTTAGGGGTCTTTTTCAGAAAGGGTTACATGAGTTTGCTGGCATAACTTTAGATTACAAACCTTTTTCTCAATTCGTGCTTGCCATTGACCCTGCTGGGGAATATATCTAATATCATGTAGCGTCTGAAGTTGAAAAATTGCTTTCTATAAAGGGATTGCCAAAACAAATAGCAGAAATCATAGGCTCAAGAGGTCAGGACAAAAAAATATTACTTAAAAAATGGATGGAAAACGAAAGTGCTGTTTCAGGTACAGTAGAATGGTATCTCAACAAGGCAATAAGCTATGGCTCAAAAACAGCCCTTACTCCATGCCTTCCCATAAAAGGGCTGAACTCATTAAAGTTTGCCTGTAACATAAATCGTTTGGCTGTAACAACACAAGAGGCAAACGAGTGGCAAAGGGTAGTATATTATCTCATTGATTTTGCTTTACTGAAAGAAGCAGGTTATCTTGATACAATCAAGAAGCAATGGTATGTCCTTAAACCAAATATTGTCGTCTTAAAATTTAGTAATATTGAGCAAATTTACAAAGACCAATCCTTTGTAGAGAGGATGAATCTTACGAATCTTATGGATGAATTGTTTAAGTACAGAAGGGCTAATAATGCCCTTACATTTGTGATAAATTCAGACGCTATTGGCTATCATTACCTTACAAGAGGATTGTGCGGTATCATTGAGCCGATAAGTGGCAACTTCATACCTGATTTAAGAAAAAGAAAACCTGCTGTTGATTTAGGGGAAGGAGAGGCAGAAGGCAAGGCAAAATTAGGTAGGTATCCTGACCCATTAAGGCACGTAGAATTTTCACATGAAAATTTAAGGGTAATGGAGCAAAACACAAACCAACCATTTCCTTGCCATTGTTTTGAGTGTTCAAGATATGACAGGCTACCAACAGAATCAAAGGTTTACAATCGTGCCCGCAGAAGGCATAGAGTGTTTATCAGGGACGCTTTTATTAATGAACTCAATAATGCTATGACGGAAAACAAACTGAAAACGTCTATGTTTGATAGGCTATCAGAAAGTATGAGATTGAATCTCTTTAAGGGATTTTATTCTTAAATGGCAGAACCAACATTACTTTTAGATTTTTTAATAAGTAAAGAAACAATGTTAATCTATTTTTCTTGTATAATAAGTGCTTCTGTTTCAGTAGTTCTTGCAGAAAGATGGTATCGTTTACACCCACAAGACAAAACAACAAAAAATTTATTGAATATGGCACTAAATATAATTGTTGATATTTTTGGTTATTTGTTCATGTTGGCTCTGTTTATCTCGTTTATCTTATATGTTTTATCTTGAATCGCCAGCCATAATGTAACAGACATTTTAAACAGCCACAGATTAAACAAAACCTAAACCACCCCCCCTTACCACCCTTTATTTACCACCTGATGTTTTGCCAATACCTTTGATTCCAGATATTTATAATCCTCGAAGTTTGAACAGGTATAGTTATGTTTTGAATAATCCTTATAAGTATGTTGATCCTGAATGAGAATCTGCTTTACTAATATTAAAGAGAATGTAACATAATTCAAAAAATCTGAATATGCCTCGGGGCGGATTTGAACCGCCGATATCGAGCTCATGAGACTCGCGTTCTACCAGGCTAAACTACCGAGGCCCAAAGAAGAATCTTTTTATTTATTTTAAAAAAGTTCGTATTTTTTCTTTAACCTTATCAGCTTGTCCATCTTCATAAGATGATATGTATATGGACATGGTCAACTAGCTGTCCAGCCGCGCGAAAATTGTTGACAATCAGGTTAAATCCGTCGGCTCTTGTTCCTTTTTGAACTGCCGCAGCTACTTTCTGAACGCCCCAGATAAGACCAGGAAGTTCAGATGGGGTAATGGATAGGAAATCTGCTGCGTGTACTTTTGGAATAACAAGTGTATGGCCCTCGTTAACAGGGTTTATATCCAGAAAAGCATAAACCATCTTATCTTCATATACACAAAGAGATGGAATCTTCCTATTCCGGATTCTGCAGAAAAGACATTTATCCATTCTTCAGCTCCCTGCGTTTTCCTCGAAAGCCTCTCATTTTCTTTCGACGCTTTCTCAAAAAACTACGGTGTTTTGTTGTCCTGCCCATTGGAAATAAGAAGAACTTCTTCAAGTTCTTCAAGAGTGCGTATCTTCTGGGGGTATTCTCGTCGGTCACGCCGGTCGACAAGCACTGCTTCAATCCCAGCTTGTTCTGCAGCGCGAATATCGCTCTCAAGACTGTCTCCCACCATGAGGACTTCCTCGGAAGAAAGACCAATTCCTTCAAGCGCTTTTTTAAATAGTTCTTGATTTGTCTTTAGTTTTCCTTCCTTATAAGATAATATGACACTATCAAAGAAGTTCCGTAAATTGTATTTATCAAGGAGTTCATCAACAGAAAAGCAGTCAGTGTTTGAAAGGAGAACTAACTTGTACCTACCCTTAAGACCTTCAAGAACCTTGATGGTTTCTGGAAATGGTTTTGCATAGAATTTGTGTCTGTTCCACATGCCGACAAGTTTGTCAAGTCTCCATTTTTCAGGGATGATCCCAAATGCATTGCAGACATTCTCAAAAGCTTCATAAAGGTCATCAAACCCCTGAACCATAAACGCTTCTTCAAAACAGACTACATACTCGTGAAACGGCATCTCGAGGCCAAGAATCATTTGCACTTGCCTGACTGGAGAAGGAAAGACACCATTTTCTACAAGAGTTCCCCAAAAGTCAAAAATAATCGCCTTTACCATCTTAGTATTTTATGGACTCGGCGGGAATTGAACCCGCGGCCTCTCCCATTCTGGAAAGATTATGCCAAGGGAACGCTCTACCACTGAGCTACGAGCCCCTGACAAATAAAAACAAGGTACTTAATTTATAAGTTTTCCTCCTTCTTTGAAAGAGATCTTTTGTGCAAGAAGATTCTCTAATACTTCAACAAGTTCGCTGACAGGAATCCTAATTTGTTTTGTACTATCCCTATCCCTTATAGTGACTGATTTATCCTTTAGGCTATCAAAGTCAACAGTTATGCAAAAAGGGACCCCCTGCTCGTCTGCACGTGCGTAGCGGCGTCCTACGCTTCCACCTTGATCCCAGAAGCACACAAATCTATCTTTTAATCTAACATATACCTCCCTTGCATATAATACTAGCTTGTCGTTGTTTTGCACAAGAGGAAATATTCCCGCTTTGTACGGAGCAAGAGAAGGGTGAAGGTGCAAGACAACATAACCTCTTTTTTTATCATAATTGTAAGCCTCAAAGATAAAAGCAAGAAAAGCCCGTTCAAAACCTTGCGATGGTTCAATAACATAGGGAATCACTTTTTCCTTTGTCTCTTCATCAAAGATTCTCAAGTCTTTCTTGGATAATATCTGGTGTTGCTCAACATCAAATGTAGTCCTGTCAGCACAGCCGTGAATCTCTTTCCACCCGAAGGGGAAAGCGTAGTCAATATCAAAACAAGCACTAGAATAATGAGCGCGTTCATCTGGAAGGTGTTCGCGAAGACGGAGGTGCTTTTCAGATACACCCAAAGATAAAAACCAGTCATACATCTGAATAAGCCAGTATGCATGCCACTCGGATTTAAGAGAACCTTGCCGTACAAGCTCCCCTATTTTTGTTATCTTTTGCTTTTTATTCTTCTGTTGCGCCTCTGCGCTTAAGACCGAAATGGCGCGGTCTTTTATTGAAGAGAAGAAAGGACATTTCTTAAAATGTTTTGGATGAAGGAAATACTCTATTTCCATAATTTCAAATTCGCGGCTGCGAAAAAGAAAGTCTCGTGGGGAGATTTCGTTACGAAAAACCTTGCCAGCTTGGGCAATGCCAAAGGGAAGCTTTTGTCGTGCATTGTCTTGAACAAGTCGGAGGTCTGTAAATATTAACTGAGCTGTTTCAGGCCTAAGAAATGCCTTTGAAGATTGGTGGGTAACAGGACCTACTTGTGTGGAGAACATAAGGTTGAATCGCATAGCAGGCTGAAAAGTTCCTTTTTGACAGGACGGACATTTTACTTTGTGTTTACTAAGAATCTCATCTATTTTTTTTGCAGATAAGCTATCTGCAGGAATGTGCAGTGTATCTTCAATGAGGTGGTCAGCGCGAAGGCGGATATGGCAGCTGTTGCATTCGACAAGAATATCTTCAAAGTGGTCGGCATGACCGCTTCCAACCCAAACTTTAGGATGGGTAATAATTGCACCATCAATTCCGACAACATCATCTCGCATGTGGACAAATTGTTTCCACCAGTGTTGTTTGATATTATTCTTTAATTCAACACCAAGGTGTCCATAGTCCCAGAATCCTGCAAGAGACCCGTAGACTTCTCCACTAGGGTAGACAAAACCCTTTCGTTTGCAAAAAGAAGATATTTCATCTATAGATACTGTATCTCTCATCGTATCACATCTTCAAAGTTGACGACTGGTTTATTAAACTTTTTGTAGTCATCCATAAGACGCGGACAAGCTGTATTGACAAAGCACTCGATAGGTGGAAAATTCTCAAGTTCATTAAAAGAGAGTGTGTCAAAGAGCAGGGTATAGAACTGTTTATCTTTGAATTTGTGTTTTAACGCCTCAAACATTTTGAATTTTCCTTGAAGAGCAAGGTATTGTTTTGGGTGATATTGTCCGGGTTTTAGAGAAATGAGAACTCCAACACGTTGTGCACGATAAAAGTGCATTAGTGCAGATTTTTGATGTTTTAAGTATTTTTTAATCTCATCTTCAGAAAGTAGGCGAACCTCTCCAAGCAAGGGGTCTGCAATATAAACCGGCTTTGAGACTGCAAGGGCAACAGCAATAGGGTGAAATTTGCCTTCTCCTATATAGAGAAATACATCCACTTTGTCAGCAATTCTTCGTGCTGCAGAAGCATCACATCCAAGAATTTGTCCACCAATCATAGATTTGCCAAGCAGGGTTTGTGCCTTTGAAAGCTGGTCAGCATATTGGGCTGTACTAATAAGTCCGATCCTCCCATCGATCTTAACCTTCTCTAAAACAGGCAAGATACTCCTAGTTGATTTTGCAGGAATAAAAAGCCGCTCCATAAAAAAAATAAAGAAAATGGTATTAAAAACATTGCGAAAGGCGATTTTAGCTCATTAAATAAGATCACTTATTTCAGTAGCCCAATCGACAAGGTGGTCTGGACTACATTCAATAAAAGCATCAAGAGTATATTGTTTTAAGTCACCAAGAACTCCGATGGTGCGAAGACCCATGCCTCTTGCTACAGGAATCATATTTGGGACATCATCTACGTAATAACTCAGCTTGGCATTAGCTCTGCTAGCATCAATAATTCTTTGAAGGCCTTCTGGAGAGGGCTTAACTCGCCATACGTCATTGCGTGTAACAACATAGGGCACTCTCCGAAGAAATTCATGTTTTGATAGAAGATGCTCAAAGCGTCGCCTAGAACAATCGCTGACAACCCCTATTTGATAACCACGTTCTTCAAGATTGGTAAAAAGGTTATCAATTCCACCAACAGGCGTTGGGTCATAGCGGGGGGTTTTACTTAACTGAATTCCAAAATATAAGAATTCAATAGACTGAATAGGTCCAAGACCAATCTCTCGTCCAAGCCGATAAATTAGGCGAAGAGGATAAAAAATATTTGCTTTTCCACCAACCACCGAAAGCATTCGAGTGGCGATTTTCTTTTCTTCACAGGAATCCACCTTATGGTGGGTTTTTTTCGATACAAACTTTCGCACTTGCCGGGCAAGTCCCAAGTAATTGCGGAAAAGAACTCCGTCAAGGTCAAAGATAACAATTTTATTTGAGTTGTTCAATTTTTGCCTTCTCAGATACGATTGCTGAGTTGCCAGAAGGGTCTTCAATGACAATCTTAACTGCAACGTCTCCGCATTCAACTTTCCAAAATTTTTTCAAAAGACTCTTTGCTTTTTCTCTGACTTCATCGTCATCTGCATTGTCCCGCTCTTGCCCGATTTGCTTTTTGAATCGCTGTAATACACCTTCAACATTGGTTATGTAACCTTCTGAGGCCGGACCAGGGGTAACTTCCACCTTTAGTTGAGGGATTTTTATAGTTGCTTCAGAACTCTTCACAATACGAATGTTCATATCTTTAGTGGAGTTAACCTCAAGAGTGTACCTTATTGGCTCTTTTCTCTCCGCAGCTTCAACGTCAGATTTAAAATATTTACAGGAGGAACACTGCATAGAGAATAAAAAGCATTTTCCAAAATAAGGTATATCTACTTCATCCTCAGTAAGGCTAAGTGTCTTCTTTTTGCAGAATGGGCATGGTTCATGTTCAAGTTTTTGCATATTGATTAAGGCAGCGTAAGCTTTAAATAATTTTTGGGGCGGATACCACTTACAATGGAAAAGTATCTTTGGTTTAGACTAACAGAACATACAAGTGGGGTCAGACTCCCAAGACGCTGCTTTGTTTGCGCAGAAGATGAATTTTCAGCACGACGGATATATTTAGGCCACGTAATGCTAAATCTAAATGGACCCACCCCAAGGTTAAGTATCATAAATTTAAAATTGTTATCGGATGAGGTCAAGCATACCCTTGAAGGAAGATTAAAAAGAGATTATGGAATAGACACTAGAAAGTTGTCGAGTGGTTTTATCTATTTTTCAAGATATGGTTTAGATTTATGAAATTTCACTAATCCCTTCCTTAGTAAGGGCGACAAGCCGGATGCCGACACCAAGATGCAAAAGGGCAGCCATAACTGCCATGTGTTCCTTACCAGTTCCGGAAACAAAGTTAACTGCAACATCTCCAGAAATCTTTCCATCAAGTTCTTTTTTGATGTTCTCCTTGAGGTCATTAAGCGGCTGGTTTGAATCAACAACAATTGTTTGAAATTTTTTCTCGCTACTAAAATTCTCCTTTCCAAATTCATTAGTAATAATATAAATGTTTTCCCATTCCCCATCTTGGATAAGACGTGAGACATGTCCCCAAGTTCCTTTGCCAACAGAAAGGCAACATACAATGTCTGTCATACTGTCAAACTTCTTCAGAGGGTTTATAAGTTTTATTGAAGCAGGTGCTGTCGCATTTTCGGAACTCAAGAATTAGTGTCGCATGGTGGGGATAAACTTTAATTTGCTAAAGAGTTTAAATATTTGATAGGTTTAACATATTCTTCCATAAAATTCCAATCTGGCTCTCCTTTATCAGTAATTGGTAGTTTTATGCTACCTTTTGCCATGCGTTCAAACCGCCACTTCTTCCATAATTAAGGTTAAACCGATACAAAGGATTAAGAAATTAAAAGAGATGAAAATTTCAACAACCATCCCTTAGAATTAACAAGAGGTTATATCCAATTATAAAAACTGGAAAAATTCTCAACCTATTTAAACAGGCGCGGTTTCTAAATAAAATGCCGACAATCGCAAAAGACATTCCCCTAAATGAGATAACCCTGCGAAGATATGAAAGGCCCTATGAATTAGAAGGGCGGGAACTCGTAAAAAAACTATGTCTGAGTGTTGGTCTCCTGCAACCAGGGGATTCAAGAGACAGTATTGTCGATGTACTATCGGTTCTTCTCGATGCTAAAAAGCAAAAGCTGTCATTAGATGCGAAAGAAATAGAAACACGCGTAGTTAGTATGCGAAAGAAGCAAAACCTCCCACTCAAAGGAATTGCACCCTCCAATATTAGAAGGCAAATAAAACGTTTAAGGGATTTTTTCTTTGTTGAAAAACAAAACAACAAATATAGAATTGCTGAGTTTGAACAGCTCAGTACACTTTTTGAGAGAAAAGTAGAAAAGTACTACCTTGCTTTAATTCTTGAGAGGGTAAGGGAGTATTTTAAGACAATAGATAAGTTCAATGACGGACATCGTCTTTCTTAGGCCACTTACAATACTTAAACACAGGACACCTGCCACATCTTGGAGAGATAGGTTTACAAAGATGTTGGCCGAACGCAACGAATATGTCGTTAAATGAAAGAAAGTATTTTTTTGGAACTATTTTCCTTAAGGCCATTTCAGTATCATGGGGATTTTTGGTATTTATCCAGCCAAGCCTGTTAGGAATTCTATGGCAATGAGTGTCAATACAAAGTCCTGTAGGGTCCATATAACCAAGTGTTAGAACGAGATTTGCTGTTTTCCTGCCAACACCATTTAACTTTAAAAGTTCATCAAGGTTGTTTGGTACCTCCCCATCGTATTTCCTAATGAGCTCTAAACATATCCCCTTAATTCTCATAGCTTTCGTTTTATAAAATCCAACAGGATAGATAAGGTTTCTAATTCTTGGTATGGTAAGTTTGGCCATATTATATGGGTCTTCGCAAACAGCAAAAAGCCGCTCTGATGCCTTAGCGGTTGTTTCATCACGGGTTCGTAAACTCAGAAGACATGAAATAAGTACTTTGAATGGATTCCCTTCATGAGATATTTCGGTGACAACTGGGACAGGATATCCTTTAACATGCTTCTTCAATCTCTTAATGACGAGAGGTATCTCTTTTTTCAAGGATGAGGATGTTTCCTCTGCCTTTCTTAAACTTCCGGATAATGCCATTAGATTCTAACTCAGAGACCATTAAAGAAATTTTTGCTTCTGATAGTCCAAACTCTTTCCTAAGATCTTTCTGGGTTGCTCGACCTCCATTTCTTTTAAGAAAGTCGATAACCCCTCGCAAGTCTTCTTTCTCATCAGAAACCACCTCTTGTACACTATTGTCATCAATACTATTTTTTTGAAATCTCCCCCTAAAAATATAGATAGAAGAAAGAAGCAGCACCAGGAAAACAACCGTCAAAATTTTACCAAGTCTACTATTTGTAGGGGCATTATCCAGATAAGGGGACATTTCATCTTTGAGAAGTTCATCCTCTTCATGAAAACTAGGAAATAAAATGAGGTCAAGAACAAATACCCCTTCATCTGGAACCGTAACCTCTTCTCCTGCTTGGAGGTCGCGATGCTGCGCTTTTATAACATAGACCCCCATCGGAACTTCGAATCTATATGAGCCATCCTTCGTAACCATCCTCTGCTGGGGTGAAGATGAAATCTCAACAACTGCTCCGTTCACAGGTTGCAACTCAAAATCAAAAACCCTTCCATGGATTTCGCTCGCAAATACGGTTTCAGAAAATGTTAGAATAAAGATTAAAAAAATTAGAAGCCAGCGCATCTGTTTAATACTTAAAAGGAGTTTAAATAGGTTTCCGCTATAGAAAAGAAAGACATCCATAGCTTGAAAAAGTTTCATAAAGGGTTCAAGGCTTTTTCGTAAAGTATTTTGAAAGTTTATTTATAAAAAAGTATGTCTTTAACCAGATTATGAACTTTGGAGGCACAAAATGAAAAAACCAACTTCGTTAATGTTGTTGTTCGTATTATTGATGAGTACAATTCCAGCTGCAATTTTTGCAGATGAAAATTCTAATGGTGGTAGTGGATATGGCGATCAAAAGTTGTTAGACGCAAGGGTAGAGGTTAGAGAGGAAACAAAGGTCGAAACCGGGGATACCAGAACAGAGTCAAGGCTGGAAATAAAGACCGAAACTAAAGACGGCGAAAGTGAAGAGCGTATGGAATTCCGTCAAAGAACAAGACAGGTGAACGAAGAAGGAACAGAAGACAACTCAGATATTTCTAATACTCGGTCCAGAATTTCAATCATGGAAAGGATCGAAAAACTCCCAGAGGAGAAGAGGGCAAAGTTAGAATTTTTAGGCAAAATAAAACAAGAAAGATTGCAAATACTAGATGAAACAAGTCTTGGCAAAGTCGCAAACTTAGAAAAAGATGAAATAATAAAACTTGCTAACCTGCGTGCAGAAAGACTGAAGGAAGTTGCGATGCTAGAGGGGGAAGAATTATCAAAGCTTGCAAAACTGACAAGGGCGCGCCAAGAAGAGCTTGCAAATTTAGGTAGGGAAGAGATCAAGAAGAGACTAGAAGAAACAAGGCTAGTTAAAGTCAAAACCTCTTCAGAATTAAATAGGAGGGATGTGGAAGAAAGATTGATTTTGCGTGCTCGCGAGGATTATAGTAAAGCAGAAGATGACTTTATGGAGGCAAGGCAGAACTTTCTTGAGGCCAAGGAAAGAATAGCGCTTGCAAAAGAAGAAGGTAAAGACACATTTGAACCAGCAAAGGAGCATCTTGAGAATATAGTCTCCGCCATGGTTGCACATTTGGAAAAACTAAAAGCAAAGATTCAAGAAAGTGAAAATCTAGGTAATGAAGAAGTTATAACAATAACAGAAGAAATCGACATCAAGATATCAGAAATTAAAGCTATAGGTGAAAAATTGGACGAAGCTACAACAACGCAAAACCTAAAGGTACTAAGAAATGAGTTAGTAGAAATATGGAAAGATACAAAACAAGTTGCGAAGCTACACGCTTATAGGGTTGCTGATGCAAGAATAGAGGGATTGACAAATAGGGCCAAGGTTCTTGAGAAAAAGTTAGAAATTCTGCTCGTCAAAATAGGGGAAGACGGCATATCTATCGATGTGGAAGACAAGCTCGTCAAATTCAGCAACAGCGTTGATGAAGCGGCAAAGAAAACAAAAGAAGTAAAAGAGAAGATTAGGGAAGCAGTTGAGCTAAAAAACAAAGGTGTAGCGGAAAATGCAGAGCAACTTCAGCAACTGCATCAAGAAATAAACAATGCACTAAGAGAAGCCCGTGTGGCGCTTGAAGAAGCAAATAATACCCTAAAGGAGATTGTTGTGATTTTTAGGGAGGCGAAAGAAGACGTGGATTTCGAAGTGAAGGAAGAAGTTGAAGTTGAGTTTGAAGGAGAAGTGGAGGGATAAAACCCTCTCCACAACCTTTATATAAAAGGGTGAAAAGTGTTACATAATGGTAAAAGTGGTAACTATCTTGGTAATATTGTTGCTGGGTTTGGTAGCGGTATCTTTTGGTTGTGTAAGGAAGGAATCTGTCCAATCAACACAACCAGAACTAAAGTCAGCACAACCCCCATCTATTGAAGAAGGGATAACTGAGACAAACAAGGTGTTAGAAGACCAGCATGATATTGAGCAGATTGACGAAGGTCTCAACGTTGATTTCTAGTCTAACCTTATATGAACCATCTGAAGACTCCTTTCTTCTTGGAAAATATGTAGGAGAATTTGCAGCAGATGATATGCTTGACATGGGGGCAGGCACAGGCTATCTTTCCCTTATTGCCAGGGAAAAAACGTCTTCAGTTTTGGCGGTGGATATTAATAAAGAAGCAGTTAAGGAATGCCTAAGAAAAGGTCTTAACTCAGTACAATCAGATCTTTTTGAAAATGTTAAAGGTAAATTTGACCTTATTATTTTTAACCCTCCCTATCTGCCAAAAGATGATCATGAAGATAAAGATAGTAGTATAATGACAACAGGGGGAAGAAGAGGTCATGAAATCATAGAAAGATTTCTAAAACAAGCAAAGTTTCACCTAAATGCTAAAGGCCAGATTCTTTTGATTATAAGCACATTAACAGGAAGAGATAAGGTTGAAGATCTCATGAAATTAAACAGCTTTGATTTTACAGTAATAACTGAAAAGGCTCTATTCTTTGAAAAACTTATTGTCTATCGGTTGGTTCTCATAAGATAAGGTAGCCAGAAGATTTATAAACGCCAATAAGGGCTCATTTTGAAAACCCGCATAACTACCTTGGGTAGGAGGGAATATGAATGAGAAAGATGTTCTTGAAGCATTAGGTAAAGTACGAGAAGGTTCAAAAAAAAGGAAATTTGTTCAGTCTTTTGACCTGATTATAAACCTCAAACAGCTTAATCTAAAAAAGCCAGAGCACAAAATTGACCTCTTTGTAACAATTGATAGTGGGATTGGAAAGAAGAGGAAGGTTTGTGCTCTTGTTGATAAAGAATTGATGACAGAAGCAAAGAAAACTTTTGACATAGTTATATCGAAAGGCGAATTTTCAAAACTTACAAAAAAAGATATAAAAAAACTTGCCAAAGAAAATGATTTTTTCGTTGCACAGGCTACCATCATGACAGATGTCGCGAAAGTTTTTGGAAGAATCTTAGGGTCCAGAGGGCTTATGCCAAATCCAAAAGCGGGATGTGTTGTACTACCAACAGCTCAGTTAGGTCCAATTTACCAGCGTTTGCAGCACCTTATACGTTTACAAGTGAAGGCAGAACCAATCGTGAAGGTGTGTATTGGTAGTGAGGCACAAGACGACAGTCTTGTTGCAAAGAATATAATCACAGCATATAATGCAGTTATGTACGTCCTACCTCAGGAGAAGAACAATATCAAAAATGCATTGTTGAAGGTGACAATGGGTACCCCCATACAGATTAAGGTATAAAATGGTCGAACAAAAAAAGATTAGACAAGAGAAATTGCAAAAGGTAGAAGAGATTAAACAGATGGTAACGTCGTCTCACCTTTGTGGTATTGTTGATATGGTGAATCTTCCAACATTGCAGCTCCAGAGGATGCGGGCACAACTTAAAGACGTAGTGCAACTAAAGATGATTAAAAAGCGTCTCATCCTTATAGCCTTTGATCAACTTAAAGACGCCTTAAAAAACATAGAGCAACTAAAGAGTAAGGTAAGAGGACAGCCAGCGCTGCTTTTTACAAAAGAGAATCCTTTTCGACTTTATAAGCAGCTCCAAAAGTCAAAATCAACCGCTCCTGCAAAGGGGGGGCAAATTGCACCTAATGATATTGCCGTTTCAGAGGGTCCAACTCAATTTGCACCAGGCCCGATTATTGGGGAACTAGGGCAGCTCGGTCTGAAAACAGAAGTAAAGGAAGGAAAAGTATCAATCAAGGAAGGAAAGGTCATAGTCAAGGAAGGGCAACAAATATCACAAAAAGTTGCAGATGTACTTACAAAACTAGGGATAGAGCCTATGGAGGTAGGACTGAACCTTATCTGCACATATGAGCCAGAGACAGGAACGATTTTTACAAAAGACATCCTATCTTTGGATGAAAAGGCTTACATTAACAATATCAAGACTTTAAGTGTTGAAGCATACAACCTTGCAATCGCGGTAGCGTATCTGTCCAAAGATACAATAAAGGTACTGGTGCAAAAAGCCCAAAGAAATGCAAGTGCGCTTGCCAAGTCAAGAGATATAATCACAAAAGAAACCTTAGGTGGGATATTGAACAAAGCAGAGCATCAAGCATCACATCTAAAGGTAATATATGTGAGAGAATGATCACAGGAGGTTAGAAAATGGAGTATGTCTATGCCGCAATGCTGCTGCACAAAGCAGGAAAACAAGTAACTGAAGATGCAGTAAAAAAGGTGTTGGAGTCAGCAGGGGTTAAACCTGATGATGCCAGGGTTAAGGCACTTGTCGCTGCATTAGAAGGCGTTGATATTGAAGAAGCAATTAAAGAAGCAGCAACAACGCCAGCTGTCGCATCACCACCAGTTGCACAAGCACCTGCTGCTCAAGCAAGAGAAGAAAAGAAAGCAGCAAAAGAAGAAAAGAAGCCTGAAGAAGCAGCAGCCGGACTGGGAAGCCTTTTCGGCTAACCCTTTCCTATTTTTAGAACGAGTACCATTTGTTCGGGACGCTTTAGAGAATGGAATCTGTACTTATCCGTACAATAAGAGAAAGAGAACAGGTTTTGCGTAAAGAGATAAAGGACCTTAAAGAAAAAGTAAACATTCTAAATAAACAGAAAGAGATTTGGTTTAATAGAAAAGAGGAACTGAAAAGTAAACAGAAAACTTTTTTAGAAAAGATAAAAAATGAAAGGGACGAGAGTCGTAAGTCAAGGTCAGAAAAAACATTACTAAAGAATAAGAGGGATGAAGGAAACAAAAAGGTAAAAGGAATCATTCTTACAATAAAACAAAAAAGGGTGGTAGCCGCAGATCTTCTAAGAAAGGCAGGAACAAGAAAAAATCCGAAAAAGATTCTCCAGCTCATAGATGCACTTGAAGAAAGAATAGAGACAGAGGGTGCACCCTACGAGCAGGAAAAGAAACTCACAGCAAAAGTTGTTAAGTTACGCCGGGAGCTTAAAGAGGTAGAAGAAGTTGCAAAAATTTTTGATGAGGTTAGGCGGAAAGAAAAGGAGCTAGCAGAGTCAAGAGTTGCGGCAGACCAGTATCACCATCAGCTTCAAAAAGGAAATCAGAAAATATGGGAATACTATCAGAACATCATAAATATCTCAAAAGAATTTGCAGATGTGAAAAAAACACAGGAAGAAGCCTTTGCTAAATTCGTAGAGACAAAAAGGGAGTTTGTTAAAGCAAATGAGGCTCTCAAAGAAAAGCTAAACAAGTTGCACACTTTAAATCAAGAAAAAGTAAAGTATCAAAAGGAACGCCAAGAGAAAAAAGAATTGCAACATAAAAACATTGTAAAAGAGAAAGTAAGGTTGGTCGAAGAAAAGCTCAGAGAGAAAAAACAAATTACAACAGAAGACATACTTGCATTTCAGGCGGAGGAGTAGATGGAATGGATAGCAAGACTTCTGGAATGGACTGAAAAAACTTTTTTACCGTTAGGAACGGTTGGCCTGTTTTTATTGGCCTTCATTGAATCATCTTTCTTTCCAATCCCGCCAGATATCCTGCTTCTTGTTTTGGCATTAGCAGATCCATCAAGGGCGTTTTGGTTTGCAACAGTCACAACGGTCGGGAGTGTGCTCGGCGGTATCTTTGGATATGCCATTGGCTTCTACGGAGGACGTATGTTTCTTGAAAAGTTCTTTAAAAAAGAAAGAGTACAAAAAGTGCATGCACTCTTTGAAAAATATGGTTCACTAACAATATTCATAGCAGGATTAACACCAATTCCCTACAAAGTGTTTACTATCGCCGCAGGTACGTTCTATTTGAATCTTAAAACGTTCATTCTTGCCTCAGTTATAGGAAGGGGGATACGCTTTTTTGCACTTGCATCATTTATTTTCTTTTTTGGAGAACCTATAATGTCTTTTATTCAGACCAATTTTAACACAGTAAGTATAATTGTATCCGTAATATTGGTTTTATCATTTATCCTTCATCAAAAATATAAAGCACTAAACCACTATCAACTATGAAATCTTGCGCCAAGAAGAGCGGTAAACCTTAACAAAGTCACTATATATTGGGATCTTTTTAATACGAAAGTGCCAGGCAAGAAAAAACCAAACCATGACAACATAGATTGTAGACCCAATCCCCCATATGAGAAGGTGAAGTTGTTCAAAAAAAGGGATTCCAAATTCAAGGAGTATGTATGCAAGCAAAACGAGTCTTGCAAGATTGCCAAAAAACAGTAAAATAATTCCGCTCAAAATAAGGGCTAAAAGTCGCCTAAAAGGTGCGCCTCCGCTAGTAAGGCTTAAAATAAAGAAAAGGTAGTAGGCAGAAAGGGCAATACACGCTGGAATAAGGGTCAAAAGCTCATTCTCAATACGGATAGATGGAAATAAGTTTATTGGAGAAAAAGGCCGTAAAAGGTGCCTTTTAGAAGGATAGAATAGAGAATGGAGGAGGGTACCAAAAAAAGTATTAAGAGTATGCCCCATCGAAGAAGGATGTCCTGAAGAAGTCTCATAAAACTTAGCTCTCGCAGTATATTATATGCCTTTCCTCTATAACAACCACAAAGTTTATATAAGGGTCACAACTCAGAAATAACAACATTTTAGGGGGTTAAAAAAATGAATAAATGGTTTGTAATACCAGTATTTGCTCTTTTTATGATATCTATGGCTTCACAAGCCCAAGCAGTAGAGATATTTACAACAAAAGGTGCTGCTCTTACTTCACTTACAGTACCTGCACAGCAAGGAGACGCAACAACAAGAACGTTTCGGGTCAACAACACAGAATCAGGCTCTGTCACAGTAACATTAAGTCGTAACCTTGACTTAAGCTCGACGACAGGCAAGACAATTGATATGAGTTTTAATCCAGGTAGCTTTACTCTTGCAGCAGGTGCGTCAAGAGATATCACACTCTCAATAACTCCCCAGACGAGTTTTCCGATTAGTAGCAAAAGTGGGACCGTAACAGCCACTTCAAGCGGCACGGCAAATGACACATTTAACCTGCGCATTGATGTGGTGCCAAGCTTATGTAAATCAAGCGTTGTCGGTGACGACCTCTCAATTGATATTCGAGAGCCGGATTCAGGAGATGACTTTAAGCCAGGAGACACAATTGAAGTTGAAGTAGATATTGATAACAATGCAGACAGAGATATTGATACAGGTATTGAATTCTTCTTATATGATGGTAGTGATGAGATTGATTCAGACAAACCTGGAACAGAAGAAATAAACGATGGAGAAGATGAAAGGTTCACAGGCGAATTAAAGATAAGCCTTAGCGATAGACTCAGTGGAAGTGATCTTACCATTTATATTGTTGCCTTTGATGATGACGACGAAGAGAATCTTTGTGTTCTTGAAGACGTTGACATCAATCTAGATCTGCAAAACGAAGATGTAGTTATTGATAGTTTTACCCTTACTCCAGCTACGGCCCAGTGTGGGGACCTAGTCTCGGCAAATCTTAAAGTATTCAATATTGGTGATGATGACACCAAAGATGTTTATATTGAATTAGAAAATAGTGATTTAGGTGTAGAGGAAAGGACAGAAGCATTTGACCTTGATAAGTTTGGAGATAAAGATAATGATGCAACAAAAAGAATGACATTCAAGGTTCCAGAAGATGTAAGCCCTGGGGCATACACCCTGACAGCAACTGCTTTTTTTGATGCAGCAAGTCAGACATACATTAGCTCACAAGGACTAAATGTAGTCTGTAGTAGGCAGCAAACCACTGGAGGCCAGGGAGTCGGTGTGACCTCAATTTCAGGAGCTGGAGCGGTGACATTGGATATTAATGAAGCAGATATCTCTGTCTCTGGAAATTCATTTTCTGTACCGGTTAAACTGACAAGTACGGCGGGTATAAAGACAACTTATACAGTAAGTGTTACAAATATTCAGGATTGGGCAAAGCCAGTATCGGAAAAAGCAGTGACTCTTAATCCAGGGCAGTCAACAACCCTCTTCTTCCTTATTGAAGCCAGTGGTGCGGCAACAGGAAGGCAAGGTGCTACAATGAATGTCCAGTCAGGAAGTGAAGTGCTTACATCAAAGACGATTGCGGTAAATCTTCCTGAAGGGAAAGCAGCAGGCACTTTTAGTGTTGGTTCTTTTTTCGAGAACAACACAACCCTACTCTTTATCATAGGGGATATCATCCTTATTGTTGTTGCAATCTTCTTCATTAAAGCACTTTTCTTGAAGAAAAGGTAATTAATCCCCTTCTTTTTCTTTTTTTATGGTTTTTCCAGAGACTCTAGGTCCAGGTTTTAAAAGCTATATCTCTGAAAAGCAAAAGACACTTGCAAATAGAAAGCCCTACCTTGATGAAAATAAGATACTCAAAGCACTAATTCCAATTCTTGAGGGGGCAGTACAGAAAAGAAGACGGGGTAGGGTTGCAATCGCTTTTTCAGGCGGTGTGGATAGTGGTTTGTTAGCACTCCTAGCAAAGAAGTTAGGCATTCATTTCAAACTATTTAGCCTTGGATTGCACGGTGCAAAGGATTTGGAGTGGGCAAAAAAGCTTGCCTTGCTCAACAAGTGGCCGCTAGCTATAAACCTTATTTCAGTTGGTCAGGCCGAAGTAATAATCAAAAAAGTTGCGCGGCTTCTCAAAAGTGAAGACCCAACAAATGTGGGGGTTGGGTGTGTTACATATGCAATTCTAGACCAGGTAAAAAAAGAGGGTTATAGAACTGTTTTTACAGGAGCAGGACCAGAAGAAATTTTCGCAGGCTACAAAAGGCACGTTGATGCCAAAGAAGTAAACGAAGAGTGTTGGAGTGGTTTGCAGACTCTCTATGAGAAAGATTTGCAAAGGGATATAACAATTGCAGAATACTTCGGGCTTGAATTGCTTTGCCCCTACTTAGATGACGATCTTATTGAATTTGCAATGCAAATTGATGGGTCTCTAAAAGTGGTTGGTAAAGAAAGGAAGGTAGTTTTGCGCAGTGCCGCAGAGGTGTTAGGTCTTCAAAAAGAGGTTGCCTGGAGGAAAAAGGTGGCTGCACAATATGGTTCTGGATTTGATAGGGTTCTAAAAGTGCTTGCAAGAGAACATGGTTTCAAGTACAAAAAAGATTACCTCAAAAGTTTGAGATAGATTTATATAACACGGAAGGTTTATTCTCTTATGGTTCTATTTGGCATATGGATTTTCGGCATTGCACTTTTCATTGTTATTATCAGCATTCGTCAGATTAATCAATATGAGAGGGGTGTACGATTTCTCTTTGGAAAATATAGAGGGATAATGGATCCTGGCTGGCGTCTTGTCTTTCCAATAGTTCACAGTTTTGAAAGAATGGATTTAAGAGTGGTCGTTGTCGATGTTCCAGATCAGGATGCCATTACAAAAGACAATGTTTCTGTAGCGGTTAATGCGGTCTTGTACTTTAAAGTTATAGAACCAAAAAGTGCTATTTTGGAAGTAGAGGATTTCAGGTTCGCAGTCTCGCAGCTTGCGCAAACCACAATGAGGGATGTAATCGGAGAGGTGACTCTTGACGAACTTCTTGCAAAAAGAGATGACATTTCAAAAAGAATAAGGGAAATTGTTGATAAAGCTTCAGACCCGTGGGGCATAAGCGTTGTTTCAGTAGAACTTAAACACATTGAACTTCCTAAAGATATGCAAAGAGTCCTTGCAAGAAGCGCGGAGGCTGAAAGAGAAAGAAGGGGTGTGATTATCAAAGCCGAAGGAGAAGTCATTGCAGCGCAAAATATTGTAAAAGCGGCAAGCATGCTCTCAAAAGCAGAAGGGGCATTACATTTGCGAACCCTTCAGACAATAAGTGAGATTAGTTCAGACCAAAGCAGCAAAATCATAATTGGAATACCGCTTGAAATCCTCCGTGCATTTGAGGGAAAAAAGCGTTAAGAGTTTTTCTTTATAAAGAGTATAGCGCTACCTTTATATAGGAATGACATAAATAAAATTTATAATGATGGTAAGAAGAGGTCAGGTAACCATCTTAATTGTAGTAGGTATTGTTCTTTTTGCTATTCTTAGCCTTGTTGTTTTCTTTATCATTGCACAAAAACCCCAGCCAATAACTGAACTTGAAAGGAAAAATGTAGAGCAGGAAGTCGTAAGTTGTATTGAAAAGGGGGCTCAGCAGGCAAGGTTATACACTGCAGCTCTTGCAGAGTTTCCAAAAGGGGGTCAAGATCAGCAACTCAGGGAATTTTTCAAAAGGAATATGGAATCTTACCTTCTAACAAATCAAGAATTTAGTATATTGGATTGTGTTGAGTCAAGCAAGGCTAACCTTGCACCCTTGCAAGTAACACAGGGCAAGCAGTTAGAAGTAGTGGTAAACATCCAGGATATAGACCCCATGTTTGCTGAGATAGAGGTTTATCTTCCAATATTGATAGAAAAAGGAGGGGTTCAGGAAAGGATAGAAAATTTCGTAACCACGCACCGTACATTGTAAGATGAAAAAATACCTTGTTCCTGCACTTTTGTTTATTTTCTTATTATTCAGTATATCGTCTTCTGTCTTTGCTCAAAATGCCCAAGAATGCCGACGTGTGGCAGAGGCACTTTGCACCCATAGTAATGCTGCCGCTAGTTCAGCATCAACAGGAACAAATCTATTGGGGGTTCCTACTTCTTCTTGCCCAGCAAACCTTGCTACAGAATATATCTCCAGTTATGCTGGTTCTTGTGACTCAGCTCAAGTAGAAATCCCTCATCCATCTGGCTTTTCTCAGAGCTGTGAACAGTCTTTTACAGTTGCAAGATGGAATGGAGCGCAATGGAGTGACGCAAATATACAGATTGTAGGAAGGGATTTTCAGGAAAATAAGATTATATTTACAATACCCGCTGAGGGTATATATGCTGTGCTAAGACCCCAAGCATGTCAACCCCCAAGTGAAGCTGCAACTTCTTGTCCGCAAGAAGGTTTTATTGTTTCTCCGTCAACTACAGTAAGTCCAGGACAAACAGTTTCTGTGACCCTTTGCAATCTTCCTTTCCAGGCTCAGCAGCAGCCACAGCAAACTTCTCTTGAACTATATGTAAGCGAATCTATAGCTGACATTGGCTCGCAAGTTGGTTTGCAGATAAAAGCAAGGGGTTTGCAAGGAGGTCTCAATGGAAAAACAGTATCATGGAGTGTATGTGATGCAACATTAGATATTCATTGTGCTCTAGCAGCACAGTCACAAGAAGTATTGGGTACAGATGCGCAAAGACCTTGGCAGTTCTTGGAAAGTGGTCAAATAGCATCGCTTCCTATCACTCTTGAAGGTGAAACAGCATCTTCAGGTATTTCTGGAAATAGGCTTGTTGTCCCATTAGCAAAAAACACAGTCGCGAAGCTTACCGCAACAATAGATGGAGAAACATCAAACCAACTTCTTGTTGCAATAAGGAGGAACAGGGTTTTCTCACTTGGGTTAAGGGGCGAAGAGCTACCAGGTCTTGCTTCTGTTGATCAGGTTGGATACTTTGATGATGCAGGAATAACAAGCATAGTGGTGTTTGGAACAGAAATAGGATCTGGTCAGAAAATAGTTAGGGGAATCCCAAGACAGGGGGACCAAACAACATTGCCCTTAGAAGAATTTCTAGAAAGTATCCAAGGCCAACCCGCGCTTCAAAGGGTTGATGTTGCAGAAGTTGTCTTCATAGATCCAGTAGCAACAATCCCCCACATAATATTGATGCAAAATACTCTCGAAGGTCCTAGGTTCTGGATAAAAAGGCCTAATGGTTTAAAGACTTCAGGTCTCCTTAGGGGCGGAACTCCAGAACTTCCGGTTGAGGTTAATGACTTTGGATACATTGTAGGGGTTAGGTCAGCTGATGAGAATAATGATGGAAAAGAAGAGATACTGAGAATAAGGTATGCGCCAAGACCTGACCAGTTTCCTGAACCAATCCCGGTTGTGCAGCAAGTTGCAATTTCTGGAAATATACCGCCGGATTCTTCTGATATGCTTGGCACAGGTGGTGGCCACGGAGAAGGGTCAACCCAACTACCATCAGGAGAAACAGTTTCGTTGGGCCAAGGAACAATAGACGAACAAGGAAACCTTCACCTTCCAATAATATCAAATTTTGAATATTCTACAGGCAACCTCAGATTCTTTCAGACACTGAGCCCATCAACAAATGAGATAGAACACTCTCCTTCAAGATCAGTAAGTTTTCCACCTTCCCAGGAAGATGATATTATAATTGATGTAAATACATTGTCACCCAGTCGGTTTTACTACATAGAAGCATGTCTGACAAAAGAAGATGGAGTAATCATCTGTAACGCTTGTTATCCCGAGTATCCTGAAGGAAGACCTGGTTTTCAGTGTCTTAATCAAAGAACGGAGGGGTTTACAGCTAGATAATAACATGAGAAAAGAAAAACTATTGTTACTACTTTTTGTATCCCTCCTGACACTGCCCGTTATCCTTTCACAACAAGGTCCAACTTCAAGAGTCTACTTATGCCAAAATCAACTAAACATAGAAACCCACTTCCCAAGTTTTGAAGAATTAGCAGCTAACTGCGGTCAGATTCAGCCTCAGCAGTTGATTGCAAATACTGCTACCTTCGCTTACACCGTTCCAACACCAACTTCTTTCCCATCGGAAGATGTGCTTTATGCATATGTGTGTATGCAGCAGACAACAACTCAAGGAATTTTATGCACCCTCCATGCCCAGATACCTCTTACTATTTCCCAACAAACAACAGCCGCCGCTTCTTCTGCAAGTTTAGGCATTGTAGTTGAACCGCAGCCAGTCATAATAGGGAGTACCGCAACTGTAAGGATTGTTGCAAGTGGCCTTGGAAATCTCCAAGGACAGCAGATACTTTGGTCGGTTTGTAATAATGGTGTAGATTGTATATTGCAGCCGCAACCTTTGCAAACAATAACCTCCCCAGCTTGGAGTATTGCAGAAAATGGACAAGAGGTTACTGCCCAGCTTCAGACAGTTATTACCGATTTAAGTCTTCAAGGAACTTGGAAACTCAAAGCGACAATCGGTTCAGTTTCATCACCAGAAATAATCGTAAATATTGTAGCTCCATTGTGTTCGCCAGCCTGCAGCGCATCTCAACAATGTGCCCAAACTGCAGAAGGCATATATGGATGTTGCACTGATGCAGATGGAGATGACTCTTGCGATACAGCAAGTCCTGTTCCGCCACCAAATTGCTTAAGCGGCTGTCAAAGCCAAGGCACAACCTGTGCAAGGGGCGTGGGTAATGACTTTGTCTGTTGCACAGATACAAATCCAATTGATGGTATTTGTGACCAGCCTCCCCAAAGAACAATCTCCCTTAGCATCAACCCGACAACAGTAACTCCAAGCATTCAAGTTACAATAACTATGACCGTAAATGGGTTTAGTGACCTTCAAGGAAAGACTATTCAATGGAGTTCTTGTCAAAACCAACCATGTTCTGGAGTGGCCTATACAGAAATATTGGGTTCGGATAGTACAAGGAGTTGGCAATTTAGCACGCAGAATGGGCAAAGAGTAGCGACACTTCAGACAACATTAGATGGTACCTTTACACAACCCCTTACTGGAACATGGTATCTTACCCTAATTATGGAGGGAGTAACATCAAATACTGTTCAGGTAGTAATTCCATCCTCTACAGCATCTGCTTCCACCTGCACAAATGGTCAGCGCCGCTCATGCTTCCCGCAGGCAGAAGACTTTACATTTACTTATCATCAAACATGCGGGAATGGGATATGGGGTAGTTGCACTCCAGACTATACTTTAGGGATATTGCCACAACAAAATCAGGGTTGTATTGTTGGCACAAACATTTCATGTCCG
>JAGVYI010000012.1 GCA_018303365.1 Candidatus Woesearchaeota archaeon
GGCTTTTTTATATTTCCTTGGTTTACCATTTTATTTTAACTCAGCAATAATTTCCTTAAGAAGGTTCTTTGCGTCACCCTCATTTATAATAGCAACAGCGGCTGTTGGTCTTTTAATACCAGCTGCAGTCCCTAGTTCATCTTTGCTTGGTACAAAAATAAGAGGAACTTCTTTTTCCTTACAAAGAGGCCCGAAATGCATTACAACTTCTGCAGGATTAACGTCTTTGGCGACAACAGCAAGCTTCGCTGTAGCTTTTTCAACAGCCTTTGTAACCTCATTTGCTCCTTTCTTTATTTTTCCAGAGGTTTTTGCTATTTCAATAGCTTCAAACACCTTTTCTATGACTTCTTTTGAGATTTCCATATAAACCTCCTATCATTGGCTTATAGAGCATTTTCTTGGTATTCTCCTTTTAAAGGTTTCGCTAGGCTAAGCCCATTGGAGCGCGTTTTTCTTAGTTAAAATTATAATACTATTCTAAACTCATTTCTAAAGAAATAGATTTCTCACTATTAGGAAACTTCTGAACACGCGCAGCAGCAAAACCAAGCTTTTCATAAAGACTAATAGCAACTGCTAGCTCAACCCGTGTTGTTAGGTAAAGCGAATTAAAACCAATATCCCTAGCCTTATGAACAAGGTCGCAAGTAATAGCTCTGCCAAGACCCAAGCCACGATAGTCTGTAAGTAAATAGATTGTAGTCAATTCCCCGACATCAGGTTCATTACTAGAATCCTTTTGTATTAAACCACCACTACCGACAACGCAATGAGACAGGGTTTCTACAGTATAAAAAACCCTCTTGGATTTATCTTGACCCCCTGGACCAAAGAATTGACTAGCAAAAGCGTTAGGATGACGGAGATACCAACCAGCAAGAGGCGGACAAAGTTCACCAAGAACAGCCATCATGACCTCTTCAACAGGATGCAAATCATCATCTCTTGAAGAACGAATAACAAGGTCAGCCTCAGAAAAAGCAAGAGTAGTGATAGGATAAGGCTCTAAATGAGTATTCATGAAATCATACAATAAGACCTATTTTAATTCTTTTCTATTTCTTTTTTAAGCCATTTTTGTAAATAGGGTTCATATTTCTTTTTAGTCCTCGCATCTAATTTTCTAAAATCACCAAACACAATTTTTCGGCAATTCTTACTCTTACAATTGCATTTCATTTTCCATTCAGATAGGCTGTTAAGAGAATAATCAGTGGTAATTTCTTCTCCTTTCTTTATATCTCTTAAGGCAATGTCTTTTTCATGGTCAACATAGGTATTTGGGTCGCAGGAATGATTTACAAACTTTTCAGGGGATTTCATCACAACATAAACGCCATTACCAGTGTAGTTAAGATGGTTCTTATCGTCCTCTGAAAGTTCTTTGATTCTATCAAAATGGACCTTCAAAGAAAGATCCCATATCATAACGACTTCACCTTCTTTAAAATCGCGGGCAGCAAAAACCCCTTTTCCACTAATCTTAGACTTCCTTAGACCAATGTTCATAAGGTTTTGATGGCAATACTGTTTATTAAATTTTAGATTACAGTAACAACAGCCTATAAATAATTTTTATAGCCATAAATTTTAGTCTAACTACAAAAAGCCAGCATCACTTTAGAATATCACTAAAATTAACGGAGGAGAGTTTCCTATCAGCCAGCTCATCGCAGAACTTTTGTGCTATTCTAGTCTTAACCTTATATTTTCTATGAAAGATGGGAGTTGCATCTTTAAGTAATTGTTGAAGATTTTCTGCTGAATCTAAGAAGTGTAGATAGTCTTTAAGATCAATGATTTTTTTGTTATTACTCTATATTGCAAGAACAAATAAAGTAAGAAGAACTAGAGTGATAAGAATATTATCCCTCTAAGAAATATTCTAGGGGATACCTATTACTTAATAAAATTTTATCCCAGTGAGTTATTATAATCTCTTTTATTTTATCCCTATGGGCTGAAATAATTTCAGATAATGTTTCTCTGTATTCTGTGTGAGTCTGGCTGAGAAAGTGAACCATTATTTTACTTTCTTCTCCGATTGCAACTGACTGGATTTTTGGAATTTTTTGCAGTTCAAGATAAATTTTTTTCGCAGAATTTTTGTCAGAGCATTGCAAAATCAAACAGGTTGTTTGCAATGTAAATTTATTTGCACCTGCCTGGGCAATTATTGTGAAAAACCAGTCTGAATCAAGAACTTTTTTTCCGTTGTAATGAACTGAATCATAAGGAAGTTTCAGTTTTTCACTGATTTTATAAAGTGAATCTCTTCCATGTCCATTTGCGAGATATTTCATTACAGCTACGCTGATTTTGTTCAGATTTACTTTTTTGGTTTTTATCTTTGGTAGAGGCAATTTTAATGGAACATCAAAGAAAGTTACTTTTGGGAAAACAAGCTTGTTTATCTCAATTTCTTCATACTTAAATTTTTTTAGGTTTTTTTCAAATTCTTTTTGCTGTTTTCTTGTCTTGAAAAAACACCAAACATAGTAATTGTAAAATCCTGTTAAGGAAACAACAGCTAAAGCCTCTCGTTTTGAAATCATTAGCTTCTCAAACTTCTCATTTTCCTTGTCGACTTTAACAAAATAGGTTTTTTTGATGAATGGTAATTTCTGCCAATTAATTATGGCATCATATCTTGAAATATAATCGTTTTCTTCTATAAATTTTAGTCTTTTTATAATTGTAGCTTTTGAAACTTCCAAGATTATTGCCAGATCTTTTACGGAAAACCTCGCATAAGCAAGCAGATGTTCAAATAATATCTTGTTTTTTTCGTCCAAAGCCATATTACTATAAATATTCCTATATTTATAAAGGTTTGCCAGATTATTTACTTTTTTTAGGAAAAGTATTAAATATATATGAATTACTACTTTTGTATGGTATCGGAACATATAGAAAATAGGTTAGACCCTGAACATCAAAAGGTCAGAAGACCTTCAGAATTGGAAAAAGAATTGGAAAAGCCACGCTTAGAAGATTTGAAAAAACTGGGGTGGAAAGATCTGAAGGTGAAACACTTTATACCAGGTAGTGGTATGCCAGGTACGGAACTTATGCAAGATATTGGAGTCGCAACGTTTTTGGATAGTATGATACTGTACCTTGGTGAACTAGGGGGTAATGAACAGGAAATGGATATATACAGAAGGGGTATAGGCAGACCATGGCGTGGGTCCGTTTCAGGTGCTATGATGCTATATCATGCAACAAGCCTAGGAATAAGCATGGGACTACTTGTAGGTGCACCTCATATTGACCCCGCAGTTGTTATTCAATATCTTCAATATCTATTTGATTAATCAGGTTGGAAAAATGCTGAAGAAAACGCAGCATATAATGAAGGGTATGCTGCTACAAGAGGGCAGATTGTTTTTCCATATCTAGTATTATCCCTGCTGGAAGGGCTAAAACAAATAAAGAACTCTGGTTCAATGCAGAATCAAAAAAAAGGCTCCTTGAAACAGTAAAAGGATTAGACCACAAATATCCCTCTTATTAAAGTGGTGTTTAACCTCCAATAAACCAGAATATCCAAAAGGGGTTTTTGGGGGTTGTATAGCTGGGATAGGATCTTTTAGCATAGAACCAGATGGCACTTTATTGCCCTGCCCATTAATGCATAACCAACCTATTACCAACATTAAGAATAAAGATGGAAAAGAAATCTTAGAAGAATACAAGAAATCATAGATTATACACGCCCTTCTAGAAAGAAATCTACATGGAAAATGTGGAGAATGCACATTTAAATACGCTTGCGGTGGGTGTAGGGCAAGAGCAGAAGGTGTACATGGTGATTATATGGGCGCAGATCCAGATTGTTTCATCTAGACCTTATTCTATACCAAAACCGATTCCTTTTTATAATTAAATAGAATTCCACAATCATGGCTTACAAACCAAGTGATCACCGCATAATTGGTCCGAAACTTAATCTTTACCAGCTTAGTGAGGATATCGGGCCAGGTCTACCCCTTATTCCCTGGCAAGGTGAAATCATTATACATGAATTAGAAAAATTCTTGCGATCAGAATTAGAAAAAAGAAACTACAAATTTGTAAGGACACCTCATCTAGCAAAAATATCTTTGTTTAAAAAATCCGGGCATTGGGATAATTATCGTGAAAATATGTTTTTTACAAAGTCTGGAAATGAAGAGCTAGTAGTCAAGCCAATGAACTGCCCATTTCATACCACGATATTTAAACAGGAAAACCATTCTTACAAAACCCTTCCTGTAAGGTTTGCCGAATTCGCAGCAGTCTATCGTGATGAAAGGTCGGGAACACTCACAGGCCTGTCCAGAGTTAGAATAGTCACCCAAGACGATGCCCACATTTATTGCACATTGCAGGCTCTTGATGATGAAATCAAAGAATTGATTAAATTGGTTACTATGGTTTATGGTATCTTGGGATTCAAAGATACACGGATTGAACTTTCTACGCGCCCAGAAAAATATGTTGGTGATTTAAAGACTTGGGATGGTGCTGAAGAAATTCTTAAGGACACACTAAAAGGACAGAATATTAAATATGATCTCAATCCAGGTGAGGGCGCTTTCTATGGGCCCAAGATTGACTTTCATGCTAAAGATGCTAATGAAAAGAGCTGGCAGTTAGCAACAATACAGTTGGATTTTAATCTGTGCCAGCGTCTTGGTGCTACATATATAAATAAAGAAGGGAAAAAAGAGCACCCGATTGTCCTGCACAGGGCCCTGCTCGGCTCTTTTGAGAGGATGTTCGGTATTTTAATAGAACACTATAAGGGAGCCTTCCCGCTTTGGATGTCTCCAGTACAGGTCAAGGTTCTAAGTTTCAATGACGATATGATCAACTATTCCAAGAAAATCGAACAAAAAATTAGGGATGCAGGAATCAGGGTTGAAGGAGACTATCGCCCTGAAACTGTCGGAGCAAAGGTCAGGGATGCAGAGCTTGAAAAAGTTCCTTATATTGTCGTAATTGGTAGTAAAGAGAAAGAAAAAGAAGTAATTGCAGTCCGTCCCCGCGGGGATAAACCAAAGTTTGGAATTAAGTTGGCGGATTTCCTAAAGCAGATTAAAGAAGAACATAAGAATAAAGTGATAAAATAAAGACCCAAATTTTAAAAGAAGCCTGAACAACAAAAATCATTGAACTTCAAGATCCTCATCAATCTCTTTGGCAACACTCCGAAGCTCCTCAAGCACACGGTAAACTTCCTGTTCAACCCCCAAGATAAGCCCCTCCAAATCCTGAACCTTCAGGCGATAACGCTTGTTTGTTGAAGTAACAAGACCAGACTCCAAGAGCCGTGTCATGTGATGGATAACCGTCCCACGAGAAATATGAGCCCTCTTTGCAAGAACATCACTGGAAAGTATTTTTCCTTCTTTTTCAGCCTTTAAAAGCTCTAAAAACACGCGAAAACAGGACTTTTCCCTGTCTCGCTCCCCAAAAAGCCCAAGACTTTGGGAAAGCCACTGCAAATCCTCATTAAGAGAAGACTCTTTTGGCCGCACCTTACGAATAATAGTTATGCGCTTAAAAGAAATATCCATAAAATAGGTATAAGGAAGCCTGTATTTATAAAGATTATCCGAAAAATATATAAATAACCTACCAGTCAATTTAACATCAACTGTTGATTTAAGGTTAACAAAATGAAAAAACTAGACCTTCAAAAACTCACAGAAAAGATACCAGAAAGCAAATCCTGGAAGGACCCACTAAAAGAAATAGAAAGCATATGCGAAAAAGCAAAACAGGCAGAATCCTACTTTGACCAGCTAAAAAGGCTTCAGGCAGAGTTTGATAATTACAAAAAATACATTGAAAATCAGCATAAAACAATCATAAAACAAGCCCAACGCGACCTTATGGTCCAGCTCCTTGAAGTTATGGACAGCTTTGATGCTGCATTAAAACACGAAAAAGAAACATCAGGAATAAAACAGCTCTTTGACCAGCTCTGGCAGATTTTACAGAAAAATGGATTAAAAAGAATAGAAACAACCGAAAAAGAATATGATCACAACCACCACGAAGTCATCAGCATCACCCCATCAGAAAAAAAGGATGGAATAATTATAGAAGAAGCGCAGCGAGGATATATGCTACATGACAAAGTGATTCGCTACGCAAAGGTAATCGTAGCAGGACAAAAGGATAATAATCCTAAGGAGGTTAAAAATGGCAAAGACAATAGGTATTGATCTAGGAACATCCAATAGCGCAGCTGCAGTTATGCAGGCTGGAAGACCAACAATTATTCCAAGCGCAGAAGGAGCAAGTTTATATGGAAAAGCTTTTCCAAGTGTGGTTGCATTAACAAAAGACAGCCAAGTCCTTGTTGGAGAACCTGCTAGAAGACAGGCAGCAAGCAACCCACAGGGAACAGTCCACGCAGCAAAAAGAAAGATGGGAACATCTTTTACATACAAATTGCACGGGAAGTCTTATACACCTCAGCAAATCTCTGCATTTATTCTTCAGAAGATAAAAAGAGATGCAGAAGAGTTTCTTGGAGAAAAAGTAGACAAAGCCGTAATCACAGTACCGGCTTATTTTGATGATGATCAAAGGCAGGCAACAAAAGACGCAGGAACAATCGCAGGTCTTGAGGTTATAAGGCTTGTCAATGAACCAACAGCAGCATCCCTTGCTTATGGCCTTGACAAGACAGACAAGGAATTCAAAATTCTCGTCTTTGATTTTGGTGGTGGAACACTTGATGTAACAATTATGGATTTTGGTGAAGGGGTTTTTGAAGTAAAATCAACCTCAGGAGACACGCAGCTCGGCGGAACAGATATGGACGAAGCGCTAATGAAATACATAACAAAAGAATTTGAACGTGAAACCGGAATTGACCTCAATGATGATAACATGGCAATGCAGCGCCTTCGTGAAGCTGCAGAAAAGGCAAAGATAGAGCTCTCAACAACAGTCGACACGGACATCAATCTTCCGTTTATTACAGCAACAAACGAGGGACCAAAGCACCTCCAAATGAAAATTACAAGAGCCAAACTAGAAGGGCTGGTCCAGCCAATTATTCAGCGGTGTAAAAAACCAGTAGAGCAAGCACTAAAAGATGCAAAACTCCAGACAAAGAATATCGATAAGATAATCCTCGTTGGAGGACCAACACGCATGCCAAGTGTAAGAAAATTCATAGAAGATTCTATTGGTAAGAAAGCAGAGGGGGGCGTCGACCCTATGGAATGTGTTGCAGCGGGCGCAGCTATTCAGGCAGGAGTGTTATCTGGAGAAACAAAAGATATTTTGCTGCTTGATGTAACACCACTCACACTAGGCATTGAAACACTTGGAGGAGTAAGAACGCCGCTCATTCAGAGAAATACAACGATTCCCACAAAAAAGACGCAGATATTCTCAACAGCAGCAGACAACCAGCCAGCAGTAACAGTCAATGTCCTTCAGGGAGAAAGGGAAATGGCAAATGACAACAAAAGCCTGGGACGTTTTGAACTTACAGGTATACCGCCAGCACCTCGAGGCATACCCCAAATTGAAGTTGCGTTTGATATTGACGCAAACGGAATACTCCATGTCTCTGCAAAAGATTTAGGAACAGGAAAAGAGCAGTCAATTCGCATCTCAGCAACGCAAAAGCTCTCAGAAAAAGAAATAGAGAAAATGCGTAAAGAAGCAGAAGAGCATGCAGAAGAAGACAAGAAAAGAAAAGAAGCTGTAGAAATAAAGAATCAGGCAGATACGCTTGTCTACAGCACAGAAAAACTGCTAAAAGACCACGAAGACAAGATAGACAAAGAAACAAAAGAGAAAGTAGAAAAGCCCCTTGAAGAGCTCAAAGAGACCCTAAAAACAGAAGACACACAGAAAATAAAGGAAAAGCTTGAAGCAGTTGAGAAAGTTGCCCAAGAAATAGGGGCAAAGATGTACCAAGAAGCAGCAGCAAAAGAAAAAGAGAAAAAAGAAGACAAAGGCAAAGACGACGATGTTGTTGATGCTGAAGTGGTAGACGAGAAAGGAAAAAAGAAATAAATACTTCTTTTTCTTTTTTTAAAAAAGTATGACGAAAAAAGACTATTATGATATACTGGGTATTGGCAAGAATGCCACAAAAGAAGAGACTAAAAAGGCGTACAAAAACCTTGCAAGAAAATACCATCCAGATGTATCAAAAGAACAAAACGCTGCAGAAAGGTTCAAGGAAATCTCAGAAGCATATGCTGTACTCTCAGATGACGAGAAGCGCCAGCAATACAACCAATTCGGCCATGCAGGATTTGACCAGCGATACTCGCAGGAGGATATCTTTCGCGGCTTTGACTTCGGAGACGTTTTCGAAGAAATATTTGGCCAAGGGTTCTCTGGAAGTATATTCGATATGTTCTTTGGTGAAGGAAGAGCAAGACAGCGTCGTGGGTCAGACCTTCGCGCAGAAGTAAAACTGGACTTCAAAGAAGCAGTATTTGGTGCAGAAAAAGAAATCAGACTTCAAAGAAGGGGGATATGTCAGGAGTGCCAAGGAACTGGTTCAGATGACGGAAAAAAAGCAATATGCACAGATTGTGGTGGAAAAGGAATAATCCGAAGGGTTCAAAGAACACCATTTGGGATGTTTTCACAAAGCATAACCTGCCAAAACTGCAGTGGTGGTGGGCAGACAATAACAAATCCCTGCAAAGCTTGCAGGGGAGCAGGACAAAGTTTGCAAAAAAAGATAGTTACAGTAAAGATACCCCCTGGGGTTGATGATGGAGCAACATTGCGTGTTCCCCGTGAAGGAGAACAAACCCAAGATGGAAGACATGGGGACCTTTATGTTATTATAAGCGTTCAACCACACGAAATCTTTGAACGTGAAGGAGACGATTTGCACCTAGAGATTCCAATTAGTTTTGCCAAGGCAACACTTGGTGATGAAATAATGGTGCCAACACTCAAAGGAGATGTAAAGATAAAAATACCACCAGGAACACAAAGTGGCACTGTGTTTCGACTCAAAGGAAAAGGTGTACAAAACATCCATGGCTACGGAACAGGAGACGAATTTGTTCGCATAATAGTAAAAGTACCGACAAAAATAACAAAAAAAGAAAATGAATTGATTCAAGAACTAGGAAAACTCAACAAAGAAAAGCCAACGCCTACAAAAGGCTTCTTTAAAAAACTGTTCTCATAAAAAAAGCCTCTTTTTTTAAAAACTAAGGGCCAGACTCGTCAAGATAGCCCCTCATAAAGGCTTCTTCACTTCCTGAAATCTCATCATCTTCTACTAAAAAGTTTACCCCCTCAGCGCTATAGATATCTTCATCATCAGCCTCGCTAACAATATCAAAATACTCTTGCTCATATTCAGACATCTCAATCACCCCCTGAATTTTACATTAAAGGGTATACAAATACTTATATATACCTATAGTATATAATCTATAGGTGGTATATAGGAGGGACTCTAGTGGAAACAAGAAAGGTAATTGGATTTGGAAATTCTTCGTTTGTAATATCGCTTCCAAAAGGATGGTTAAGAAAGTATAATCTTCAAAAAGGTTCTCAAGTTTACCTAAAAGAAAACGGGAACGGTGCCCTAGAATTGACAGCACAATTCAAAGATGAAGAACCAGTACAAAAGAAAATAACTATCAGTTGTGAAGGAAAAAATCAAGAGAGGATACAAAGAGAAATTATCGCTTCATATATCAAGGATTACAACACAATTGAGGTCAATGGTAAATCAATCAATAAGTATGAACAAACAATCCGTGAAACTGTAAAGAATAAACTAGTTGCAGTTGAGGTCATTGAACAAACAAAGGATAAAATAGTTATAGGGGGATTCTTAGACTATAAAACCATTTCCCATGAAGTACTTATTAAAAGAATGGATATACTCGTAAGGTCAATTTTCTACGATATACAACGGGTTAAAGAAGAAGAACTATCGGACAATATTGTGCAGCGGGATATTGACATTGATAGATTATTCTTCCTTATTCAACGAACAATAAAACATTTCCTAGAAAATGTAACAGTCCCAAGAGAAAAGACAGTTATCCTACTCAAAACGTGGGATCTCGCGCACCGTCTAGAAAGAATAGCCGACGATTTGAAGCGCACGGGAAGGTTTCTTAAACATATCAAAAACGAAGGTGAACTGTTAGAAGATATCATCACAATAGTTAAGGGCTTAGAAGAAGATTACACCAAAACGATGAAAGCAGAGTATACTAAAGATATGGTCTTGGCGTTTAATCTCTCCTATAGAAAAGGAGAAGTTGGTAAACAGTGTGATGATCTTTACAGAAGAGATTGGAATAAAAAGTGGGCACCACTTATAACAGAAACACTAAAAGATATTAGTGCATCAACACATAGGATTGCTAGAGGGGTTTACTCCTAAGAAAGCCTTATATACCAAAAAATAGTGTTTAGAAGATGATTAAAACAATGGCCGACGATAAAGGTGTAGATGGAGAGATACCACCCACGGGGTTCTTATTAGATTTAAAGTATTACGATCAACTTTTAGGAAGAAGTGGGTCCCTACCATATAAAAAAGCAATCAAAGGACTTGAATTTGAAGAGATAAATGGTGGTCCGCTCGAAACAGCAACAAACAGAAAAACCACGGTAAGGTTTGCGGATGGTTCTTCGCAGCAGTTCATGGTACAAACATACGAAGAAGGAAAACAAAGAAGTGTTCTGACTAAAGGAAGTCCTGGAGAAGAATTTATAAAATATCATCAGAGAAAGGCTGAACACAGTCAATTTTTTGAAAGGTGTAGGGTTAAGACACCAAAATTGTATGATGTGCAGATGCGTGAAGAACAAAACGGTAACGGAAATCCAAAAAGGACAGTAACATTTGTTTATGAATTTCTAGAAGAACCAACAACGGATCTTCACTGTATTGCCCTATTGCAAGAAATGCAAACTTTGAGAAACAAAATAGCTCAAGACAAATTTATTGAAGAAAAAGAAGAAACATCCATAAAAGAAAGGATGAAGGAATTAAGTAATTTAAAGAGAAATATCATAGAATCATCCATTGACACAATGGTAGACTTAGGAGCCACTGGAATGCACCGCCTTAGGGGGGTCAAAAGTGAAGAAGGATTAGCAAGGCTTGTACAGGAGCACCAGCTTGACCTTGAAGATTATTGGTTAAAGATGGTGCCCCATATTGAAGCAAGTTTGAGATGGAATTTTATAAAAAAGGGAAAAGTAACACTACAGCAAGTAAGAGAAGGTATCCCGAAAATAGAAAAAAGCCTTACTGATAGAACCTTAGAAGAAATGGCACCACATGTAGGAAGAATTGCCTATCCTCTATTAGATGGAGAAGAGAAAACGTATGTACATGGTGACGAATATCCACATCATTTCTTTATTTATGGTACAACCAGAGAAGGAAGAGTTCTGAGTGGGTTGTTTGATGCAGGTGACGCCGGGATGGGGCGCATTGAAGAAAGCATGATGAGATTCCTATTAAGTCCTTTATTAAGCATACCTTATGAAGAGATAATATCTTTTTTAGAATATGGATTTGGAAGAGAAGCAACCGTGGCTGGAAAAAAGACCACAGAAAGAATTTCTAGAAAGCCTGTAAAAGAGAGGATAAATGATGCAATTTTGATTGGGATTTATGAAGGACTTAGGTCAATAGGAAAAAATGCAAGAAGGCAAATCTGTGATAAACCATATCATGATCAGTTTGCAGAAAAGCAGCAACCATACTTTCCAACACACATAAACGTATCACAACAGTTTATAACCTATGAAAGGTACAACGCAGGAAGAATGATAGAATCCTACATAACAAGCGCACAAGAAGGCATCAGTCATGCCATAAATAAAAGACAAGGGATTGCGCAAGAAGATAGGCGGGCCCTTGAAAGAATCGGAGAGTACGTTGAAAAACTTAATAAGTTATAATTATTGTATTTAATTCACCTGTTTTTTCATAACCTCCTTCTATAGTTCAACAAACATGATTCCAAAAGCTGAAGCTGATCTTTTGGAAAGGGTTGCGCACATCATTGGAGAAAAAACACCGTATCACACAAGTGACGAACTAAAGATAAGGGCGCAAGAAATAGGAGAATACGTAGAAAGAACAGTCAAAGCAGGCATGGGATACAAATAGAGCGAAGGTTTTTAAAGAAAAAAATTCTTCCAGCAATATGAAGCACCCACAACGCATTATCTTTATTCTCCTTTTTCTTTTCCTTCTCTCACAATTTGTTGGCATAGCACTCATAAAGCACTACGAAACAAATAAGCTTCCGTTTGCACTTGAACGCCCAGATGTAACAGAAAAGGGGGCAGCATTTACAATTGCGCTTATGATAGGTGTTGCAACTGCAATTGTTTTAATATTCGCACGTTTTAGACTAAGTAAACTCTGGAAAGTCTGGTTCTTCCTTGCTTCAGGACTTGTCATTGGAGTCTCAATTGCTGTATTTCTTCAGGAAACGCTTGCGCTTCTAATTTCATATGTTTTTGCATTCTTCAAGGTTTTCAAAAGGAATATTATCATACACAACCTTACAGAAGTATTTGCCTATGGAGCCCTTGCTGTACTTTTCTCACCACTCCTGAATGCATTCTGGGCAACCATGCTCCTTCTAGCTGTTTCAATTTATGATATCTGGGCTGTTTGGGGAACAAAGCATATGGTAAAACTTGCAAAGTTTCAGGAAAAAGCACAGGTATTTGCTGGATTTTTCATAATTTTAGGGGGAGGAGATATTGCATTTCCGCTTATATTCACAGGAACAATCTATGCAAGCTTTGGCATAAAGACCTTTGTAATGCCTATCTTTGTCACGGCAGCTTTGGGAGGGCTATTTCTTATATCAAAGAAGAAAAGATACTATCCAGCAATGCCTTTTTTAACAATAGGATGCCTTGTTGGTTATGGTGTGCTTTTGCTTTTCTAAATAGTAATTGCATCAGAAAACACCTCAGATTCACAAGTACAGCGCATCTGAGTTGGTCTCTCATTGCAAGTATAAATCATACCACATTTCAAGCAACTAAATTCAATCATAATCCCTCCAAGACATAGTCACTTATAGATAGTAACTAATATATAAATCTTTCTGTAATGACCACTATAAAATTACGAAAAACGTTTAATAATCTCCACAAAAAAAGACCTATAATGCCAGAACAGCCACTAATAGAATTTTCAAAGATATGCAAACACTTTGGCAAGCATCTTATACTAAACAATCTTGACATGACTATCGGATACAAAGAAATTTTTGGTATTGTTGGACTGTCAGGGTCTGGAAAAACAACCCTGCTCAACATCCTAATCGGGTTTGTTGAGCCTAGTAAAGGAAAGATAAGCTTTCAGGGAAAGGATATTATCAAAAACTACAAAGATTCTGTAAAAAAGCTGTTTGGGTTTGTTACCCAGTCCGGATCGTTTTATACAAATCTGACAGTTGAGGAAAACTTAAGCTATTTTGGAAGACTCTACGACATTCCAAAAAGAACAATTTACCCCTGGGTTGGAGAACTTCTTGCATTGGTTGAGCTTGAAGATGCAAGACATATCCTTGCAGAACACCTCTCTACAGGAATGCAACGCCGACTGGACATTGCCTGCGCACTGATTCATAAGCCAACAGTGCTTGTCCTTGACGAGCCAACAGCGGACCTTGACCCTGTGCTTCGAAAAGAGGTCTTGTCACTCATTCAGAGAATCAGGGACAATGGCACAACAGTTGTGATAACATCGCATCTGCTATCTGAACTTGAAGGTATCTGTAACAAGATTGCAATCCTTCATGAAAAGCAGATCATAAGGGTTGGTTCACCTGTCGCACTAAAAGAAGCATACACTAAAAATGAGGAGATTACATTTTCAAGTACTCCTGGTGACTATAAAAAAGTGATTGCAGAGTTACCAAAAAGTAAGATTAACAACACAATAATTGAATCAAACAAAGCAGTAATCTACACGCCAGCACCCCAAGAAATGCTGCAATGCCTTACAAAAGCATTGTTAAAAAATGACGAGCACTTGCTTGAGGTTAGCGTAGCAAAGCCGTCCCTTGAAGAAGTTTTTGAATCTCTAACAAGGAGGAAAGGCAATGCCTGAGCCAGCAAAGAGAATAGACAAGATAGAACAAGGAAAGAAAATAATCATCCAAAGCGCACACAAAGAAACAAAAATAGGGTCGTTTCTGGCAAAGCTAGCATCAATCATCCTGAAAGATATAAAACTTCTTGTACGCTCAAGAACCTCAGCACTCATCATTTTGTTTAGCCCGCTCATTCTCATTTTACTTGTTGGAATATCATTCAATTCATCATCCCTCTATAATCTCAAAGTTGCAACATACAGTGAAGCATATACAGAATTGAGTGACTCAATTGTAAGTATCCTGCAGGATGAACAGTATACTGTAACAAAGGTAGAGTCAGAAGAAATGTGCAGGGCGCAGGTCACACTTGGTGAAGCACACATATGTGTTTTGTTCCCGCCAGGAATGACAATCGATAACTCAGCATCAAATGAAATAATTTTCTTTGTTGATGAATCAAGAATCAATTTAGCTTCTTTTCTCTCAAACACAATCATCTCACGAATAGAAACAAAAGCTTCAGAGGTAAGTCTTGACTTAACAAGTAATATCTTAGATGTGCTTGAAAATGCAAAAGATGACACCACTGGAATAAAAACATTAAGCGAAACTCTCTCGTCAAGAACAAACGCAGCAAAAACCGGCCTTGGGGCAGTTAAAACCAATATTGATGGCCTCAACCTAACTGTACCCACCGTGCCATACAACTTTACATTCATTAAAGAAGAAATCAAAGAAGTTCGAACAAAAAATAACCTAAGTTCATCAAAGGTAAAAGACCTAAGCGAATATGTAGAAACACTTGAAGGAGAGGTAGGGACCTATGTAGCACTTATAAATGATAAACTAAATGGTGCTGATGGAATTCGTGGATCAATCCTCTCAAGCATTGAAGACACCTCTAGCTCGCTCACAACAAACCTTGCCCAGATTGGTGAAATAAAACAGGCTCTTGACGGAATCAACAGTAAAATCGGAAGCATAAAAATTGTCAATGCACAGACAATTGTAAGTCCGATAACAACGAAAATAGAACAGGTAAGTTCAAGAAATACGCACCTAAGTTTCCTTCTGCCAACCTTTCTTGTTCTAATTGTAATGTTTATTAGTATTTTACTGGCTGCAACAACCGTGATTCGGGAGAAGACAGCAAAGGCGTATTTCAGGAATTTCATCACACCAACAAAGACCATAACACAATTAATAGGGAATTTTATATCTAATGGGCTTGTTGTCACACTGCAACTTATCATTCTGTTCGGTATTGGGTTTTTCTTCCTGAAATTGCCACTGACAATATCAACAACAAGTGTCTTTTTTATCCTTCTTCTCATAGCCGGGTTCTTTATCATGCTTGGAACAGTTATAGGATACGTTTTCAGAACTGAAGAGACAGCAACCCTCGGAGCAATTGGAGCAGCAAGCATAATGCTCTTTTTTTCGAACACAATCCTTCCACTCGAAACCCTTCCGCAAACAGCACGCCAGATTGTAGGATACAACCCCTTTGTCATAAGTGAGCAAATAATAAGAAGGCTCATCCTATTTAACACGCATATTAGTACATTCAAAACACAACTGTTGATTCTGGTTGGGCTTGTTGCCCTATTTTTCATCTTTGCATATATTGCAAGAGAAGCAACAAAAAGAAGAATATGATCTGCCCCCAATAAAGTTTAAAAAATAAAGAAAAACATTCTCAAGGTGAAATTGGGAGGACTATCAATAAGAACTTACCTTCTTGGAACTAAAGAAGAAACAGCCTTATATGTACAAAAAAACCCCCAGCAAAATTTTGCATACCTGCGCAAGGCCTTTTTAGGAGAAATAATAATGGTTGGCGCAAGTGAATTCATTCTGCCACAATCAGTATCACCCTACATTTGGGCAGTTTTGGGAACAGATACACTGATAAGATTCGGACGCGGAGTTATAAGTAGTATAGCAAACTACAAGAATCTAAAGAAAGGCAATAATAAAACCATACTTGATGCACTAACCAATATTGAAGAGGAACCTGGTTTGGTAGGAACCATAAGAGAAACACTAAACGGTACATCCGTTTTTTGATAGATATACTGTTTATCTTTAAAATTTAGCAAAGAACAATCTCAACACGCTCTTTACTAGCCCCAAGGTTCTTTCTTTTTAAAGAAATATTGCCTATCTCACCAGTAGACCTTGGATGTGTTCCTCCGCAAGGCATCCTCCATCCATTACAAACCCACCATCGTAAATCTGATTTTGTTGAGTCTGGCTCACTAACAATTTTATGATTTTTTGATAAGAAAATATTGACTAATTTCTCGATCTCTGTAAGGATAGGGTTCAAAGGATGTTCATAAAGAAAATCAAGACGAGCCTTATCAGAAGCTATATTCGAACCAATAACCTCAAGTTCTCCAAGCTTTGCGATAATAAAATAATAAACCACATGGGCTGCAGAGTGCAACCTTCTAAGACGTTCCCTACGACCTCCATCAATAGATACTAAAACAGTATCACCCACTGCAAAAAAAGGCTCTTTTTCAAGTTCATAAGTAATATCAACTATGCCTTCCCTATTCCTTTCTTTAACAGCAGAAGTTACCACCACGCCACCAATAGTTCCTTTGTCAGATTCTTGGCCACCAGAAAAGGCAAAAAAAATCGTCCTATCTAATTTTACTTTTGTTCCATCAATAGAAACAACTTTAGCATCACATTCAGTCATATAAGGGTCATCCCAAAAAAGTTTATGTAAAACCATAAGAAAAGCCCATTAAAAAGACTATATTAGAATTTCGGTAAATCCTCAATCAGTCTCTTTAGTAAGTCTACGTATGATTGTGTTAGAAAGTGTACCAAAAACAAATAAGGCAAGGGCAACTGCAAAAATAAGAACCCAGTCAAGAAATGAAAGGGCAACTGCCTCAAAGAACCTGCCAAAAGGAGTATACACAACAATAAATTGCAAAATAATAGTGAGGAGTATAGAGCCCAAAAGCCAGAAATTAGAAAACATGCCAACCCCGTATTGTCGTCTCACCATATGAAGGCGGACCATCTCAAAAACGACAAGGGAAGTAAAGGCAACAGTACGTGCATGTGAAATATCAGAAGAATAAACAGAAAAAAGGAATAGCACTCCAACAGCTACAAGAAATCCGATAGAGAAAATATTAAGCCCCATGTTGCGGGAAAGGATATTGCTTTTCGGAAGGCGCGGACTGCGGCGCATAATGCCCCTTGCAGGAGGGTCAACACTTAAAGCCGTAGCAGGAAGGCCATCAGTAACAAGGTTTATCCACAAGATTTGTGTTGCAACAAGCGGAAGGGGAAAAGACAACAAGGCGGCAAAAAGAAGAACAAAAACCTCGCCTAAATTTGAAGACAAAAGGTAATTAACAAACTTTTTGATATTGTCGTATATTCCACGCCCTTCTTCTACAGCATCAACAATGGAAGCAAAGTTGTCATCAGTAAGAACCATATCAGCAGACTCCCTAGCAACATCTGTTCCGGTAATACCCATAGCAATGCCAATATCGGCATCTTTCAAAGATGGAGCATCGTTAACACCGTCTCCAGTCATTGCAACAATGTGGCCCATTTGTTTTAATGCATGGACAATCTTCTGTTTATGGACAGGATTAACACGTGCATAGACCCCAACTTCCCCAACAATCTTAGAAAGGTCACCTATTGAATCAAGTTCAACGCCTAGAAGGACAGACCCGCTAATCCCAAGCTGCCTTGCAATAGCAACGGCAGTAAGTGGGTGATCTCCAGTAATCATCACAACACGAATGCCTGCATCAGAGCATACCTGAATGGCTTTTTTGACTTCTGGTCTTGGAGGGTCAATCATCCCCTGCAACCCAACAAAAATAAGACGCTCCTCTGCAAAAGAGGTATTTCTGGAAGGGGTATAGGCAAAGCCAAGAACACGAAGAGCCTCTTTGGCAAATGACTCATTGGCAAGAAGAATTTCTTCACGGTATGAAGAATTTAATGAAACAACCCTTCCATTAAAAAGAATATGGGTACACTTTGCTAAAAGAACATCGGGAGCACCCTTTACATAAAGTTCATAGTGTGAACCAGCCTTATGAAAAGTGCTCATCATCTTCCGCTCTGAACTAAACGGAATCTCATCAACACGAGGATATGAAAAAGAAAGGTCCTTTAAATCAAGCCCTCCCTTTTTGGCGCTTACAAGAAGGGCTCCCTCGGTAGGGTCGCCAAAAACACCCTTTTCGCCAATCTGGGCATCATTGCAAAGGGCACCAATACGCAAAAGAAAAGAAAGGTCTTTTGTAGAATCAGAGAACTTGCCCTTAAGAGAGTAACCCTCTCCAGAAACCAAAATAACCTTGCCATCAACAAAGACGGAAGTGACAGTCATCTGGTCCATGGTAAGGGTACCTGTCTTATCAGAACAAATAACTGTCGTGCCGCCAAGTGTCTGGACAGCAGGAAGGCGACGAATAAGTGCATGCCTTCGCACCATGCGCCTAACGCCAAGCGCAAGAGAAATAGTAACTACTGCAGGAAGACCCTCGGGGATAGCAGCAACAGCAAGAGCAATCGAACCCAAAAGAACCTCATCAAAAGGAGTACCACCAAAATACTCAAGGAAAAAAACAAGAATAGCAACAGCAATTGTTAGCACACCTATCCAGCGCCCTAGAATGCCAAGCCTCTTTTGTAAAGGGCTTGGTTCATCATCAATAGTAGTAAGAAGCTTGGCAATTTTACCAATTTCACTCGAAATGCCTGTTGAAGTAACAACTCCGCTGCCTCT
>JAGVYI010000013.1 GCA_018303365.1 Candidatus Woesearchaeota archaeon
CAATTCCTGTTGCGCAAAGGGGGCAAAAAGTTATTGCAAGTGGCTTTCTTCCGACAAGGTCATTTACTATTTCATGCCATACAAGGATGCTAAATGGATAGAACCTAATGTCATTATCAACTTTAACCAGCATGCCACGTGATGCATCATCAAGAAATCCTGCTTGCGCTACCTCAAGGAACCTTGGATTGTCAATAGAAGGTATGCCATCTTTTGGCGGACCTCCCGAAACAATTTCTTCAACTGGCACCAAGGGTTCTTTTGGCCCTTTTGAAGAATCAACTTTGGCAGTGCATGAACTCACTAAAAACAAAATTGTCATAGAAAGGACTAAATTATATAACAGGAAACGTTTAGAATTCATGTTTAGTCTTTATTTTTGCCTTATAAAAATTTAACCTTTAAGGTAGAATCTTTGAATTTGCAAAAGCTTATAAGTTGCCTATAGTTAAACAATATTTTTTAAGTAGAAAATTGTGGGGTGAAGAATATGGAAACAACATATACTAAAAAAGCACAGAAACAAAGAAAAACAAATTATCCAATTAATAATGTCATTCTTGGACGCTGGTCGCCACGGGCCTTGAGCGGTGAGAAAATATCAGACGAAGAGCTTTTTTCTCTTTTTGAAGCTGCAAGATGGGCCCCTTCGTCATATAATAATCAGCCGTGGAGATTCCTATATGCAAAACAAAATAGTAAGCATTGGGATAAATTCTTTAACCTTATGGTAGAATTCAATCAAGGCTGGGCTAAGAATGCAGCTGTACTTGTTGTTGCAATATCAAAGAAAAACTTTGAACATAATGAAAAACCTTCACGAACACACAGCTTCGATACTGGAGCCGCATGGCAAAACCTAGCACTTGAAGCTTCCAGCAGGGGAATTGTTGCGCACGGCATGGAAGGGTTTGACTACGAAAAGACAAGAGTCTCGCTTAATATACCAGAAGGATACAATGTTGAAATGATGATTGCTATAGGAAAAGAAGGGAAAAAAGATGACCTTCCAGAAGATTTGCAAAAAAATGAAGTTCCGAGCCAACGTAAACCACTCAAGGATATTGTCTTTGAAGGCCATTTTCGCTTATGAAAACAGCGCAAACCTTATAAGAATCAATCTTTTTCTTTTCTTATGCTTGATTTAAAGTTTATTCGTGAAAATTCTGACCTCGTTCGAAAAAATATTGAAAAAAAATTTCAGCATGATAAATTTAAGTTTCTTGATGAACTTCTTGAAAAGGACAAGAAATATCGTGAAATTTTATACGCAGTAGAACAGCTTAGAAAAAGGCGCAATAGCCTGAGTAAAGAAATTTCCGAGAAAAAGAAAACAGGCCAAGATGCAGATAAACTTCTTTTAGAGGCTAAAAAACTTCCGGAAGAGCTTTCAAAAAAAGAGGAAGAGCTTTCAAAACTCAAGGAGCACATTACATTTTTACAGCTTAAAATTCCAAATATTATCGCGGATGATGTTCCGCTAGGTAAAAGCGACAAAGATAATGTGGTTAAGAGGGTTATTGGACGGCCACCAAAGTTTACTTTTGACGTAAAGGGCCATGTCGAAATTGGTGAGAGTCTTGGCATTGCCGATTTTGATGGTGCGTCTAGAATCTCAGGAAGAGGGTTTTTCTTTCTGAAAGGGGACTTGGCGCGACTTAATCAGGCACTCATCCGCTTTACCATTGATTTTATGATTGAAAAAGGATATACCCTTGTTGAGCCTCCGCTGATGCTTAGTGAAGAATCAATACATACAGTCATGCCTTTTTCTGATTTTCAAGAACATGCATACAAGATGGATGGCAAGGACCAATATCTTATTGCAACCTCAGAGCACCCTCTTGTTGCCTGGTTCAAGGATCAGGTTATTGAAAAGCCCAGACTTCCAATAAAACTTGTTGGGTATTCGCAGTGCTTTCGCCAAGAGATTGGCTCTCACGGAATTGATGAGAAAGGCCTTTTTCGAACTCATCAGTTTAACAAGGTTGAGCAGGTTATTATTTGCGAACCAGAGGACTCTGAAAAATATTATGCAGAGATACTTCGCAATTCTGTTGAATTGTATCAGCTAATTGGTATACCTATACGGATTATTGAGTGTTGCTCTGGTGACCTTTCAGATATGAAGTATAAGTCTGAGGATGTTGAAGCCTACTCTCCTAGAAAAAAAGACTACTTTGAGGTTGGTTCCTGCTCTAACCTAACAACTGCTCAAGCAAGGCGCGCAAATATTGTTGTGTTTGATGGCAGAGAGCGTTATACACCGCATACCCTCAACAACACCGCAATTGCCACTTCGCGCTGCATGGTTGCTATACTTGAGAATTTCCAAAACGCGGATGGAAGCGTCAGTATACCTGACGTTCTTCAACGGTACATGGGTGGATTGAGAAAAATCACTCCTCCTATAGAATAGGTCTGATGGCAGATATTGAAGATATCCAGAAGAGGATTGTTGCTCTTTGTCAGCAGAGGGCAAAAGCTAAGAATTTTACAATTACGCCTGAGTTAAGCTATATCCACCTTAGTGAAGAGCTTGGGGAAGTTGCAAGCCAGCTTTCCAGCAAGCGCATGCGCCCAGATTTATTTGATGAAGAGAATCTTAAAGAGGAGATTGTTGATGTAATCTTGGAAGCACTAATCCTTGCCCATACCTGCGGAGTATCTCTTACCACCCAAATTGAAAAGAAGCTTGATGTTCTTTTGAAACGTCAGTCTGAATAATAAAATTTATAAGAGGAAGTGTTTTATTTTCCATAATGGTAACAATAGATGATTTTCAGAAATTAGATATTCGCGTTGGAAAGGTTATTGAAGTTGAAGATTTTCCTGAAGCGAGAAAACCAGCTTATAAACTTACAATTGATTTTGGAAGCGAAGTTGGCGTGAAAAAGTCCAGTGTTAGGTTATGTAAGAATTATAGTAAAGGTAGCCTGAAAAACAAGCTTGTTCTTTGCGTCGTAAACTTCCCCCCAAGAAAAGTTGGGTCATTTATATCAGAAGTTCTAACTTTGGGAGTTCCTGATAAAGAGAATGAATGCGTACTTATTGTGCCTGATATGGATGTTCCTATGGGGGGCAGGATGTATTAGACAATTTGGATCTTTATTTTTTACACAAAGCGAGGGCATATGTTTCTTGAGAGTCAGAATATATCTTCACTTTGGAAAAGAACTTTTCAAGAATTTTGTTAAATCCTGGTTTAGTATATTTATATGATATCGCTGTAATTACAACATCTCCTTTTTTGAAATTTAAAGTTTTTCCAAGGTGTTTAATTTTTTTGTCTTTCTTTAAGATATATAATTCTTCAACTCTTGAATTTAAGAAACGGACGTCATATTCAATATCATCCTTTGATAGACCTAATTGCTGAGGTATCTGAATAAGCCATTTATTAATTACAGGATTTTTGTATTCTTGTGTCCAATCTTGATGACCATTAGTCAAACCATTTCCAATAAGCAGAATATCATCTTTGCTCATACTTGTTTTTACCCCGTGTAGCATATCCTCTCTATCAAAATTTCCTAATGTATTTCCTAGGAGCATCATAAAATGAATCTCAAAGCCAGAATCCCTAAATAAAGGAGTAACATTATTTAAGTTTTCAAAATCCGAGATGTTCCACTTAAATTCTAAAACCTCCCCTACCTTCATTTTACGAATAGTCTTGGCGGCTTTTGAAACCATATAAGAACTAATATCAATAGGGCAATACCTGATTTTCATGTGCTTTTCTAATTCTTTAATAAACAAAGAGGCTTTTTGTCCATCACCACAACCCAAATCAATTATGTTACATGATGTTTTCGGCAAGGCACGGACAAAGTCTTTCATATGGCCTTTAATTAGAGAGACTTCTTTTTCAATTATGGCTTTTTTGTATCCTTTGGTTTTACTTAAATCAAGGAAACCTTGAGCTTGTTTTGGAGTTAAATACCACAACTTAGAATCTGCAACATCCCAAATACGTGTTTTACCCTCAAGTTTATATCCCCTTTTAAGAAGTTCTTTGAAAATTAAATCACTAATTTGCATAATGTTTAAAATAAATACTAATCTTTAAATCTTTCTAAAAGTCCCGACAACGCAACAAGGTGGTCCAATCAAAATACTTAAATAGTATTATTTTTTGTTTTTCTAGCAATAGTCATTGCTAAAAACGAGTGTTCTTTTGCTTGTTTTTTTAAAGTATGGTAGGGTTCTATGCCTATAAAGAATGGAGATAAGGTAAAGGTAGAATATATAGGCACACTTGATGATGGCACTGTTTTTGATAGTTCAAAAAATCACGGTGAACCTCTTGAAGTAGAGGTTGGTTCTGGGAAAATTATCCCTGGATTTGAGAATGCACTTATTGGGATGGATAAGGGCGAAGAGAAGAAAATTGACCTTAATTCTTCTGAAACGTATGGCGAGCACAATCCAGAATTGACAAAAAGAATACCAAGAAATCAACTTCCAAAGGAACCAAAACCAAAGGCAGGAATGGTTCTTGCTCTAACCACCCCTGATGGAAAGAAAATACCTGCAAGGATTTCTGAAGTTACTGATAATAATATTACCATTGATCTGAACCATCCTCTTGCAGGAAAGAACCTTCATTTTGCTATAAAAATTGTAGATGTTGTCTCTTAGCCTCTGTTTTTAATTTCCTAAAAGTTTAAAAAGGGGTTATTCCTATAATTAGACTAGACCAATCCAAAAGATATTTTCTTGTGGGTATTGGTTTAGTGGAGGAAAAATGGAAGGAACAGTAAAGTGGTTCAACCTCAAAAAGTACTATGGCTTTATAAGTGGTGAAGATGGACAGGATTATTTTGTTCACTTTAGCGCCTTGCCAAAAGATGCTATTTTGAAGGAGAACGACAAGGTGTCTTTTGAACCTGTTCAAAGTGAACGGGGTATGCAGGCAAAAAACGTTGTTGTTCACAAATAAGCTTTTTCTTAAAGAGCATTATAATTCTTACTTTTTATTTTTTTAGTTTTTCATATAAACCTATTACCTGAACCTAAATACAAGAACTGCGCTAAAACTATTTAAATGAGTCTTCTTCTATATTGCCATGGATGAACAGCTAGACTATAGAACTCTTGGCCTTAAAATCGGCTTAGAGATTCACCAGCAGCTAGATGGACATAAGCTTTTTTGCAAGTGCCCACCCCTTGTTAATGATGACCATCCAGTTGATATCCGCTTCTCCCGGAGGATTAGGGCAAGTGCAGGAGAGGCTGGTGGGGTTGATGTTGCTGCATCGTTTGAACAAGCCAAAGAATTAGAGTTTTTCTATGAAGGTTGTAGCACATCTTCTTGCCTTGTTGAGCTTGATGAGGAACCACCGCACCCGCTCAATGAAGATGTCCTCAAGACTGCCCTTGTCGTTTCCACAATCATACATGCAATCCCTGTACCACAAATCCAAATTATGCGCAAGATTGTTGTTGATGGTTCAAATGTTTCCGGGTTTCAGCGCACAATGCTTGTTGCAACAGACGGCTATATTGAAACATCAAAGGGTCGGATTAATATCCCTACGGTCTGCCTTGAAGAAGAGTCTGCAAAGAAAATAGCTGAGAGCAAAAATGGAATTACCTACCGGCTCGATAGGCTTGGTGTTCCTCTAATCGAAATCGCAACTGATGCCTCTATCAAAGACCCCGAACATGCAAAAGAGGCTGCTTCTCTTATTGGCATGATTTTGCGCTCAACAGGAAGGGTAAAGCGGGGAATCGGCTCAATTAGGCAAGATGTTAACCTGAGCATAAAAGGCCACCCGCGTGTTGAGATTAAGGGATTTCAGGACCTGCGTTCTATAGTTAAGACAATCTCATTTGAGATTTCAAGGCAGCAAAAAGCTGTTGGTACAAAAGAAGCTATTGCACATGTTAGAAAAGCAAACCCAGACGGAACTACAAGCTATCTTCGGCCAATGCCTGGTGCAGAGCGCATGTATGTTGAGACAGATATTCCGTCTTTTGGCCTTTCTTCTTTTCTTTTAACAAAAATTAAGCTACCTGAACTTATTTCTGAAAAGACCCTTCGCTTTGAAAAAGAATACTGTATTCCGGCCGACCTTGCACGTGAACTTGTTTCAACAAATACTCTTTTTGAGAAAGCTGCAGCATCTTTTTCGAAGATTCCCGCATCTTTTCTTGCACAGGTTTTTGTCTCCTATCCGAAAGAGATCCGAAAGAGGGTAGGCCTTGATTCTGATGAGCTTTCTGAAGATGACTATTTTAGTATTCTCCTAGCTTACGAGAGTGGCGAAATAACCAAGGAGGCTGTGTTTGAGGCCATCGTATGGAGGCTTAAACATGGCAAAGTTGACCTTTCTAACTTTTCAAATGCCTCTGATGCTGAACTTTCAAAAGCTATCCAAGAAATTGTCCAAAAAAATAAGAGAGCTTCCTTTGGGGCTCTTATGGGTGAAGTGATGAAGCGCTTTCGTGGCAGGGTTGATGGAAAGAAGGTCTCCTCCCTTTTGAAGAAAGCACTGTCTTAAGGCCTTTTTATTGCAGATAATTGGTTTTTCTTAGACATTAAAACCTTCAACGAAAAGTTTATAAATTTTACAAACTTTGTAACATTACATGGGGTGTCGGGGTTTAGCTTCTTTTTCCCCACCTTCTTTTGTGTTTTTTTTAAAATATTCTTTGATTTTTTTTGCCTGACTTTTTGTCATGATTTGAAGAAGTTCTTTTGTTGATGCTTTTTTTATCTTGTCAATATTTTTGAAATGCTCAAAGATCCTGTGTTTTGTTTGTTCACCAATCAATTGAATATTATCAAGTTCTGATGATTTAAAGGTTTTTCTCCTTTTTTTTCTATGAAAATTTATCACCAGGCTGTGCGTTGCATCACGTATTTTTTGTACCAACTTAAGTGGTTCTTCTACATGTGAAAGCCTTATTGGATTTTTTAATTGTGGAAGATATATCTCCTCTTCTTTTTTTGCGATTGCGATTATCGGAATATTGAGTGAGAGTTCTCTGAGCGCTTTTTGTGCAAACTCAAGCTGAACAGGCCCTCCATCAATTATTACCAAATCCGGGAGTGTTTGACCTTCTTCTTTTTGCCTTTTGTATCTTCGAAACACGATTTCATTTAGTGCACGAAAATCATCCTGTGTTTTCTTAGTTTTTATGTTAAATACCCTATATGCCTTCTTGTTTGGTTTTGCATCAATAAATTGTGTCATTGCACCAACTATTGTGTCTGAACCAAGGTTTGATATATCAAAACATTCAATTATCATGGGCAACCTTGGAATACTGAGCCGCTCCTGCAGTTCAAGAAGTATTCTGTTTTCAGGGGCAATATTCAATCTTGCATTCTTTTCTACAAGTTCGAGCAATCTCTTCTTTTCTCCTATTTTTGGGATAGTAATAAGCACACTGTGACCTGCAAGGTGCAGAAGGTATTTTTCTATTGCCTCCTTTTCTTCTGGCGATTCCCTAATAATTATTTCTTTTGGAATCGGTTTTTGTGCATAGTAGAGTTTAATAAAACTTTCAAGAAGATCGTCCTGGTTTTCAAGTTTGTATTGGTCTTTTGCAAGAATAACGCCTTTTTTAATGTTAAATACCTGAATAAGCACGATTGTGTTATAAGACACTATTGCTATGACATCCTGGTCAAACCTTTTTTGCAGATCTACTTTTTGCTTTTCTGATATGTGCTCTATTGCCCTTATTTGATCTCTTATTTCCTTTGCCCTTTCATATTGAGTTTTTTCTGAGTGTTCTTCCATTTCATTTTTTAGTTTTTTCAGAAGATCTTTTGTATCACCTTTAAGAAGCTGCACTGCTTTTTGCACCTCTTTTTGATAATCTTCTTTTGCAATATGATTTTCACACGGTCCACTACACCTTTTTATATGGTAGAGAAGGCACACTTTTTTTGGAAGTATCTTACAAGTTCTTATTTTGAAGAGTTTTCTTGCAAGGTTGAGTATTTCCTGCCTTGACTGACCTTGTGTATATGGACCAAAGAATTTTCCTTTTTTTGTTATTTGGCGGGCAGTTACGAGTCTTGGAAATTGTTCATCAGTAAGTTTAATGTAGGCGTATCTTTTTGACTCTTTTAGTTCAATATTGAACTTTGGCTTGTGTTTTTTTATAAGCCTGTTTTCAAGAAGAATGGCCTCTACTTCGTTGTCTGTAACATAATAATCAATATCCACAATGTTCTGTAAAAGTGCCTGTGTTTTTGGAGTTTGCAGTGTTCTCTGAAAGTATTGCGCTACCCTCTTTTTTAGGTTCTTTGCTTTTCCTATATATATTATAGAGCCCTTGCTGTCTTTGAAAAGGTAGCATCCTGGGTTTTTTGGAAGATTCTGATATGGCGGAGGCATTTTGGTATTTTTCCTATTAGGGATTGTATTTTTTAAATTTTGGGAATCTTTATAAGCTGTGTTTTTGGGTTTTTTGTTATATGAATTCTATTAAAGTTTGTAAATTTGGGGGTGGTTCTAATGCATCTCCAAATGGAGTATCTCAGATTAAAAGAATAATGAATGACGACCTATCAAGGAGGGTTGTTGTTATTTCTGCTCCTGGCAGGCCTAGCCCAAGTAATCCCAAGGTTACAGACATGCTTATAGCGTATGCTAAAACAAAAGAGGAAGGTACCCTCGAAAGCATTGTGGGTAGGTATGAATCTTCTTACCCCGGATCTAGAATACGCGTTGAAACAAGACTTAGGCAAAGAATCAGGAATAGCGAGGGATTATCAGGAAAAGCTTATTTTGATTCTATTGTGTCGATGGGTGAAGAATTAAGCGGTCTTGAACTTGCTAGGACCCTTGATTTTGTTTATGTTGATCCACAGGCTGTACTTCGTGTATCTTGCAACTCTGGCAGGACAGAGATACTTTCTGTGTCTGAAGAGATGACCAGAAACAGATTTAACCAAAGAGGGAGGTTTGTTCTTCCTGGTTTTTTTGGATATAATGAAGAGGGTATAATTGCTACTTTTAGCAGGGGCGGTTCTGACCTTACAGGGTCTTTTGTTGCGGCAGCACTTGATGCAGAAGTTTATGAAAATTTTACTGATGTTGATGGAGTTTTTGCAGCAAATAGAAATATTGTAACAGATGCAAGAAAAATTAACAAACTCACATTTAAAGAAATGCGAGATTTGAGTTATGGTGGCTTTGGTGTGTTCCATCCGGAAGCTATAGGGCCTGTTTCTGAAAAGATGGTTCGTGTGCACATACGTGGAACTTCCAGCTACCCGTCTGAAGGCACTTATGTTGTTCATGATAGGCTTAGTGATCCAACAAAACCCATTGTAGGTGTTGCTTATGGAGACGGCTTTTGTTCTTTTGATGTTGAAGGTTTTGGGTTAAATGAAAATGTTGGTGTGATGAGAAGAATCTTTCAGGTTTTTGAAGACAGAGAAATATCTATAGAGTTTTCTCCAAGTGCAATAGACGACATTTCTGTTATTTTAAAAGAAAGCCAATTGGGTGATGGAGATTGTATTGATGAGATTATTAGGGACATTCATAGAACTATAGGAAATAAGGTAACTGTTGATTTTCAGGAACATCTTGCCAGCCTTGTTGTTGCTGGGAAAGGGCTTAAAGGCAGTAGGGGCGTTTCTGCAGATATTCAGTCAACTTTAGCTGGAAGGGGGATAAATATTCAATTTATTCAGCAAGGTGCAAGAGAGCGTTCAATCATTTATGGCGTACATAGATCTGATGGCCCAGATGCTGTTAATGCTATTTATGATAAATATTTAAGATAAACAATTTTATGAATATTGAGAGAGACAGTGGCCTTCTATTTTTTATTAAGAATTACTTTTAAGTAAGGTGCAGTATGGCTTCCATTGATATTTGAGACTTCTTCTGGTGTTCCTTTTGCAACAATCTGTCCCCCTTCATCCCCGCCTTCAGGACCTAAATCAATAATGTAATCTGCGGTTTTAATAACATCTAAGTTGTGCTCGATTACAACTATTGTGTTCTTTTTATCTGTAAGCCTACCAAGAACTTTTAGGAGCTTTTTTACATCTTCAAAATGCAAACCTGTTGTTGGCTCATCAAGGATATAGACTGCATGACCAATAGAACGTTTTGCTAACTCTCTTGTAAGTTTTATTCTCTGTGCTTCTCCGCCAGAAAGGGTTGTTGAAGCCTGACCAAGCCCAATATATGAAAGGCCAACATCATTTAGCGTTGCAAGCTTTCTTTCTATGCTTGGAATATGCTTGAAAAATTCAAATGCTTCTTCAACAGTCATACTCAAAACATCAGCAATGCTTTTTTGCTTGTATAAGACCTGCAGAGTCTCCTTGTTGTAGCGTTTTACTTTGCATTCCTCACAGTCAACGTAAATATCAGGCAGAAAATTCATCTCTATTTTTATGACACCATCTCCTTGACATGTCTCGCACCTTCCACCCTTAACATTAAATGAGAACCTTCCTTCTTTGTAGCCTCTAAGTTTTGCTTCTTTTGTCTGTGCAAAAATCTTTCTTATATCATCAAAGACTTTTGTGTATGTTGCTGGGTTTGAGCGCGGGGTCCTGCCTATTGGAGACTGGTCCACAAGGATTACCCTGTTAACAGTGTTATCCAAGACGAGTCCGCCGTGTCTTCCCGGTCTTTCTTTTGAATTGTACAATCTTTTCATTAAAGCCTTATAGAGGATATCATGTATAAGCGTTGATTTTCCTGAACCAGATACCCCTGTAATACAGGTAAATACCCCTGTTGGAATTTCTACATCTATATTTTTAAGATTGTGTTCGCCTGCTTTTCTTATTTGAAGCCATCCTAGTGGTCTTCTTCTTTTTTCCGGGACACTTATCTTCTTCTTACCAGCAAGGTACTGACCGGTAAGGGAAGCAGAATTTTGCATAACCTCTTTCGGAGTTCCTGTTGCAACAACGCTCCCTCCATGAATTCCTGCACCGGGTCCCATATCAATAACATAATCTGCTGCTTTGATTGTATCCTCATCGTGTTCAACCACGATAACTGTATTTCCAATATCCCGCAAACGGGTTAGTGTTTCTATGAGCTTATGATTATTTTTTTGATGGAGTCCAATAGATGGTTCATCCAAAATATAAAGGACTCCCATTAAATTTGCCCCAATCTGCGTTGCAAGGCGTATTCTTTGGGCTTCTCCGCCTGATAGGGTGCTTGCTGTGCGTGAGAGTGTCAGATACTCTAAGCCAACATTTACAAGGAACTCAAGACGCGCATTGATTTCTTTTAGAATAAGTTTTGCTATTGTTGCTTCCTTTTTTGTTAGCTTAATGCTATTGAAGAACATTTGCGTTTCTTTTATAGGCATGTCGGTAAGATCAATAATGCTTTTTTTGTTAATTGTTACAGCCAATGCCTTTTCGCTTAGGCGCTTTCCCTGACAACGCTGACAGGGAAGATTTGTAATATAATGTTCAAGCTTATTTTTCCTGTGCTCTGATTCCGTATCCTTGTAAATTCTCTCCATTCTTGGAATGATGCCTTCATAAGACTTTTTTGTATCTACAAAAAACGGGCTTTCAATCTTTTTTTCTGAACCGTACAGAAGGGTGTTTCGCTCTTCTTTTTTCCATTCTTTTAGCGGCTTTGTTATAGAAAAACCAAACTTTCGTGCCGCACTCTTAACATATTCTATGTACCAGCGGTCCATCTTTGTGAGCGGCTCTATTGCTCCGTCCAGAATTGACTTTGTTTTGTCAGGAATAACCATGTCTTCATCAAATACCTGGCGAATGCCAAGACCATCGCACTCACTGCAGGCACCAAAAGGCGAGTTGAAAGAAAACATTCTTGGCTGGAGCTCTTCAAAAGAGATGTCGGGGTGATTTAAGCATGCACCATCTGCAGTGTAAATCTCTTCTCCTGCACCGCGCTGGATCTCTTTTTTTTTGATTTCTGTCTCTTTCTCTTTTTTTTGATCAAGAATGATTAATGTGTTTTTTCCGTATTTTAATGCCTGCTCTACAGCATCATTGAGGCGCGAATAGTCCTTTATTTCAAGGCGGTCAACAACAGCTTCTATCCAGTGCTTTTCATAGCGCTTGAGTTTTGGGCGCTGGTCTGTTGTGAAAATTTGTGTGTCAATGCGCATCCTTGCAAAGCCATCTTTTTGGAGCTTCTCCATCTCTTTTTCATATGTTCCTTTTTTCCCCTGAATTACTGGTGCAAGGATGATTACGTTTTTACCATTGTGCTTTTCAAATATCTGGTTTGAAATCTGCTGGGGCGATTGCGGCCTTATTTCACTCCTACAGACGGGGCAGTGAGGAACCCCTATTCTTGCAAACAACAGTCTTAGATAGTCATAGATCTCTGTTACTGTTCCAACTGTTGACCTTGGATTTTTTGATGTTGCTTTTTGCTCAATAGAGATTGCCGGCGAGAGACCGTCTATGGCATCAACATCTGGCTTGTTCATAAGCCCTAGGAACTGGCGGGCGTATGCTGAGAGCGATTCTACATACCTTCTTTGCCCTTCTGCATAAAGGGTATCGAATGCCAGAGTAGATTTTCCTGAGCCTGAAAGGCCTGTAATGACTATAAATTTCTCTCTTGGAAGAGTTATAGAGATATTTTTTAAATTGTGCTCTCTTGCACCAGTTATCACTATGTCTTTTTGCATTTTTTGATTGTCTTTCGATGGGTTTTTAAAAGTGATGTTCTCTAATTTTGGTATGAATAGATATTTGAACAGTCAGGCAGGGATTTAGAAACGGATGTTATTTTTACTTAACACCTGTAACAGATATGTCAAGGATTCAATGGCAATTATAAGCTATAAACCTCCTATAGGTTAGCTGATTTACGAGCCAAGGATTTTCATCTTAATTGCTGTTAAGTGAGCCGAGGGCGAAGCCCAAGAGTGCAAAGTACCCAAGCAGGATGAAATGAAGCGAAGGAGCACTTTTTATCCTTTATTTATTTGTTTTTTTAGTAGATTGTTTAACTTTACAAAATCGCTGGAAGATATTTTTTTATTTTTCCAGATTTCCATCCCTATTTCGTCATTATAACTCCTAGGAATAAGGTGAAAATGTGTATGAAGAATATACTGTCCAGCATCAATACCATTGTTAAGAAGGATATTATATCCTCCATGGTTAACCTTAATAGAAGTCCCTATTTTAACAATTGATTGTATTAATTCATTTAAAACTATTTTAGGAATTTCTGAAATGTCTTCATATCTTTTCTTTGGGATAACTAGGATATGTCCATCTTCTTTTTCTGGGATATCAATTGACATAAAAGCAACTGTATTTTTAGTCCCATATAACTCGATAAATGGAAACCCATTTCTATGTTTTTTTGAACCATTTACGAATTCACTAAATAAGAAATACCTTTCTGAGATATTCTTAAATAACGCAGGAGTTTTGTTGAAGATATACTTAATTGTTCTTTCTATTTTATTCTCAATGGCTTTTCTGTTTGTTAAATAATCTTTTACTTCATCCTCTATATCCCAAACAGATTCTTTTTTATTGATTGCCAGTTCATTAAAGAGAAAAACAGTTTTGTGATTAAACTTAGACTTAATAAAATGCTTATGATTTTCTGCCATTGCAATAATTACATCATACCCATTCAACATCTTTCCTGTTAATTTTTTTTGTTTATGGTTAATAGATTTAATCCCTAATTCTTTTAAAACATTCAGGATTTTTTGATCTATTGATTCTTTTATAGCGATTATTCCTGCAGAACTTATATGCCAACCAGAAATCGCATTATCAGTCAAATATTTCTTTAGTGCATATTCTGCACTCATACTTCTAAAGACATTTCCTGTACAAATAAATAATATCCTTTTCTTTTTCATGATAATAATAATTAAATTGGGTTTATTTAAAAAATTTTTGTTTCGTGCGGGCCGACCTCTGTTGAACACATGTTCATACCTTCTCTGACATGATTAAGCCACACTAATTTTTATTTTTGCACCTGCTTTCTTAGATTCTCTATTTCATCTCTTAGTTCCATTGCCTTTTCAAAATCAAGCTTTTCTGCTGCGTTTTTCATATCTGCATCAAGTGTTGCAATCATTGCCGGTATCTGGGACTTCGCAATGTGCTTTATTGTCTTTATTTTTACCTGTGAATCCTGTATTGGCTTTACGATTGTCTTTGGGACAATACCTTTTTTCTTATTGTAAGCTATTTGCCTTTCCCTTCTCTTTTTTGTTATTTCCAGTGCACTTTTTAGCGATTCGGTCATTACATCTGCATACATTATAACCCTTCCGTGTTCATTTCTTGCTGCTCTTCCTATTGTCTGGATAAGGCTTCTTTCATTTCTAAGAAACCCCTCCTTATCCGCATCAAGGATAGCTACCAGGGCAACTTCAGGGATATCAAGGCCCTCTCTTAGAAGGTTAATTCCAACAAGAACGTCAAATTCTTTTAGTCTAAGCTGCCTTATAATTTCTGTTCTTTCAATTGTGTCAATCTCAGAGTGCAGATAGCGAACCTTTATTCCTGCTTTTGAGAGGTAATCTGTCAGGTCTTCTGCCATTCTTTTTGTAAGCGTTGTGACAAGTGTGCGGTATCCTTTTTTAGTTGTCTTATCTATTTCAGCTATTAAGTCATCAACCTGATGCTTTGTCGGCCTTACCTCGCACTCTGGGTCAAGAAGGCCTGTAGGGCGAATAATAAGCTCAGCAATCTGCTTTGATACTTCTTTTTCATATTCTGCTGGTGTTGCAGAAACAAAAATCGTGTGTTTCATATATTCTTGGAATTCATTGAACTTTAGGGGTCTGTTATCAAATGCCGAGGGAAGCCTAAAGCCATAATCTACAAGGTTCTTTTTTCTTGTCCAGTCTCCTTTGTACATTGCGTGAAGCTGAGGTATTGTCTGGTGGGATTCGTCAATTATCACCAGGAAATCCTCTGGAAAATAATCTAAGAGACAGAAGGGTGGTTCTCCTTTTTTTCTTCTGTCAAAATAGCGCGAATAATTTTCTATTCCGGTACAATAGCCGACTTCCCTTATCATTTCAATATCATAGCGTGTTCTTTTCTCCAGCCTGTTTCTCTCCAAAGGGTTTAGTGTTGGTGCCCACTGTTTTAGCTCATCTTCTATTCCTGCAAGTGCATATTCCTGCTTTTCTTCAGGTATTACAAAGTGCTTTGATGGATAGATTGTAATTTCATCCAAATCTCTTATTTTCTTGTTATTTATTGCATCAAGTTCTGTAATTTTTTCTACTTTATCACCAAATAATTCTATCCTAATGACGGTATCTTCATAGCCCGGTATTATATCAATAACATCCCCCCTTACCCTGAACTTTCCTGGCTCTAAACCCTGGTCGTTTCTTTCATATTGCATCCCCACAAGGCCACGCAGAACCTCCATCCTGTCTTTTTTATCTCCCCTATTTAGAGTGTAGCTCATCTTTTGGAAATCTTTTGGGTCTCCAAGACCATAAATACATGAGACAGAAGCTACAATTATAACATCCTTTCTTGACATTAATGATGCTGTTGCTTTTAGGCGCATCTGCTCTATTTTTGCATTGATTTTTGCGTCCTTTTCTATGTAAGTGTCTGTCTGGGGGATGTATGATTCTGGCTGATAGTAGTCATAGTAGCTGACAAAGTACTCAACCCTATTTTCCTTAAAAAGCTGCTTTAGTTCTGTGTAAAGCTGGGCTGCAAGGGTCTTGTTGTGGGCGATTATAATGGCTGGTTTATTTATGGAATTTATGACATTGGCCATGACAAAGGTTTTTCCAGATCCAGTTATTCCAAGAAGGGTCTGCTTTGGGTACTTCTTGTATCCTTCTACTAGCTTTTTTATTGCCTCTGGCTGGCCGCCTTTTGGTTTTACTTTCTTGTCTATTTTAAATTTCATTTTATAGAAAAGATATTATATTTTATTTAAAGAAAGGTTTTTTAAATGCTTCTTTTGTGTTTTTATTTAATGACGCTTAAAGAATTGCTTGAAGATGGAGTTGTGAGCCTAGCAAGAATCCCTCTAAAAAATGACTACCTCCTTGGAAGTGAGGGTGCGCTTGATTTATCAAAACTTGACTACCTTAAGGCGTACACAGTTCCTCTTATAGGCCATGACTATGGAGCCAAGACGCCAACCATGTGGAATTCTATTTATGAGAAACTTAGACTTCCTATCCGTAATATTATGGTTGTTGGAAATCCAAATCAAACAGGAGATATTTTGAGAGCACTTCGGGCAGACCCAAGATACCTTGGTGGAGGGGCGGGAGTTGGTTTTAAGGAATCTGTCATTAAACATTTGGATGCTGTCTCTCCAGTAGACCTGAACTCTGTTAATATAATTGTAAAAGAAGGTAATAGGCTCGTTGGGTACAATACGGATTCAAGAGGTCTTTATTTGAGTGTTGAAGAAGCTCTAGGCAGAGTTGGGAAGAAAACAGAAGGCAGCAATTATGTTGTTTTGGGTGCTGGGGGTGTTGCTAAGGACTTTATAATGTTAATCGCAAGGCAGGGTGCAAGGAGAATAGGTATAATAAACAGAACTTACCGCAAAGCGGTCTTTCTAGCTAATTCTATAAACCAAGAGAGAGGCGATAGTGTGGCCTACGCAGCACCTGAAGATCTCATAAGAGGTTCTGTTTTGAATACAATGGTAAAGGTAGATGCAATAGTTAACTGCACAGACAAGGGAAGTGACGGGCCATTGAAGGATATAAGTGCTTTTGCCCCTGGTTCTGCTGGCGAATTTAACAACTCTCTTTCAATAGATGTGTTGCGGGACCTTAACAAGTGGAATCCGGAGGTTGTAATTGTCGACATTGTATTGCCCAAATCAGGCAGATCTATAACTTTGAGACATGCAGAGAGTGCAGGGCTTGAAAACCTTGTTGATGGAAGTGGAATGGTTACTAACCAAGCTGCCCCGGCTTATGTTTTGGTACAGAAGGCACATCCAGATATTCATACCAAAATAGTTACAGAACAAGAAGCCTTGAAGATATTCAAAGAAGCCGTTTAACATTTTAGGTAATTTTATAAGGCTTTTTTCTGTGTCTTTTCTATGAGATATTCCCGCCAAGAGGTTCTTATTGGAAAAGCTGACCAAGATATTCTTAGCAAGAAGACTGCCTGTATTGTTGGCCTTGGAGCGCTTGGTGGTGTTGCTAGTGAACTTTTATGCCGTAGCGGTGT
>JAGVYI010000005.1 GCA_018303365.1 Candidatus Woesearchaeota archaeon
CACACACTAATAAAAGGTAAGGACAATAAGATATTTGCTATAAGTGGAGATATTGCAAGAGTTGATCTTGAAAACCTGCGTGTTGAAAGTGTTGGACTTTATGCAGGAACGCTTGAAGAAAAAGGGGTGCGTCTGAGTATAGATGGGGCGCAGCTCTTCGTTAAAAAAACAGAAAAAAATATTCATTCCCTAAACGAAAAAGAGGCATACCTGTGGTTTAATGGAGAAGATATTCCTGTTTCATCTACTTATGGTCAATATGTAGTTCTGAACCATAAAAAAGACATTCTTGGTTGTGGAAAATTATCAAGGGGAGTAATAAAAAACTTTGTTCCAAAAGAGCGGAGGTTCTATGTTAAAGAGAATTAAATCTTGGCTTTTTTATAAAGACCTAACAGAAGAAGCAAGGCAAAAGCTTCATGAAAGACAAAAGATGGAACTAAAAGCACCCCAAAATACATATAATGGTTTTGTCGACGAAATAAGTGGAATCATTTCTCCAATATTAGAATTCTTAGATAGTACCAGAATAAAAAATATGGAGGAAAGAAATAGAACCCAACCAACTATTGAGCGTGTTAACAGAGAGTACATTGAAAGTCTACAATATGAACGCCAAGTTCTTGCAAAAACAGCTGAACGACATGAATTAAAAGCAAGAGAATACCAAGCCCAGTTAGAAGAATCAAACCGAACACAAGCTGATTTGGGAAAAAGAGTCTCTGAATTAGAAAATGCTGTTGATAGAGCAAGAGAAGAAAGAAAATCACTAGAAGATAAGGTGGTAAATCTCACACCAAAAAAAGTAGCCCTTATTGGATATGGTATTAGAACAGCTACAGAAATCTTAGGGCAGCTACAGAAAGAACAAAGCTTACAGGGTGTCCAATTCGCAGTATATTATATGGGCTCAGAGGACAGAACACAGCTTATAGAATCACTTAGAGGAGCACAAGTAGCCATACTCAACAAACTAACATATGATCAAACAAGACACTTAGGATTTGTAAGGGACGTTCAAAGGGAAATTGGAAGATTCCCATCGTTAAGAGTGTATATAGTAGAACAGACTCCAGAAGCAATCATAAATGCAATCACACAACCTTTGACGGATAATGGCAAGAACCCTTAAGACAACAAACACTACATTTAGGCTTGGTCCTGCAAACCTCCTTTCCAAGACGAACGAAAAGAGCGTGAAACTCATTAAATTCCTCAGTATCTAAAGATAGATTATCCATAAAAAGACTCTGAAGAGATTCATAGGAATGCTCGCCAAATCCAAGACGGGACATAACTCTTTTTGTATAGGCATCAATAACAAAAATGGGCTTATTTGCAGCATAAAGAATTATTGAATCTGCAGTCTCTGGACCAACTCCATAAATAGAAAGAAGTTCTTCTCTAAGTTTATCTATAGGAAGGGATAATAATTTCTTTAAATCACCGTCATAATTTTTAATAATAAACCTGACAAAGGCCTTTAGCTTCTTTGCTTTCTGATTAAAATAACCCGACGGACGTAGAAAAGTAGAAAGCCTCTCAAAATTTACAGAATCAATAGAGTTAATACTTAAAAGATTGTTGGCTTTAAGATTTTCTAGTGCCTTTTCAACATTCTGCCAGCTTGTATTTTGCGTTAATATAGCACCAAGACAGATTTCAAACCCTTTATTCTTAACATCCGTATATGGCCACCAGTTCTGAGAACCATACCTTCCATAAAGGATGGTATAGATAGCCTCAAGAACTCCTTTTCTATTCATAAAAAACTGTAAAAAATAAAGATTTATATGTTATTCCCATTTATAAGGTATCTCTCAAGACGCCCCAAACCCGTATTTTGCCTCTGTCTTACCATTTCGCGTGTAACTCTAGGCTCACCAAACTCAGTTGAAGATAAAACTGCAGTCTCTTCTAAAGTATTCCCAACAAAGCGGCAGGCAAGCGCAAAATAAATTTTCGGTTTAAGTAATTCTTTTACTCTGGGATACTGAAGTACTGCCTGCCCTTGAAGAGCAAACTCTTTTTTTAAGCAAGGATATGGGTCTAAAGAAAAAACAGCCCCATTTTGTCTAAAACGGGGTCGTCGTTCAATCCCATACTCCTTAAGCCTTGCAAGAACTACTGACTTAGAGCATCCTAACTTGCCTGCTATCTGTTGAGCGGTCTGTTCCTCAACAGAATAATGCTTTTTCAAAAAATCATAATCTATTTCTATTTTCTTTGGGTTCTTACCCAAACCAAGGTCAGAAAAGATACTTGGTTCAAAATGAAAAGCATCAACAATCTTTTGAAGAGTCCTTGCCCTAGGTAAAGTCCTATCCCGCTCCAAGAGATACAATGTAGTCGGACAAATACTAGCAATATATGCGAATCTCTCCCTAGAAAGATACACCGCCCTTCGAAATACCTCTATTCGCTCTCCTGATTTCATACAAAAGCCAAAAAAACACTATTTAAAAGTACTTCTCTATTTTTATGTAATGATTAAAAAAACAATATGTAACTACAAGAAGCTTATCTCAATGTATTCTTGTCCACTGAAAAAAATTTATGACCTCGTAAAGATACAAAAAGAACAAGTACAACCCCCAAAACAAGGAAAGTGTCTGCAAAATTAAAAATAGGCCAAATCTTAAAGTCAAGAAAGTCATAAACAGCCCCCCCAAAGAGCCTATCAACAAGGTTTCCAATAGCCCCACCGAAAATAAGAGAAAATCCAATTTGAGACAGTTGATCAGCATTTTTGTAAAGATAAATTATCAAACCAAGAACAGCAATGCTCAACACTATAAATACAACATTTCCTCCAGGAAAGATGCCAAAAAGAGCGCCACTGTTGTATGTTGGAGTAATACGGAAAAAAGAAAAAACAGTAAAAGATTGGTCGCGAATAAATAGTTTAGTGACCTGGTCTACAAAAACAACAAACCCAGCAAGAAAGAATAATAAAAAATACTTTTTCATTAAGCCTTGTATTCTTGCAGTCTTAAAAAAGATTTTGTTTGATTAAACAATGCATAAGTCTCTTCCTTAAGTTCTTGTTTGTATTTTGAAAACTTCCCACGAATCACAAACGTATCATATGCACTCCGTATAAAGCGCATAAAAAAATTATGGCTCCACATATCTTCATAATCGCGCTCAAGATAAGAAGCAAACTGGAACACAATCCGCCCCTTGCAGGCAACACAGGTTTTCAAAGAAACATCTTCAAGGTCGTATCCAGTAATGGCAATATCAATATGAAATTTTGTATAATCGTCAACCTTCCGCTCAGACATCCAGCGGATATTGCAGCTCTTTTTATTTTCCCTTTCAGTATCAAGATACTCTTTTTCAAAAAAGTCATACTTGTGCTTCTCAAACCACGATTTAGTAAGGTTGTAAAGGTCAGCAAAGTTGAAAACGGCATCTTGGGAAACTTTTATAGCTGGAGGGACAACGTATTCAATTTCTGACATCTAAATCATCACATCCTCATCTCTTATATATTGGTTTATATAAGCATATACATCATCACGAAACTTCTTTACCTTCATATAGTGCTCTTGGGCAACCTCTTCAATACGTTCCCTTATAATAAATTCCTGATAAATCTTTCTGAAAAAAGAAAGCCCTTCAAGATTCTTCTCTACATAGCCATCAACACGAAGTTCAAAGTCTCCACGCTGGAGTTTGACTTTCATTCCACTAATAACAGTTTCAGCCTCAGTAACACCCAAAAAAAGAAAATTCACATCTATTCCTAGTTTTAGGTTAAAGCGCGCAGGCATGACACATTCCCACTTTATCTGGTATTCCTTGCTTCCAGAACTGACCTTTTCAAGGTACTGCTTCTCAAAACTAGGGTCCCAGGTAAATTCAAAGCTAAACCATTGCTGAAGCCACCGGTAAAAATAAGCAATATCAATCATACCAATATGGCGGATCTTAGTTCCACCAGGTCCTGGAGGAGTTACCCAGATACGCTCAGGTTTTTCTTCATACGTTGCCATGATAATAAGGATAAAGGTCTAAAGATTCTTTGACAGCATCCCGAAGGCCACAGACCTCTCCAAAGAGGGGACCTTGGTATTCATTCTCAATTTTATTCTTAATAAGGTAATTATTATAGATTTTGCTGAGCATTGCTGAAAATGAGCTTCTTTGCCATTTATTGCGGTAATCTAAGAATACATAACCAATGATATAAACCTGAAAAAACCCCTCATCCATGGTCATTTCACCAACAACAACCTTTCGAAGCTTATTAATACGAACATCAACATTGATATGAAACCTTGCATAATCATCAACTTCCTTTGCAGTCTGTAAAATAAAAATAACCTCCCCGAATTCTTCCGGCCTGCGCCTGGAAGTGTTTTCTTTCTCTTGAAAATTACGAAGTGAATAATGATGGTCAAGAAGAAATGAGCGAATAGCCTGATAAGTTTTACTAATATCAAACACACCACGTTTGGCAAAGCGGATACCACTTGGAGGAGTAACCCAAACTTGCCTTCCAATCATGTATTTTGTTATTTTTTGGAATATTAATAATGTTTTCGGTCATAGTTTACTGAAAACAAAGGTTTTATATAGCGCAATGCCCAAAGATAATAAAAAAGAGGGAAAATGGAAGATAAGTTTCTAAGTAGCCTTTTCAGTCCTCCAAAAAAGGAGGAACCATCAAAAAAAGACATTGTACAAAAGGTTGAAGAGAATATTGGGGCAACTTACCACTTGGCATACGATTCCTTTAATGAAGGCCTTGAAGGAATTTACTTTTGGATCCTTGATTTCCTTCGTGGCAGGGAACCAATGAGTGGTCTTGGATATACCGTAGACAAGACAAGAGAAGACTTTGAAGCGGCAGTAGGTTCTGCATTTCACAGCGATATTGGAATAAAGGCAACAAGAATGCAGGAGCAGGCAATGAAAATGATTGGAACAATCAACACCGTGCTGCGCAGCATCATTAACCTAATCTATGACCTAAAAGAATTTGATGTGCGCCTTGCAGTCTACAATGACATTCATGCAAAAGAAAAAGCAAGAATGGAAGCAGCAGAACTTGCCCTAAAACAAATATGGCTCGACCAGGTTGACATCAAACGTGGAAGAGGAGCTGTTCATGCAATGAGCCAGCAGTTAGAATTTGTTACACTCAGAGATGCCTTTCTGGCAGCATCTTCAATCAAGCATATAGACAAGCTTGATTTAAATGATCGTGTCCGCCGTATTCTAAAACCTAGGATGGAAGAATATTACCACTGGAAAAAAGAAAGTGAGAGAGAACTTAGAAAAAGGTACAATATAGAAAAGGCATACCTTCGCTCCCAGGTTGCTGCATTAAAATTATATGCACAGTGGACAAAGCCATATCTCCTTGCAGCGAAAAAACTGAGCATGCATGATTTTAACTCACCAAATATTGTCAGCGTTTTCAACAACATGGAAATGCAGCTTGATATTTTCGCCAAAAAAGAGTTTAATTTTCAGGCAATGATAGATAAAGGAGAAATTGCAAAAGGATTGCGACCGTCTCAAAAATACCATGCATGCATAAAAGTAGAGATACACTTTAGAAGCATCCCCCATTCTGCTGGCCAGTCACAAACAGGAACGCGCTACTCCCAGGGGGGAAGGGCAGACGTGCTCTTCAAGTCATTTGCATTAAGCGAAAAAGACCTAAAACTCTATGAACAAAAGGAACTTGAAGATGACCTTGCTCTTATTGAAAACCTTCTAGATGTAAGCCTTAAGGAAATTGAAGAGGATGTAAAACACTATCTTAATGACGAAGAAGAGGAAGGCCCACCCCAAAAGCGGAATTTTCTTAGAAAGCTCCTAAAAAAGACAAAAGACGAAGCAACAAAAAGAGAAATCAAGGAACACCTAAAAGAACTGGAAGGAAAAGAAGGTGGAGTTGAAGAAAGCTCAGTAAACCCATTTGAAGCCCTTTACGAGGGGTTTAAAGAAATTGGAAAGCCGCTCAAAGGCGTTGGAAAGAATCTCAATATTTTCGGAAAGGGTAAAGGCTCTGGATTCATAGACAAAACAGTCCTAAAAGCAGCACAGGGGCAGGCAAAAGCAGAGTGCTTTGTAGCATATGATATATACAAAAAAGCTCATAGAATGCTCAGTACATAACGAAATGTTTATAAGTAAAAAAAGAGCATAAAAATTTGATTACTATGACACTTGAAGACCAATTAGCATACACACCAGCTCAACAACAAGATGGGGGTTATGGACCGCAAAATGATGGTTACAGCACCACCCATAAAACTTACAGCACAGAAACTCAAAGCAGCCAATACGGGGTCCCCCCTCCAAATCCTCTTGAAGATAAGACAATAGACAATTCATATGCCCGAGATAAAGGAATAAATGCGGGGAATATGTCGGAACACAATCAAGAACACAAGGGTATTAAAGTCGAAGGATGCTGGTATTGCTCTAAAGCATTCTCCCAAAATTAAATAACCTTTAAATAAACCAATCTACCCATTAATTCTTCAATTATGGCAATTAAAAAGATACAGGAAGAATTAAAGAAGAAGACAAAAAAAGAGAAAGAAAGGTTTCTTCAGGAGCAGCTGAATAAAAAAGAAAATGGATTTCTTAAAGAAAAACTTGAAGAACTGCTAAAAAGAATAAGAAAGGATATTCATAAAAAAAAAGAAGAAAAAAAGCCAGAAAAGGCCATAGCAGAACAGCTTATATCTGCACTAAATGAAGAAGAAGTAAAACCCCAACAAGAAATAGAAGAAGTTCAAGAGCAACCGCAAGAAACACATAGAAGAGATTACAATGCAAATGAATATGGTGGAATTAGAACCCGCTATGAGATAACTCAAGACAATCTCAGTGGAATTGCATACACCACTTCACAGTCAACAGAATCTTTTATTAATGATTTGCGAGACAGGCTCATACAAGAAGGTAGAATAAGCCTCAGTGTAACAAATGCAGAAGAAACACGTGGAGAACTACGGAATATTGTTGATGAACTATTTCATGGGTCGTCTCCTGAAAGAAGGATACAGTACTTCACAAAACTAGACACGGCCTTTCGCGAAAAACAGGAACAATATACAAAAAGGAAAAACAACTTACCATGAATAACTTTATTAGAGAATACAACACAGCGGTGGAAAGTGAATACTTCTCTGTCCCCCAATATGCAATGGGCGCGCCAACAAGTATCAATACAGCAAATCAAATCGCTGAAGCAACAAAACGCTTAAACTCAGGTGTTTTTGGAGTTGACTTAGCCCCAATCCGCCCGGATATCTTTGAGCAGATTCCAAAACAGCACTTTGAAGAGATCAACAGGCTTATGAAACTAACAGGAGCAAAAGCAAGCATTCATGGCCCAATCATGGACCTTGTAGGTTTTCAGCAAAATAGATGGGACGAATCAGAAAGAAAAAATGCAGAAAACCAGCTGGGTTATTTTCTTGACATGGCCCATAAATTAGACCCAAAAGGAAATACCCCTATAAATTTCCACGCAAACACCCAAACTCCTGGTGAAACATGGAGAAAGATGAGCCTGCAGGAAAAGGAATATGTCCAGCAGCTCTACAAAACAGCATCGCAGGAAGAAAAAAAATACCTTCAGGAATTCATTGATAAAGGAGCAATAAAAGAGCGGGCAGCCTTTATCAATCAGGAAACCGGCGAAATAGGAATGAACAAATTCGAAGTAAAAAGGTACATAGGAAGAGACAAGATATGGACGCCAGATGAATATTTGGAGAATCAAAACCATACAATGTGGGATAAAGAGAAACTTGATGTGCTTGACCTTCAAAAGACAAAGTCAGAAATAGCAGATAACTTTCAAAGGATAGTATCTAACAACGTAGGACTTGAATACGCCCACAGTCAAGGAGTAGTATCCCCGGAAGAATTAAGGGAATATGAAGAAAACAAAAACAAGATGAAGCTTCTTGAAAGACACATGCACGAGATTGATGTGCATATTCGCTCACGTATGGAGGATATCCACCACAAATTCCAAAAATATACGCCTGCAGAAGAAAAAAAAGAGATTCTAAAAGAGTTTGAGAACTTTGAAAAGACAGCCCAAACATACGGAAAGCAACAGGAAATTCAAAGAGAAGCAATGAAAGATTTAATGATAAAATACAGGAAACACCCCGAGTTATTAGAATCCGAACATGAAATCCAAAAAAAGCTTCAAGCTGAAGTTGAAAAGAAACTTGGACAAAAACCAGTAAGCCAGGATGAAATGTTACATCAGCTAAACCAGCTTCCAGCACCAAAAGTCTTTATCCCAACCACAAAATTTGCTCAGGAAAAGACAGTAGAGACAGTATCAAACACAGCATGGGAAGCATACCAAAAATACGGGAAGAATTCCCCCTTGATAACAATTGAAAACTACCAGCCAGAGCTGACAATTGGAAGTTCAAAAGAACTTAGAGATACAATTGAAAGAGCACAGGAAAAGTTTGCTGAAAAGCTTCAAAAAGAGAAGAGGATGGGAGAAAAAGAAGCTATGCAGGAAGCTCAAAAACTTATCGGTGTAACCTGGGATGTAGGGCACATCAATTTTATGAGAAAACTTGGATATACGGAAAAAGACATTCTAAAGGAAACAGAGATTATTGCCCCGCATGTAAAGCAATTACACATAACAGATAATTTTGGATTCTCTGATGCTCACATGCCGCCTGGCATGGGAAATGCACCAATTAAAGAACAAATTGAACGCCTAAAAAAGCACGGATTTGAGGCAAAAAAAGGAAATGTTATTGTCGAAGCAGGAGCGTTTGTTGCGCAGTTCAAGGAAAATCCACACCTTTATGCACTGGAATATTTTAACTCACCCCTTTATTCAATGAAAGTAGCGCCATACTGGCCACAGATGATTGAAACCCAAGGCTCATACGGGCTTGGAATGGGACCAACACTTCCAGAAACGCACTTCCGGGATTTGTATGGTGGTGGATTCTCAAACCTTCCACCAGAACTTGGAGGTCAAAGAGGGGGGGACAGAGGACGGTTTGCCCAAGGTGGAAATCAATAGAAAAAGTGAATTTATTGACCCTGGTATAATTGATGAAGACTATGGTATAGCATACGACTTTGCAACCAAAGCCTATCGGGAGTTTGATAAAGTAATAAAATCTATAGTACTCTTTGGCTCGGTAGCAAAAAATACACAGCAAAGAAGAAGTGATGTAGATATTATAATCATTGTTGATGATGCGACGATTCAATGGGACCAGAGGCTTATTGCATGGTATCGTGAAGAGATGCAGCGCCTTGTAAGTTCTGTTAAGTATGCTAAAAAACTCCATGTCAACACAGTAACCCTAACAGCATTCTGGAATCAAATATTAATAGGAGAGCCCGTGGTAATCAATGTTCTTAGGTACGGGATTGCCCTTATTGACTTTGGGGGATTTTTCAATCCACTTAAAATCCTACTTGCAAGAGGAAAAATACGACCAAGCCCGGAAGCAATTTATACAGCTCTAAAGCGCGCACCACTTCATCTTGCACGGGCAAAATTCAATATGCTCTCTGTTGCAGAATCAGTATACTGGGCAATGGTTGATAGCGCCCATGCAGCACTTATGGCAGCAGGAAAGACTCCACCAAGCCCTGAACACATTGATATTATGCTAAAAGAGCACTTTGTAAGAAAAGGAAAGCTAAATAGCAAATATGTAAACTGGTATCGGGAAACCTACAGACTAGCGCATAATATAACGCACGGTACAGTAGTTGATATTTCTGGTAAAGAGCTAAACACACACCGCAATCGTGCAGATAAATTTATTGGCCAAATGGCAAAATTAGTAAAAAAAGAAAGAAGTTAGCTAGTTTAGCTAGCTTTTTGTTGTGTGGTTGTTGCGTAATTCATCAAAGTCGCATAAAACTGAGCCTCACCATCTTGATCTTTTATGTGTTTAGCATGCTCTTCTAATCCTTTCTTAAGTTTATCTTTATCAAATTGAGAATTAGGATCATCAGGGTTTGTCCGGTATTTATTTGCGGCCTTTCTAACCTCAACTCCAAGAACCTTTTCGAACTGGCGCGCCAATTCAGGACTACCAAGGTTATGAAGGGCCTTAGCATGATAAATCTCTGACCCATTTTTGTCACCTAATCTTCTGAGAAGGTAATCAAACATGGCATTAGTATCTCCGCTTTGTGCTATTTTAGCTCCTTCTTGTATATCTTTCTCAATAATTGCCACCAGTCTGCCGTACTCTTCGGGAGGGGCTTTTTCTAAAGCTTTATGAGAAATCTTTGATGCTGAAGGTCTGGCCAATTCTAAAAATGTTTTTTCGCTTTTAGGAAACTCTTGGTCTATCTCTTTACCTAAAACATCAGGAGGCAAACCCTCATAGCTAGTTTTTCCGCCAGAAAGACCATTTAAAAACTCACGAACCCTATATCCCCACGGATCTTGAGAAAAAAGAGCTCTCGCTCCGGTCCAATTTCTAAAACTTCCATAAGCATTTGTTAAATTTTGCTCTAGTGTCATATCAACTCCAAATATGTTATTACACTATAGTAATGACTAATATATAAAGCTTTCTATTCCTCTAAAAACACAAAATAAAGCCATTTCATGGCAATTTTAAGAAATCCCTAGAGAATCATCTCTTCTTGGAAGGACATACTCCCAAAATAAAAACCGCTTATAAAGATTTACCACTTAACGTTTATCTGTTTTATTTTTTGATTTTCCCTTCATTGCCCAAAAAATAATAGCACCGAACAAAACAATAAATAAAATCCCTTGAACTATATTAGAAGGAAGTTGGCTTAAAATCCTAAGACTTCCACCACCAAGAAAAGAAGTGGTCTTATCAGAAAGTGCAAAAAATATATAACTTATCGAAACTATAAATCCAACAAACAGGAAAATCCCTTTTTTCGCCTTTTTCCTTGCAATAAGCCCAAATCCAAAAAGAAGGATCAAAAGCAGGAATATAAAGTAAGAGATATTGGTAAAAAAACGCAACATAATACCAACAAGAAACTGATTTCGTATAAAAAATAGACCTGCAATGCTGGCTAAAACAACCTCAATGCCGCGCTTGTTCTGAAAAAAACCAATGTGGTTGATAGCACCAAAAACAACAAGAAATACAACAAAAAATGGAACGATTGTCTCAAAAGCACCTAAACCGTCTAGCAGGCTAAGAAGATCTGGTAGCACATTCACACCTTAAAGTCTTTTCTCGCTGCATGCAAAAGAAGCTTCTTCTCAACCCTTGAAACAATATGCCTAATCTTTATAACAGAGTCAGGATTTGCTGCAATAGAATCAATCCCAGCCTTCACAAGAAATTCAGCCATATCAGGATTGTTTGCCGCCTGACCGCATATAGAGGTCTCAACATTATATTCCTTGCAAACCTGAATAACATGCTGGATCTGCCTGAGAATAGCAGGGTGCATCTCATTATACTGAAAGTGAAGTAAAGAATTGTTTCTGTCTACACCCAGTGTAAGCTGGGTAAGGTCATTTGTTCCAAAACTAACAAAATCAATGCCTTCCTCACAAATATCACGAATAATTTGTACTGAAGCGGGTGTTTCTACCATGATACCAAATTCTACATTCTCGCAAGGCTCAAGCCCTACCTCCTCAAGAATCTCTTTTGCACGTTTAACCTCCTCAACAGAAATTACAAACGGAAGCATAACCCCAACCTGGGTGTAGCCTGCATCATGAAGCCGTTTGATTGCAAGAAATTCTGCTTTGAGAATCTCTTGCTGGGAAAGAAGCCTGCGAATACCATGCCAACCTAACATAGGATTTGCTTCAGGAGGTTCACCATCCCCACCTTCAAGACCCCTGTATTCGTCAGTACGAAGGTCAGACATCCTAACCCAGACCGGCTTGCCTTTAAAAGATTGAGCAATCTTCTCTAATCCCTTATAGAGAAGTTCAACATAATCCTCGTCCCGGTCATGGGCAATATAATGGGCAGGATGGATTCCACCCCTTGCAAGAAGCATTTCAAGGCGTAAAAGCCCAACACCATCTGCACCTGTCCTAGCAGCATTTTCAGCGTATTCAGGAAGGTCAACAATGGTTTTAATTTCGGTGATAGTCTGAACATCCCCATACTGTGAATACTTCTCATCTGGCTCAGGCAACGTTTCAGGCTTTTTAGAATCACCATTATTTATTTGTCCATCCTGCTGCATTGTCTCTTCTTCTTTCTTTTCAACAGGTAATTTCTGCCCAGACGCCTTCTTAAGAGTAGTAATTGGACTGGACTGGATAATATAGACTTGTGCACCCTCGATAGCAAATTCAATATCCTGAGGTTTTCTATAATGCTCTTCTATTTTGATTGCAAGCTCAACAAGACTGCGAAGTTCATAATCCTGAAGCTTCTGCATTGTTGCACGCCCTTCCTGAAGGTTGCGCTTAACAGTATAGCCAAGATTTGTGTCAAGCCTGTATTCAAATTCTTGGCGGTTTACCTTCTTTTCAATAAGGGCTTTCGTTCTCTTGCTAAGAACATACTGGTCTGGGGTAATAGAACCAGAAACAACAGCCTCACCAAGACCAAAACCAGCTTCGACAAGAATTTCGTCTTCTTTATTACTAATAGGATTAACAGAAAATATAACGCCTGATTTTGCTGATAGAACCATCTTTTGGATAATTACAGCGATACTAACCTTCTCGTGTGGAAACTTGTGTTGAACCCTGTAATAAATTACCTTTGCAGTAAAAAGGCTTGCCCAGCATTTTTGAACAGCGCGAATAACTTCCTGGACCCCTCTAACATTCAAAAAAGTTGCCTGTTGACCAGCAAAACTTGCATCAGAAAGGTCTTCCGCAGTAGCAGAACTTCGAACAGCAACAAAGGGAGCATTACGCCCAACCCTGATAATATCAAGGGCCTCTTTACTCGCTTTTGAAAGAACATCTTTGTCGATATTAAGGCAATCATAAGCCTCTTTAATTTCGTTAGCAATCTCTTTTGGTATCTCTGCCCGTAAGATCATATCCTGAATTCTTCTAGAAACCTCTTGAAGCCTGCTTGTTTTCTCAACATCAACAGAGGATAATGCCTCATAAATATTATCTCCAATATTACCTCTTTCAAGAAAACGCTCATAAGCCTTTGTAGTTACAATAAATCCTGATGGAACTGGAAGGCGAGCACCATACATCTCCCCAAGTGAAGCACCTTTTACTCCGGCAAAGGGAATATCTGTATTGTCAACCTCACTAAACCATGCAATATTCAAATATGCATCACCTCAAAAACACCTGATTGACATAATATATAAAAGTTTATATCTCTTTACAGCCCAATGGATAAAAAAGAGTTGCTTTTGCGCTGGAAAAAAGAAGAGATAATTACATCCAAAAAAGTGCTCTTTGCATTTGATAAGGTTCAAAGAGAAAATTTTGTACCAAAAGAATATAAGAATGAAGCATACAGGGATTATCCGCTTCCAATAGGGTCAAACCAGACAATCTCACAGCCAACAACAGTAGCTATTATGACGCAGGCACTTGGGGTTAGAGAGGGTCAAAAGGTCCTTGAAGTTGGAACAGGTTCTGGATATCAGGCTGCAATTTTAAGCGTTCTAGTTGGAGAGAATGGAAGGGTTTTTAGTGTTGAGATTATACCCCCGCTTGCACAAGAAGCAAGGCATGCCCTTAAAGGCTATAAAAATGTTAAAGTGATTTTGGGAGACGGTAGCGTAGGTTACAAAAAAGAAGCCCCCTATGACCGGATTATTGTAACTGCTGCATGCCCAAAGATTCTTGAAAAGCTTGTTTTACAGCTTCAAATTGGAGGAATTCTTGTTGCTCCTGTTGGTTCTGAATATCATCAGGATATGCTTAAAGTAAAAAAGCTAAAGAATAAGATTAGAGTAGAAAACTTAGGGGGGTTTTTATTTGTCCCGCTTAAAGGAAAAGAAGGATATTAATAAAGAAGCTCAAAAGGATCTGTTTTTCTTACACCATAATTTCGCGGAAGAGTGGTATATCTATCTAAAGAGATTCCCGGTTGTACATCATAAGTTTCATGTCCTTTGTGGTATTCTTCTGAGCACATTTTTACTCCCTTAATAGCTTCTATTAATAACCCTCTAAATTATTGCCAGCATCGTCTCTTTTTATTGCCTGTACAGCTGACTTCCAGCTTTTATCGTGTCTTCTCTGTTAAGATCAGGATTGTTGATAACCGCCAATGTCTGCTCAAGCGTTGGCTGCACAATGCCAGAAGAAGCAGTTTTTGCGCGCACTGCACTTACCACGACGAAACACCCATAACTGTTATAAATGTCGATGTTGTGGTTGCCATCGAGGCCAATATTACCGTTGCCGAGGTACACTAGGCGCCCCTTTGCTTGAGCGTCAAAGCCGGCTTTATTTATTCTGTGATAGCTGCCAATATTGCTCCAGCCTTCTCCGCCATCTTCTTTTTTGCTAAATAGCATTTTAGCCAATGCTTCTCTGCTTTCAGGAGAGCCTGCAATCATAAGCACGCGGTCATCACTCATGAAAGCACCATAATTTAATTGACTGTTGCCATTGATGTTGGCTTTGTCTTTGTCCAATCGTGTAAAAACAGTATAAGGAGTTCCTGCTACAGGCACGCTGCCTTTCTTAACATCATCAAGATGAATTCTCGCAACATTCTGACTGTTGTAATTGCCTTTTCCAACAGCAACCCATTCGTCGTCAGCAATCTGCATAAATCCATAGTCGCCAGCTTTGGAAAATGCTTTTTCCAGTCCTTTTGCAGTTGCCAAAGAACCTGCTGAATGCCATATTTCATAAGAACGGTCGCCATCTCGCTGACCATGATATTCGCCAGTTATTGTGTCTATCCATGTGGGTCTGATTGCTTTACGAACCTTAGGATGAGCAGTCATAGCTTGGATCACCATTGGCATGTCAGCTACTCTCAAGTCATATTCTCTAGACAATTTATTTGCCTCTTTTCGAGCCCTGACATAGTAATCACTATCTGTAACTGCTGCGAGTACAGGAGATTTTACTTGCACGATTTGTGACATTTTAAGCGACCTCCATGAAATACACTATGCTCTTATAAGTTAAAAGGGGATGATATTTATGTATCTCTACCATTTTATCTATAATTCTTAGAGCATTTATCTTTATAAAGCTTTCTATTTTATACTACTAATCAGTAATTATATAGCTTCAATACCGCATTTACAAGGAAGTCTGGCAACAGCCCTTTTAAGAGCCTCTTTTGCCACATTTATATCCTTTTTGTCTACATATACAGAGAAAATCTTCTGACCCTCTTTTAATTGTGCAGCAGTACTAATTGCCTTTCCAAAAGAATGCTGCATACCTGATTGCATACGGTCGGCCCCAGCACCAGTAAGCATTTTATTTTCCCGAAGAATATGGTGGGGATAAACACGAAGCTTTAAGTGGTAACCACTCGCCCCAAGATTTTTATGAAGTTGTCTATTAATAACAACACGTGCAGATTCAAGGGCATTATGGCGGATTTGAAGTCTATCTTTTGTGTATAAAGAAGCAACACCCTCAAAATCCTTTGTAAGGTTTCCAAGGTCAAACTTAACTATTTTATGATTGGGAACTGCCCTGATATACCCTTTTTTCTTGTATTTGCTTTTGCGCGTATATGCCCTCTCGATATTACGATAACATTTTCCCTTTCTAAGAGTTGCCATTTTAACCAATCACCTCAACGGTTGTTCCTATAGACTGACCAGGAAGACCCCGCTCAAACCTTGCACGTATAGCCCCGCTGTTTCCATGAATTCTAATAACTTTCCCCTCAATCTTCTTGCCGCCAGGAGTTGTCCAGACAACCATTTTATCAATAAGCGAAGATGCTGATTCTTTAGAATTGACTCCATCAACAAACAGAATCATCTGGGAAGTGTCTTGGGTCTTATGGCTTCCACGAAAACCAACAACAGTAGCCTTCATAACCCTAAGTCCCTAAAGGCGCTTTAAAAAGTTTTCTCTGCTGTTTCTCAAGATGGTATTAGTAAAGGTCTAGGGTCAACTATTAAATTTAGTAGTTGTTAAATGCCTTTTGAGCTACGAAGTTCTCAAAAGTTTCGACGGAAAGTTAAATTTAAGTTTTCAAATAAATTCAAGAGTTAGCGAGTGTATCCTTTAGGGAATTCTCTCCGTTGAAGCGAACAAGGTGAGCAATTTAGGAAAACAGAAAGGGAAAGAAAGATTATAATTCTAAGTCTTTTGGAAGAATTGCAACTGCATATCCTTGACCTAAAGCAACTTCTAAAAATCCGTAATCAAACCTATTTCCAGTTTGATATTGTGGATGACTTGATTTTACAACTCTAGGAACCAATTTTCCTTGTGATGCATAAGGTTCTATAGTATCTGGAACCATTTGAGCAACAATATATTTTCTTCCAATGTCCTGGTGCGCTGTACTTACTGTTTCTTCCAAAACCGTATTACCTCTTCTAACAAGTGACTTATCGTCCATAAAATTAGTAACTTAGAAGTAGTATATAAATCTTTTGGTTTGACTTGCCTATCCCACTATTTTTCTAACTTTCTACAGAGCCCGATAGATGGAATGATTTAAAATTAGATGAAGTTGAAGTGAGAATCGGAGACACAGTTTATTTAAACACTGTTGCTGAACAGCAAGTATTAGAATTAGCACAAAATCAATTTGATGGTTATTTAAAAGATATTCTTGAATACAAGCAGCAAAAGGCTGTTGATTTAATTAAGTAAATCTTTCAGGTTCTATCTTTTAGCCTGAATTCTGAATTAGACATAATTTCTGTTAAATCGAAAAGAATTACAACGATCGATGGTTTATACTTGCAGTTTATTTACGCCCTAATATCCAAGAAGAATCTCAACCTTCTCACCATAAAGGCGTTTAAGGTCTTCAAAAATACGCTCTTGAATAAATACCTTGTCAGGAATTTTGGTTTGGGTTAAGTGTTTTTCAAGCTCATCAAGAGAACTCTTTACCACATTATGAAGACCGCCTTCAACAATATCGGCCTTCTTTATATCCTCGCGCTTTTGTAGATTTCCAGTAATAAACGCAACATTGTCAAGAAGCATAATTTCACCAAAGTTATTACCATACTTGAATCGGATTTTTGCCCTCTCGATATCAAGCCCTTTCCTTCTCTGGATATACTCTACCATCCCTTTGATAAAAACTCTTGCCTCCTTGTGAACCTTATCAATTTCCTGTTTAGAGATCTTCTTGGTATCATAATCTCTTTTTGCCTTTAAAATAAGCCTGAATGTGCGTAAATATTGTTCAGGCACCTTGCCTTCATCAACAAGAATAGACTTAAAGTCTTTCTCAATCTTGTTAAGATTGGGCTCTTTTTGGGTAGTTACATAGATAGCATCACGTACAATCCTAATGCAACGGTCATAAGTCTCAAGAACGCTTCTGCCATAACTCTTCTTCTCAATCTGATTAAAAAGCTTCTTTATCCTCTTAAGGTAATCTTCAACGTCTTTAAGAAGGTTGTCAATTTCCTTTCCTGAAATATTCTTGATTTTACCATGCTCAACATCTTTAAAATACTGGATAAGGCGCATAAGTATATCTACATAACGCTTTTCAAGAAGTCTCTCCTTTTTGACAAAAATATCATCAAGAAGCTTGACAGTCTCCTTAGGAGTCGGAGGAGGAATTCCGTAAAGCATAATCGCTGCCTGAGCAGGATTAAGGGCAGCATAATACAAGTCTTCACCAACAACACTCAAAAGCTTGTGGCGTGTCCTGTCAACAAGACGCTCACCAATATCCATATTCATGTCAATAGCCTCTGGAGAGGGTTTAATGCGGCCCATCTGAAGAAGAAGCTTCCAAGGCATAAAGGTTCCACGATCATAAAGAGGAACACCATCACGAAGGAAAGTAAATATAACTGGATTTGCATCCTTTATATTATCCCAAAAATCAGTGAGGATATAAGTCTGCACATGAAAGGACGCTTGAACACCTGCAAGGCGCCCGGCATCAAAACCCATCCCCTGAATAATAGCCCGGAGTTTATCTTTAAGCTCAACTCGAGGCATTTTTTTAACATCAGTATCATCAACAACAACATAGATATCAATATCATGGGGGTTTGCATCCCCCCTAAACAATGACCCTGCAGCAACATAACTGACAATGTATCTGTCAAACTTTTTTATAGCCATCTCTTTATGGATTTCGGCAGCCTTTAGCGCACCAAGAATGCCTTTATCATATAAGATAGAGCCAGTACCAATAAGGTGAAGAATTTCATACTTTGCATCAAAGCAGTATTCTTTAAGCTCAGAAAGAATAATTAGGTTTAGTTTAATGTTCTTATCAATCTTTGGTGCTATCTCCTCAATAATGCGCGCATATTTCTCCTTAAACTCGTACTTATTTAGTTTTCCTGTATCGCCATCATTTAAAAGAACAAGAACAGGAAGCTGCTCTCTGCGCTCCTTTTTCTCTGCATCGCTCAGCTTTTTTTCCTCTTCAACAGGCAAAGGCTCTGGAGGAAGAAGTTCAACACCAATAATAACCTCGCCGCATTTTTTAAGAACTTCCTTCTTGAATTTGTCAAGTTGCTCTTTAAGTTTCTTAAGCTTCTCCTCTACTTCAGGAGGCATCTTAAGAGTGGGCTGCTGGGAAAAGTCATTCATTTTCTGTGAAAGTCTCCAAGAACTTTTAAACATTTTGGTAAACCAAACCCTTATAAAATCTTTCGTTGTGCGTAATCTGGGTCACCAATGAAAATCTTGCAGTTCTCTGATATAGTCGGTCAGGAAGAGGCAAAGTTACAGCTCAGATCAGCGCTACTGATGCAAAGAAACATCATCATTGTAGGCCCTCCAGGGGTTGGAAAGACAACCTTAGCAAGAAATATTGCAAGGCTTCTTCCAGAAACAGTCGTAACCAGAGATATCTTTGGAAATCCAACCCAAAAAAAGAAAACAATGAGAGGAGAGCAGCGTTTTGTTAGGGTACAGGGGTCACCAGACCTGACAGTTGAAGACCTCATTGGAGATATTGACCCTCTTAAGGCTCTAAAATACGGACCCTTTTCAAAAGAAGCATTCACCCCCGGAAAGATATTCAAAGCGCACCAAGGGGTCCTCTTCTTTGACGAATTAAATCGCTGCCCTGAAAAACTCCAAAACGCACTTCTCCAGGTTCTTGAGGAAAAGAAAGTGACAATAAGTAATTTCGATGTTGACATCCCTGCTGATTTTATATTTATTGGAACAATGAACCCAGAAGATTTCACAGGAACAGAAAGACTCTCAGAAGTGCTTCTGGACAGGTTTGATATGATTTACATGAGCTATCCAAAAACAATTGAAGATGAGAAAAAAATCATTATTACAAAGGCAAAAAAGCAAAAAGGTATTGGCTTTCCTGACAACCTGTTGCTTTTAACTCTTACATTCATTCGGGAACTTAGGGAGCACAAAGACCTTGAAAGGGTTCCATCTGTAAGAGCATCACTTGGCTTATATGAAAGAGCACAGGCAAACGCATTTTTGAATGGAAAAAAGACAGTTACAACTGAAGACATAAAAGAAGCGCTTATTTCTGTTCTCGCCCACCGCATCCGTTTCACTCCAAGAGTAAAATACCTGACAACCCCTGAAAAGTTCGTAAAAACAAATTTTGAAAAATTTCTTGAAAACCAGCGAGAAGAGATCCAACCAGAGCAAAGGGGTGATGGTCCGTAGCATACAAAGACAAGAAGAGATTTATGAGGTAGAAGGTACCCTTAGCTCACAAAGTGAAGAGGATAAACTTCTTCATTCTGTTCTTGATGGAGAAAATACAACTGAGGGACGTATAATTAAAAATGCGCTAAACCAAGGCATCTCATCGTTCAACCCCGACTTTCTATTTGAACAACTGGTAACGAATTACAACATTGCAAAAAATATTTACGGAGAGAAAATCCTACAGGAAGTAGTGGGAGATGAAAAAGACATCCGGTTTCCAGAGAACAGGAAAAAAATCAGAAAAAACATTGAAGATCTATTCTTCCAGATGAAAAAGCAGGGCCTGCTTGGAAAAGAACTGGATATCACACAAAAGGGAATCCGATTGGCATCATTGATTTTGTATACTGAAGAGCTTTCTCAGCTTGAAGCAAAAGGTTTTCGTGGGGAACACATGCACAAAAGAAAAAGCCATTATGGAGAACCAACAGACATAAAGAGATTTCACAAAGGAGATAGGTATAAGGACATAGCCATTAGAGAATCACTTAGCCTTGCAGTACGGCGCAGGCACAAGAATTTGGAAAAAGAAGACTTGCTTGCTAGAAAAAGACAAGACAGAGGAAGAGTAAATATTATATACGCTTTGGACGCGTCAGGCTCGATGAAGGGGGAAAAGATTGAAATGTGTAAAAAAGCAGGAATCGCCCTTGCCCACCACGCAATTGAACAAAAAGACAAGGTAGGTCTTCTCATTTTTGGAACAAAAGTAGAAGAAGCGCTTCATCCAACACATGATTTTGCGCTTTTGCTTGAAAAAATAGCAGGCATTACACCAAAAAAAGAAACGAATCTTTCACAGACAATACTAAAGACTATTGAACTTTTTACAGGCCTTGAAGGAACAAACCACCTTATATTAATTACAGATGCCCTACCAACAGTTGGCGAATCGCCAGAAAAAGATACTATTGAAGCAACATCAAAAGCCCACACAGCTGGAATAACAGTATCTGTAATCGGTATTCACCTTGATAAAAAGGGAGAAGAACTCGCAAGAGAAATAGCCGCTGTTGGAAATGGAACGTTCAGGATTGCAACAAGCCCAAAGCAGCTTGATGTACTTGTGCTTGAGGATTATTATGCTTTATAAGTAAAAACCCAATATTTTTAAGGACAGTAAAATCTAACAACTTTCGGGCCCGTGGTCTAGTGGCTATGACATCACCCTTACACGGTGAGGGTCCCAGGTTCGAATCCTGGCGGGCCCATTTAATTATTAAAAGAAATAGACATTTGATTCTAACAAAAACTCTAAGACCACATTTAAAGTCTATGACAGCTTATCTTCTTGTAAGTCTCCAGCCGCTCCTCAGCAACTGAACATGCTGCTGCTGCAATTCTTGGGGAAGCAGGCTGTAGCGGGACGCCAGGGATTCCATATCGCGCAGGTATTGGTAAAGATGGTCCATGGCATCTTCAGCCCGCTTCCGCCCGCGACTCTTTGGGCTCAAAGCCAAAGCTGAACCCTTGCCATCAGTTGACTTTTGCAGGTTCACGCGATTCCCTCCTTTTTCTGTTAAGTGCCTACAGCCGTGAATTTGCTCAGTTGAGCAAATTTCAGAATTTTGCAAAAATGCGAAAAGCTAATATTCCAGAAAAACTACATTATTGTTAAGATGACCGCTGAGAAGCCCCGCCGTCGCATCACTCCGGCAGACCGGCCAGAATAAAGGCCAGAGGTGCTGCAAGAGTGGCAGGAGCGAGAGCGCTATCTTGTTGAAGAGATTGGTATTAGCTACCATGCCGCCCACCAGAAGATTGCCGAGGAGTATTCGACTTCTTCGCATACTGTTTGGCGACATCTCCGAGGTGTCAAACATTCTCCCCAAGTACTCCCTACCGAGAGAGACTCGTCAGTGACGAGGCATCAAGACCCCGTGACGCGTTCTACAAGCGTTTCAAGTACAACCCCGCCCAGTTCATCGCTCCTCTCTACCACAGCCCCCTGATGAGGCGCTGTCTCTTGAGGAGCTGTCTGTCCGCCTACACGAAGCCCATGGCTACCTCCCACGGCTCTACACCTTGGAACGCCTTGCTGAGCAGGGCAATCCAAAAACTGGAGAGAAGGTACTGGAAAGGGTCTGTGATAATCCTCCGCTTTACGGTTTTCTTAAATAAAATTCGGCCAGGAAACAGGGGATGTCAAGAAACAAATATCGACTTTTAATAAAGGAAAAGTTTAGACTAGACACCCCTCCTTACACCTTGAATAATTCCTGAGATAGAGTTGTCTCTACGCCATTGAAAACCTCTTTTTATTGTAAAAAAGTAAAGAGGTTGTTTTTTAAAAGTGTTTTCTTTTGAGAATTAGTCGGATAACACTATCGTGAAGCATCAGCTTGACGTTCCAATTCAAGTTTCTTTGCAATAGCACTGCTTTTATTGTCAGACTCGTAAGCCTTAACAATCTCGTCAGCAAGACAGGCAACAATCTTTCTTTTTGTATTGAAAGACTTTTGATATGCCCCCTGAACCATTTGTCTAAGAACAATATCTATACGGCGCTGAGGAGCACACTCAACAGCCTGTGGATACTTTGCACCACCATACTCAATGGTTGTAATTTCTTCTCTTGGAGCTGCATTCTCAATGGCCCGGATAAATACCTCAACAGGGTTTTTTTTCAACTGTTTTTCAATAATAGAAAAAGCCTCTTCGACAATTTTGTATACTTTAGTTGCCTTGCCTGTATTGTGGCCAGAAGACATTTTGTGTTTTTTCCCGCGATGACCAGCAACCATTAGTTTATTCATCAAACGCTCAACAACGGGTGTTCGTGACTTGTGAAACTGCTGAACAACATTTCGTCCTCCGGTTCTTGGAACAAGAATAGGGTTAAGATTAAGATAAGGCTTTAACCCAATGTCCTGCACATCAAAAGACATATCCCACTTATTGAATATTTTCATCTTCTTCCCTTCTCAATCTTGCCACGAACAAGGGCATTAAGGCTTTGGTCATTAACCTTAATTACTTGCCAGCGGATACCGGCAAGGTCTCCTTTTGCACGCCCCATTTTACCACCAATACACTCGACAATCACTTCGTCGTGTTCATTAATCATCTTTATTGCATTATTTCCAGGAGCAAAAACACCGATTTGTTTGCCATTTTTTATCAATTGAACCTTAACACACTTTCGCATTGCCGAATTTGGTTGTTTTGCTTCCCTTTGAAACTTTTCAAGAACAATGCCCTTCGCTTGATGTGCTCCACGCAACGGGTCAGACTTTGCTTTAAGGTTAAGTATTCGCCTCTTGTACCATTTTTTCTGCCAACGAGCCTTCTTTCTGCGGCTTTTCAATTTTTTTGCTGCATTGATTCCTGTAACTTTCTTTCCCATCTTATACCACTTTAATGATTATTGGAAAATAATGAGCGACAATGCGCTGAATGTATTTTAGGCGATGTCTATCCCTGCCGATAATATAGGCCTTTTCAACGCTTTTGACCTCAATACAAATCTCCTGCTCAGACGATTTATAAATTTTGCCCTTGATAGGAGCTATAAGGTTAGCAATGAACTCTAAAGGATCATCATCAAATTCAACAATACGAATTTTCTTACGAAGCATCTTAGCAAGGCGGCTCACATTAGTTCCCCTCTTTCCGATTGCTCTGCCACCTTTGCCAGGCATAACAATAAAGAGGGCTTCACCATTAAGAAAGCAATTCTTTGGAGGAACATGGGTAACGCCCTCAAACGCATTTATATAATCGATCTCTTGCCTTGTAAGTATTTGCCTCATCAGTAACTTACCACACTAATAGAAAATGGCTTCTTACACATTGCCCCAACTTCAAAGCCTGAAACATTGAGTTCTCGCACCTCTATGCCTTGAAGGGAAGCCTGTCGAGTAATATCTCTCCTAGTGTTCTCATCACAACTTGCTGTGAGAAATATTTTTTTCAACTCTCCAGAAAAGAGCCGCTTCTGTGTTTGCTTGGCTCCGATAATAATTCTCTTCTCTTTTAGTGCTTTCTTAAATTCTTGCATTTTTCATCTTTGCAACAAGACTTGGAAGTCCTGTACCAAGGGGTATGGGCTGATTAACAATAACATTCTCGATAACTGAATCAAGAGGATCAATCTCACCAACAAGGGCAGCATTAATGATGTGTTTAATGGGAGTCTCAAAACTGGCTCTGGCAAGGACGCTCTCTTTCTCTCCAGTAATACCACTTCTGGTAATCCCCTTTACCTTCCCTGTATTGGTCATTAAGTCAGCAATAAACATTATATGGCGCACGTCAATATCAAGGCCCTGATTCTTTATAACCTTCTCTGCTTCATAAATAATAGCTTCTCGTGCAGCATCAATACCAAGAACCTCTGCAGTCTCATGTATATTATTAGTAATCGTTCTGGTAGCATCAACTTCTTTTAAACTTAATACCCCGGCAAGGTTTGAACCACTGGCAAGAATAACAAACTCATTCCCTATTTTTATAGGTATAACATAAGATATTTTCTTAACCCCCTTAATAAAACACTCTTTGGCCTTTTCGCGAAGTTTGTAAACCTCCTTGAGGTCTTCCTCCACGCTAGAGGGTTTTAGAACAATAATGCCATCTTTTGACTGTTTGACAACCACACCCTTAAGACCGCTCTGAAGAGCTTCAAGAATCTTCGCCTCAGTAATATGAAGATCCGCCATATTCTTCTTATTAAGTGTTACTTCAACTTGGAGTTTTAATACATTAATGACAAACTCACTTGCAACTTCCCTAAACTTTGTTTCTTTGATAAGTGAAGCGACTTTCTTTACATCTTTGTTTTCTTTGGTATAGGCTTTATCAAGGTAAATCTCCATTGCAGGGGTGCTAACATTAGACCGTGCATCAAAAAGTTCTATAAGCCTTGGCAAGCCAAGAGTAACATTGAGTTCCGCAACACCAGCAAAGTGAAAAGTGTTTAGTGTCATTTGAGTTCCAGGCTCTCCGAAAGATTCTGCAGTAATAACGCCGATTGCCTCCCCAGGGGAAATATAGGCATCTTTGTATTCATTTTCAAGTCTGTCAAGAGCCTTTTTTATTTCTGCTTTAGTAAGTTTAACATCTTCAGCTTCTTTCACAAGACCCCTAACAAGGGGCTCTGGAACTCCTCGGTTAATATATTCATCGATCAATCTTTACCTCCTCGACAATACGGCGAACATCTATCGTCCCTTTCTCTGTTTTTGCAACATCAAGGTCATCGTCTCCGTAATGAAATTGGACAATATTGCCACTTGCACCACGAACAGTGTGGTCATATTCTACGCGAATATCCTGCAAAGCATTTGCAAGACGCCTATAAAGGTAGCCACTTTTCGGAGTTCGCAAAGCAGTATCCATAAGGGAATCACGCCCAGTCATAGAACCAAAGAAAAAGTCCACAGGATCAAGACCATCTTTAAACCCAACACCAATAAATCCACGTGCTTTTGGAGAAAGTTCTCCTTTCTTAAAAAGAGAGAGTGTTCTCTTTTTATACCCCTTGTCTATTCTCTTTCCGCGAAGAGCCTGTTGTCCAACACAAGCAGCAATCATAGAAAGATTGAGAATGTTTCCTCTTGAGCCCGAGCGTGCCATAACAATAGTTGGGTTCTTTTCGTCGGCACTATTTGCAATAAGGTCTCCTATTTTATTTCTGACTTTGTTAAGAATCTGAAGAACATGCAGCTCAAGAGTCTCCTCAGCAGTCTTGCCAGGAACAATCTCGAGTTTTCTTGAGTTATAAATCTCAATATACTCTTGAACTTCTTTCTCAGTATCTTGAATAAGCTTTCTAATCTTCACCATAAGCTCCTCAGGAAGGTCAGTATCAGAAACACCGGTTGTAAAACCGCAGTCAAAAAGGACATTTATACCAAGACGAAATATTTTACCCATTAAATCAATAGTAAAGTCAGGACCATACTTCTTGTGAAGGCTCCTAATCATGGTTGCCCCTTCTTCACCAATAGAGTTGCTATCAACAACCCCTTCTTTAATAGCTCCTAATTTAATAACAAGGCGTGTACCGTCGCGACACTTACTAACAAGGCTAAAATCATCAGGAAGAAGTGCACTGAAAACATCCTTTCCACTAACAAAACTTCCAAACTTTCTAAAAGCCTGTCGATTATCAACCCCAGAAGATACAAGAAGTTGAACTGCTTTATCTTTTGGAACAGTCAAGCCAGCTGTAAGAATATAATTTCCAGCAATAGCATCCTCAATGCAGCCAATAACATTAAGTCCATGTTTTGGACTAATAATCTGGGTTTGCACTTGCATAAGGACCTCAGCCTCTGCCATCGCCTCCTCGGTTTGAGGGATATGAAGGTTCATCTCATCACCATCAAAGTCTGCATTATAAGGAAAACAAACAGCAGGATTGAGCCTAAAAGACCTTCCAGGCATAACCCTAATGCGATGGCACATGATACTCATCTTGTGAAGAGAAGGTTGCCTATTAAAGATTGCAAGGTCTCCGTCCATAAGATGCCTCTCAACAATGTAGCCAGGCTGCATCTCTTCAAGGAGCTGCTCTCTGGTTTCATCAGTGATTTTCTTTTTCTTCCCATCAGGCCGTATTACATAATTACTTCCTGGATATTTCTTAGGACCACGTTCAACAAAAGCCTTAAGTCGCTCTTTGTTCCACCCAGTAACGCGTTCAGGAACCGTAAGCTCCAGTGCAATAAGTTTTGGGACACCAACTTCATTAAAATGAATTTGTGAATCAGGGGAAATAACAGTTCGTGCAGCAAAATTAACACGCTTTCCTGTAAGATTATACCTAAACCGTCCCTCTTTGCTTTTAATTCGCTCGGTAAGGGTTTTAAGAGGTTGGCCAGAACGGTGTCTCGCAGGGGGCACCTGAGTAACCTCATTATCAAAATAAGTAGTAACATGGTATTGAAGAAGATCCCATAGGTCCTCAACAATAACCTCCGGGGCACCAGCACTAATATTCTCAAATAAACGCTGATTAATGCGTACAATATCTCCCAATTTATGAGTCAGATCATCCTCACTACGCTCCCCAGTCTCTAAAGTAATCGATGGGCGCATTGTAACAGGTGGAATAGGAAGTAACGTTAAAGTAAACCATTCAGGTCTCGCGTATTCTGGATTCATACCAAGTAAAGTAACTGTATCATCATCAAGTTTTTCAAGCCGGCTTCGAATTTCAATAGGTGAAAGGCGACGGTCATCTTCAAGAAAAGTTGTTGGTTTCTCTATCTTAATTGTAGACTGCTTAGCACCACAATGAGGACACTTTTTTGTTGTTCGTGCTGTAAGAATAACGGCTTTTCCACGTTTACGAAGAAGCGAAGGTCGCCGAAGGATTTTTTCCATATTTGTTTGGTATTTTTCCCTTTGTTTTTGGTCAAGAAGAAGCACACCACACTCTTTGCATGTACATTTGAGTGCATCGTGGATAACTTTAATGTATTTAATATGAAGAATTGGACGCGCAAGTTCAATGTAGCCAAAGTGTCCAATACACTCCTTTAGTTTAAGGCCACAGGTCTTACAACGAAGACCAGGGTCAATAACTCCAAGGCGGACATCCATCAAACCACCATCAACAGGATAACCTTCTTTATCATAAAGCTCTGGTGTAACAATCTTAGCCGCGGACATCTTTTTAATCTCCTTTGGACTAAGAGAACCGAAGGTAATCCGCTCTATTTTTTTATAGATGATATCTTTCATTATCCTAATATTTACTTTTGAGTTTTAGTCTTGGACTGATACCTAACGCTCTAAGTTCGTCAAGTAGCAATTTAAATGCATAGCTAAGTTCGATAGGATTAATTTCAACATTCCCGCCGCAACGTGGACAAAACTTTCTGTTCTTGTAAGCATCATAGACAGCAAGCATACCGCATTGCTCACAGATATACAGAACAGTTCGGTCTGAATCAAATCTCTCTTTAAGTAAGAGTGATGCACCATGAGCAACAAAACAGTCTTTTTCCATCTCTCCAAGGCGAAGACCGCCACCGCGTGCCCTTCCCTCAATAGGTTGGCGTGTAAGAAGCTGAATACGTCCAGAAGCACGGGCATGTATTTTGTTTGCGACCATGTGTTTTAATCTCATATAATACATATTTCCAACAAAAATTGTTGCTTCGAGTTCTTCTCCAGTAATGCCATTGTAAAGTTTCTCTTTTCCATCTTCTCTAAAACCAAAGGAAAAAAGCTCTTTTCGAAGAAGTTCTGGGCTTTCAGAACTAAAACTTGTTCCTTCAGGATACCTTCCAGAAAGAGATCCTACTTTCCCAGCAAGCACTTCAATAAGATGGGAGATTGTCATTCTGCTTGGAAGACTGTGTGGTGAAAAGATAAGGTCCGGTACAATACCACTAGTTGTGAAAGGTAGGTCTACAGCTGGAACAATTGCACCAACAACTCCTTTTTGTCCATGGCGAGAAGCAAATTTATCACCTACCTCAGGAGCCCGTAGATGACGCAATCTGACTTGCACAAGTTTATTTCCTTCTTGATTTTCAGTAACAAGGACCATATCAACAGTTCCAATCTCACCATGATTAACAACAGTAGAACTCTCTCGTCGAACATTAGCAGCAATACTAAACTCCTCAAGGTCACCAAGGAATCTAGGAGGACTTGTCTTTCCAATAATGACATCATCCTCCTTTACTTCGATACCAGGAGCAATAATCCCATCTTCTTCAATAAGGCGATAATCTGTCTCTGAACGGTATCCTTTAATCTCTTTATTAGGAATACCAATTTCATCAACAAGACCACCAGCATACCTTAATTCTTCAGTAGTATAGGGTCTAAAGAATGTGCTGCGTGCAAGACCACGCTGGACAGAATCCTTATTAAGAATAATAGAATCTTGCATATTATAACCTTTATAACTCATCAGGGCGATAGTTACATTTTGTCCTGCAGGATGTTGGTCATAAGCCGCAATATCATGCATAAATGACCTCGTGATTGGTCGCTGGGGATAATGAAGAATACTCGCATCAGTGTCCATACGGATAAGATAATTTGAAGCATAAAGACCAAGCGACTGTTTTTGAGTTTTTGAACCACGGTTGAGGCGTGTTGACTGGCCATAATTTGCATAAGGGACAAGAGAAGTAGTAATACCAAGAATGATATTAGGACCTATCTCAAGATGAGTATGGTCCTTTGTCAATTCGTTTTCACTAAGTGCAATATAAGAATTTTCTTCCTCAGAAGCATCAAGGTACTCTATAATTTTTTGGCTAATAAGGTCTTTCCATTTTATCTCCCTGTTTTGCAGCTTTTTGGTATGCTCTTGAGTAAGTTTGCTTTCCCCATCTTCTACGATTATAAGTGGACGACGGCAGCGGCCCTTGGTATTGTCAAGGTAGACATCCCGATTTACTTCATCAAAGAACACATTAAGTGTTTCTGGAAGTTTTCCAATACGCCGGTCATCTCTAACCTGCTTAACAAAAGCCTGAGTATCCTGCACTTCACCAACAAATTTCTCATTCAAATAAACGTCTGCCATTTTACCTGATAATATTAAGACCTGCCCCCTGCAATGCTTTTTTTATTTTATCCTCAGATTGTGTTTCTGGAGTTATACTGGCGAGAATGGCAAAATTCTTTCGAAGACCAATAGAGGTTCCCTCAGGAGTCTCAATACAACACAGCCTGCCCCAGTGGGTTGGATGAAGTGCGCGTGCTTCAAAGTTCTCCTGCGTTGCACTAAGCGGGGACACAACACGTTGAAGATGAGAAAGGGAAGCAAGGAAATTAACGCGGTCCATATTCTGACTAATTCCCTTCCTACCTCCAACCCAAGCACCTGTCGCCATAGCACTTTGGATGCGGGAAGTAAGGAGCTTTTCACGTATAAGGTTTCTAACTGTAGTATATTTTCCTCGTTTAACAAGACGCTGGAAGTTATACAGGATATCGTTGATAAGTATACGCAGATTTACGCGAAAAAGCTCTGCAACCAAGTCACCACTAAGTTTAAGAGTCTTATTACTATAGTGGTCTTTATCAGTAGGCTCGGCACCTTCTTTTGTAACAGAGAAAAAGCGTTTGATGATTTTACATAAATTATAAGCCTTAATAATGCGGTCAGACGGCTCAACACCAAGATGGGGAAGCAGATAACGGTCAAGGCTTTCCCTTGTCTTTTCGATTTTTATTTCACGTGCTTGGGTAATCCCAATCTTCTTTGCAATAAACTCAAGTGCATCTTCTTCGGTTTTTAACTCAAGTGCCTCATAAAGATTAATAAAAATATCATCGTACTGCTTATCTCCAGAGATAAAATGATTTACTTCTTGGTCACGGGTAAGACCTAAGGCTTTAATAATTGAAATGACTGGTATTCGTTTAAAGCGAGTAAAAGTAAGATAAATCATGCCATCTTTCATCTGTTCAAGTGTATGGGAAATACGATATGGACCATACTCAGAAAATAATTTTGCGCTGTATCTACTTGGTCCAACTTTATTCTCTTGGATAAAGAGTTTATTTGAAGCAAGGTCTTCAACAGTAATTAATACACGTTCATTACCATTAAGAATGAAATATCCGCCAGGGTCATCCGGGTCTTCATTCTTAGAAAGAAGATCTTCACGCTTAAGACCGTTAAGGTGACAATATTTTGATTTAAGCATAATTGGTAAGCGCCCAACTTCACAATTGAAAGCCTCACGCTGCACTCCATCAATATGAGTACTCACCTCAAGAAACATTGGTGCTGAATATGTAAGTTTTCTAAGCCTGGCTTCCATAGGATATACATCGCGTTTACTGCCATCAGCCTCAATAAGAGAAGGTTTTGTGATCCAGATTTTATCAATCTTTATTTTAAATTCTTGAACATCTGGGGGTATAACTGTGGGAACAATCTCGCCCATGCTCTGGACAATTTTTTGCATCTGAACATCTAAAAAGTTATTAAAAGAAAGTATATTTGACTCTACAAAGGAGTGTTCCTCAAAATACCTTCTAATAAGCAGTTCGCTTGTCTTATCCACTTATGACCACCCTATAAAAAACTCTTTCTTTGACTGTTTGACTCTTTGAGATTATCTTAACAACATCGCCAGGTTGTAGTTCAAGTTCCTTTGCAACCGGGTCTTTCATACAAAGTTTTGGAAGTTGTTTTGGTGAAATATTATATTGTTGAAATAACCCATTTAATTCTTCAGGTTTAAGTTTCGTATACTTTGGTACAAGATTATGTTTGAAAATGTTAAATGCGGCTTCCTTTTTTTCTACCATGATTTCTTTCTCCTGACGAATGGGAATGGGCCGGACGGGACTTTCACCATATAGGTTTTGAACCCGCGACCACCTGCTTAAAAGGTTCACCACCAAAGCAAGGCTAAGGTTCAGGTGCTCTAATCCAGGTTGAGCTACCGGCCCAACGCCCTGGCCGGGAGTCGAACCCGGGTCCCGGCCTCGACAGGGCCGGATGATTGGCCCATGATACCATTTGAACCATGCTAGGCCACTACACTACCAGGGCTTTTTTGATGCGAAATAATCTGCTTCTAGCTATTTTTGGCTTTTTTCGGTGAAAACACTGAAGAAAACTATTTTTAGATACATCAGCGTTTTTAATGCTCCTTACCCCCAAAAAGAGACCTAGAATGATTATTTAACATCCAAGCAAAATTTTTTTTCACTCCTTTATAAAGCTTTTGAATTATCAAACCTTCAAAAAAATCTAACTCTTAATATAATACAAACTTTGAGTGCATTCGCCTTTATGGTGAATCCCCACCCCAGGATTCGAACCTGGAACCCCATGGTATCAGCTGGTCATACGTCATCTCTTGTCGTATGGACATCTCAGTACGACTTCTACAGCCATGTGCTCTACCATTGAGCTAGGTGGGGTATTATTTTCTCCATTTGACCATATTTAAATATATTTCTCTAATGAACACATTTTCCACAAAAATTTATATAGCATAAGGAAATCATATAAACAATGAAAAGGAAGGTGATTGTTGCTGTTCTTTTTATTATGCTCTTAAGTGCACCTGTCTTCGCCCTCACACAAGTCGAAGTTGAACAAAAAATACTGGAAACAGACAATAACCTGCGCACAGTACAGCAACATGAGCTAAGTGAAATTCTTAACCTAAATGGGCAAACAACTTTCGCACGGGCCCAACTGCAAACGCTTCTGCAGCGCCTTGCGCAACCTGGACAAGCAGCAGTAGTTGAAGCACAATTAAATGCACTCAGAGCACAGCTCCCGCGCTCAATTGAAGTTCTTGGGAAAGTAAAAGATAAAGTTGTTGTGCCTGTAAACGTTGTTTCAGAGCGATTCGCAGATAAATCAAATGAAGTCGCAATAAATCAGGGAAAAGGGGAAATAAATCTAGAAGCAACCTTAGTAAAGATAACTTGGTTTGATAGTCACGAAGAGCAAAAAACAGTAATACAGAAAATATGGAGTTACACAGAAGACGCAAAAAGAATAACAATCTATGAAATACTTCCAAAACCAACGCAAAAAAATAAAATTATACCAATGCAAGTTTTGTACGTAAATGACCAAACACTAAAAGCTGTTCAAGAGCCTGTAAAAGCCGGAGAGAAATATTCATTCTCATATATTATAGAAAGAAATGACCTAAGTTTAGCAGACACAATTTATACAATCCTTGTTCAAGAAGGAGGACCAACTATAGAAGAGTACTCGTGCGGTGACGGCATCTGTACAGTTCCATTTGAGGATAATATAGTCTGTCCAGCAGATTGCCAATCCAGCTCCAAAAAGAAAATCACATGGGTAATCATTATTGCCTTGCTTACTGGTGTCGCAGGTATTTTCTATTTTAATTTTTACAGGGGGAAAGGTGACTTTAGACGCCTAACAGCAAAGTCACCATTCACAAGCAAAAAGGACCTAAAGCAGGTTGTTGATTTTATTTCTTGGGGTATAAAGAAAGAGATAACAAAGCAGAAAATAACACCTCTTCTTATAAAAAAAGGTTGGACAAAAAAACAGGTTACTTATGCCTACGAAGAAATTGAATGGGAAGAGCGAAAGGTTCTGCTCGATACGGCACCGAAGACCTCAGACCCACTCGATAATGTAAGGAATTTTATAACAGAATGTAGAAAAAAAGGTATTGAAGAAACAACAGTCCGTGCAGCGCTCATCAGAAAAGGCTGGCATAAAGAGCAGATTAGTAGCGTATTTAGCAAATAAAGATAAGTTTATAAGGAATTTTTAAATCACCGTCTTATGCGCCGGTAGTCTAATGGCCAGGATAGCGGCCTTCCAAGCCGTTGATCCGGGTTCGAATCCCGGCCGGCGCATAATTCTATATTAAGGAAAAAATTATAAATAAAGGATTCATAGATTGTAATATTGGGGGTGGATGGTATGAAACACGAAATAAAAGATTTTAGTTATCTCCTTGGAAAATTAAAAGGCATCAGCGATAAGCAACTACAGGCTCATTTTGGGTTGTATGAAGGATATGTAAAAAAACTGAATGAGATAGAAGATAAACTGAAAACACAAGATAAGGGTGCAACAAATTATTCCTTTGGAGAATTTAGTGAGCTTAAAAGAAGAGAAGGGGTTGCATTTAACGGCGCATACCTTCATGAGTTATATTTTGAGAATCTTTCAGGAGACAAAAGCAAACTGTCAGAGGCGCTGAAAAATGCAATAAAAAAAAGTTTCAGCTCATGGGAAATGTTCGTAGCTGACATAAAAGCATCTGCAGGGTCAACACCAGGGTGGGTAGTTGTAACGAAAAACAAAATCGACGGCAATATTCACACTTACATACTTTTCGAACACCACATAGGCCTTCCAGCTCACCAGGAAATAATACTTGCCCTTGACTGCTGGGAACACGCATTTATGATAGACTACGGAACAAAAAAAGCAGATTACTTAAATGCCTTTTTTGAGAATATAAACTGGGAAATAGTCAATAAAAGGTTTGAAAAGGTAAGATGATTCCTACAGAGTTAAAACAAAAGCAGGATAATAGAGAAGAATTTGTCATTCTTGATGTTCGTGAGCCCAACGAATTGAAAATAAGTCAGCTTGAGGGTAATATAAATATACCCCTAGGTGAACTTCAAGAAAAGTATCTTGAATTGGATAAGGAAAAAGATATTATTGTCGTCTGCCGCACAGGCTGGCGAAGTGCGAACGCAGTATCATTCCTAAAAGAAAAAGGATTCAAGAAAGTTGAGAATCTTGATGGGGGAATAAATCTCTGGGCTGATACTGTAGACCATTCAATTGAAAAATATTAGTTAAAAACGATATCATAATGCAGAAAGATTGCTTAAAGAAAAACAAAAGATAATGAAACAGTAAGGTGCTACGAGAATTAGGCACATCAAATTCTACAATATATTTATATACAGTCAATATTTCTATCTTTCAAGATGAAAAAGAGGGCAATTGTCTTCTGTGCCCATAGTGATGACGAAGCAGTTGGGTGTTCTGGAACAATGCTGCGTCTCATTGATGAAGGGTATTACATAACAAAAGTTGTGTTCTCATGTGGAGAAATGAGCCATCCCCACTTAAAAAGAAAAGTCGCAACAAAACAGCGCATTCAGGAGACAGAAGAAATCAGTAAAAAATACGGAATACAAAATACTGTCTTTTTTAATTTGACAGACTCAAAATTAAAAAAAGAAGTATCTTCAAAACAGATAGAAGAAAAAATCCATAGCATATTCAAAAAACAAAGACCAGAGAAGATTTTTATTCCTTCTGCCCATGATCCACACCCAGACCACAGGACAGTACATAAAACTATAACCGGATTCTTAAAAATAGAAAAGTGTAAATGCGAAATTCTCTGTTATGAGGTATGGAACCTAACAGAAAAAAGCCTTCCTTCTGTATATGTAGACATTACAAAATACTATCAAAAAAAACTTCAGATGATGCGCGATTTTCAGAGCCAGTGGCTCTCTATGTATATATTATTGATACCAGTACGCCTGCGTTCAAGGCGCTATGGAAAAAAGATTGACACAAAATATGCAGAAAAATTTTACAAATTGCAATAAACAATGAAATTAACCTTTATCGTAACAGGGTTTGGATATGGTGATAGTATCAGGACAAGTGCCTTGATTGAAGCGTTGAAAAAAAGAAATAAGAATCTAAAAATACAAATCTTTGGATATGAAAACTCATACAACTTTTTCAATAAAAATTATCCAACATACCGGATTAGAAGCTATAAATTCGCTGATTTTGGAATGAGGTTCTGGACAACAATATTCGCTGTCCAGAATGTCCATCTGCCTTTGTTGTTGCTGCGCAATCTACAGACTTACAAAAACGAAGTAGAAAAATTTGACCCAGAGGTAATTATCTCCGACTTTGAGCCATTGGCGAACATGCTTGCAAATGCACTCAATATACCTTGCATCACAATCTTTGGTTATGATCCTAAACGCTATCAGGCTTATAGGAAAAAAAGCACGACCTTGAATATACAGGCACACTACATTGAAAGACTTTATAGGTCATCACAGACGGTTATTATTCCATCCTTTCTCAAACAAAAAGATTATGATAATATCAAATATGTGTCACCAATTATTAGGGAATGGACGCATAAGCAAAAAAAAAGAAAGCAACACATAGTAATGATGCTCGGAGGTTCTGATTTCGGTCTAAAACTTGCAAAACAGATTAAAAAGCTATCAATAGATGAGGAGATTATGTTTTTTGGAGGAAGTAAAACAATAGGAAAAGGACACCAGACGAAATTTGACTATGATTTTCTAAACACACTAACAGATGCGAAGGGAGTAATCACACTTGCAGGCAACCTCACTATAAGTGAATGCCTCTTTTTCAAAAAACCGATGTTAATCTTTCCTATAAAAAACCATATTGAACAACTGCTTAATGCAAAAGCTGTAGAAAGATATGCAATGATTGGCAAACAAAAACACATAAAAGAAAGCGTATATGAATTCTTAGAGCAAATAAAAAAGCCATGGCCTTTACCCAAGCATCTTAAATTTGACGGTGCAACCCAAGCAGCAAGAATAATTGAAAAGGTGAAAAAAAGTGAAGGGTAAGGTATTAGTATTTATTATCTTAATGCTATTGCCGGCGACGGCGGCACTTGAAAAAGAATTTTGCGATGGTTGCATCAAAAAAGACCTCTGCTACACAGAAAGGATACAGCTAGAAAGTGAGATAGGGAGGGTATATTGCTCAAAAAATGGCGAATTTTTACCTGTAAAAAGCATAGGTAAAGTATGTAAAGATGATGCTGAATGTGCCTCTTTCTTTTGCAAAGGAGTATGCACTACTCCAAAAAACAAAGAAAATTTCAGCAGGAATATACTCTTTGTTCCATTGGGTGTTGCAACAATTATAGGCATCGGAATAATATTTAGTAGACATCTAAAAACAAAACAAGGTGTAAAAAATGAAAGGAAGGCAGAAGCATCACAACAACAGAAAAGAAAGCATATTCGTATTGATTATACAAAACGTAACTCGGCAATCGAAAATAAAGTAGAAAGATCACTAGGAGAGCTTCAGGATGTTCTCAAAAAAAGACGTTGAAAAGAAATTGGGAATGCTCAAAAGCAAAGCAAAGAATCGTGACATATTCATATTTTTTACCATTTTGCTCATACCAAACATCCTAAGACAGGTACTTTATTGGGCAGCTTTCCTAAAAACAGGGCAATTGGACTTTATTGTAAGCTTTGAAACACAAGCAATCTATCAAAGGGGCTTTCCTTTCGTTGGTATTTTTGAAGAAATAATTATTGGAATCATATTTACTTTCCTCTGGTTCAAGTACACAAAGCTTCGTTTTTTTGCCTATGGGTGGGTTCTTGATGCCACATTTGATTATGCATCTGTACTGGTATGGTATCTTGCTGGTGCAACACCTTTGCAACTACTTGGGCTTGGGGTTATAACAAGATTTTTGTTAAGAGAAATAATATTATTCTACGGAATCTTTGGACCGCTCCTGATGATTAAAAAAAGCAATATAATGTGGGTAATTTTCAGCTCACTAACTATTGGGTTATTGACCTTATTAGTAGTATTGTTGTAAGAACCGAAACAATTCGCAATAAGACCATAATACCATTAAATTTTTATTATTATCCCTGTTGCTTTGTCTATGGGTAATACTGAAGAGTTAATGAATCTTGCCAGAAAAGTTGATAAAATTCTTAAAGAAGAGTTAACACTGGCCAGCATCGAGCATGATTTGGCTGAAGCTAGGATTTATGATTTAAGAACAGTTGGTGTGCAGGGAGATCAAAGGACTTATGCTTATCCTGCTGAAATAACTTTATATCGTGGAGATAAGTTTATATGGGATACTGAATTTCTAGAAAAACTAAGCCTCAGAGTTACTAATGAAGTGGATTCAATTAATAGGGTTGTGTATGTTATTGCAACAAGGCGACCGAACTAGTTAAAAAAGTTCATCCAAAAAGCCAGCAAATAGCGAAAATCACCCCACTTAAAATTAAATAAAAGAGTTCTGTGAAGCTATTGGTTGATGAAAAATAAGGAGTTAGTAATATTTTTACTACTAAATAGAAAGATAAGTTCTTAGAGTTCATCAAGAGAAAGAAAACACCAACAAAAAGGATAGGTATAAACTTAGACTTATGCCAAGACCCACCATATTTATATAATTCATAGTAGAGTGTCGATCTGATGTTGAAAAAAAGCAGAAAATGGAAAGAAAAGATAGAAGGTTTAAAATTAGCAGTCAAATGGACATATCAATCTTCTCCATTTCTGACAATAGCAATCTTAGTAATTACTGTTCTTGGTGGATTAATAACGATTGTTGAGCCGTATATCTTTAAACTTATTCTTGATTATCTTGTAAACCAGAGAGAAGTAGCAACAAAATTAGTCATTACTATCGGCATCTTTGGAATACTTACAGCCTATGGACTTGCCCGTATTTTTCAGAATATTTTCTGGGATATTAGCAACCTCATCAAAAGGGTCCATACATTAAGGATAGAAAGACACGTTATGCACTCTTTAATGGGAAACATCTCCTCATTAGACCTTGTATATTTTGAGGATCCGGAATATTATAACCTGCTTTCAAGAGCAACAACAAATTTATGGAGGGTACTAGAAATATTTTGGCAGTTTACATTTCTAATAGGAGAGATAGTAAGTGTCATTGTGATTGTGGGTGCCCTAGCTACCTTTGACTGGCGAATCGTAGGAATAGTAATTGTTGGAGCAATCCCAAGCATATTTCTCGTTTTAAAATCTGCAGAAGTCCAATGGAGTGCTTTCGCAGAATCATCTCCAATATTCCGCCATGCCCATTATTACCGCTCTTTGCTAACAGAACAGCCAGAAGCAATAAAGGAAGTAAAATCATTTAGACTACGCAGTTACTTTCTAAAAAAATTTCATGAACTTTTCGGCAATTTTATTAAAAACCAAGATAGTGCAGCTATAACTCAATTAAGGTGGTATGTATTAGTTGGGGTAATTGAAGGTGGGCTCTCAGTACTTGCAGCATGGCTAGTTTTGAAACTGTTTATAGGTGGGACTATTACAATAGGGGACCTAACCTTCCTATGGGCTCTTCTATTCCAATTTGCGGCACATGTGAGGTGGGTTGTGCGCATGGTTGGAGATATGAATACACATTCTACCTTCCTAACACCAATGGTCAAAATTTTTTACTTCAAGCCAACAATAAAAACACCAGAAAAACCACGTGAGTTTCCAAAGAGAATAAGTAAGGGCATTGAGTTCAGAAATGTCGATTTTACATATCATAGGTCAAAAAAGCCAGTTCTAAAAAATATAAATTTACATATTAAACCGGGAGAAAGTATTGCTCTTGTCGGTGAGAATGGATCTGGAAAGACAACATTGATAAAATTACTGACTAGGTTATATGAAGTAAGCAAAGGAGAAATAACAATAGATGGTGTTAACATAAGAGAATATTCGCTTGAGGACCTTGCTGACGCAATAGGGGTCATATTTCAAGATTTCATGAAGTACGAGGCAGTTGTTGAAGAGAACATTCGATACGGGAAGATAACAAAAGATAAATATAAAATAAATATTCATAAGGCTGCAAAGAAATCTGGGGCTTGGGACTTTGTAAAAGCATTGGATAAAAAGTACAAAACGCAGATTGGTAAAAAGCTTGACGAAGAAGGGATCGACCTTTCTGTGGGTCAATGGCAGAAAATTGCCTTGGCAAGGGCTTTTTTTAAAGATGCCCCAATACTTATTCTCGATGAACCAACAGCAGCAGTTGATGCAAAAGCAGAATACAATCTTTTTAAAAGGTTCAAGAAGCTAAGTAAAAACAAAACAACAATTCTAATCTCACACAGATTCTCTACAGTAAGAATGGCAGATAGGATTATTGTTATAGCAAATGGAAGGATTGTAGAGCAAGGAACCCACAAAGAACTTCTAAAAAAGAAAGGGGTTTATGCTAAGTTGTTTACGCTTCAAGCAGAAGGATACAAGTAAGATTAAAAATGGCAGCAATCTTCTTTTCAGACCATTTAAGATAATTTATCAAGAAAGGTAAATTCATTTTGGCACATTTAACAACAAGAAACTTGTCTTTGGGTAGTTCTTGATAATGAGGGTAATAACAGCAAATGTTCCTTTCTATAAAAAATATAATATTAAAGCACAAAAGAAAGTTTTAAATAGGGTAAAAATAGTTTACAATAAAATAAAGCATTTATTATTACGAGAGAGCACTTGCTCAGTCTTCTGACACTTCGCTTTTTCTAGAAAAGTGCTTAAAAATACAAAGGAGAAAAAATGAACTTATTTGAAACGTTTGGCTTAAGCCAAGAACTGATTGATTCTATCAAGAGGATGGGATTTAAAGAACCAACAGAAATCCAAAAAGAGGCTATCCCTCCAATCATGAAAGGAAAAGATGTAATAGGAGAGTCAGCAACAGGTTCTGGAAAAACATTGGCATTTGGTTGCGGCATTGTAGATAAGGTTACTCAGGGAGCCGGGATACAAGCCTTAATTCTCACACCAACAAGAGAGCTCACCCTTCAGGTAAAAGAAGCAATTCAAAAACTCTCCAGCAAAAAGAAACTAAATGTCGTACCAGTCTATGGTGGGGTCGCTATTGGCCCACAAATAAAAGACATATTAAAGGCAGATGTAGTGGTGGCAACACCTGGAAGGATGTTGGATCACTTGGAAAGAAGGACAATAAACACTTCAAAAGTTAAAATATTAATACTTGATGAAGCAGACCGCATGTTTGATATGGGTTTTATAGAAGATGTAGAGCAAATAATAAAGGCATGCCCAAAGAAAAGGCAGACACTATTCTTCTCAGCAACAATTTCATCAAACATAAGGAACCTTGCAAATAAGTATATGGAAAATCCAATAAGAGTTTCAGCAGAAAAGATGGTTGACCCAAAAAAGCTAAAACAAGTCTACTACGACGTGCCAAAAAACATGAAACTCTCATTATTAACCCACCTTCTGGAGGAAGAGAAAGCAGGCCTTGTGATTGTGTTTTGTAATACAAGAAGAACAACAGACTTTGTTGTGAGAAATCTTCAGTCAAATAAAATTAAGGCAATTGCCATTCATGGCGGGTTGGCCCAGAACAAACGAACAAAGACTATGAAGATATTCAATGAAGGAAAAGTAGGTGTGCTCGTGTGTACTGATGTCGCAGCACGTGGATTGCATATTGAGAATGTATCGCATGTCTATAACTATGAGATTCCAAAAGACGCAAAAGATTACGTACATAGGATTGGTAGGACAGCAAGGGCAGGAGAAGAAGGAAAAGCAATAAATCTACTTTGTGATTATGATCACGAAAATTTTTCAAGGATACGAAGAGAGTATCCTATCTTCTCAATTGAAAGAATAGAAAAACCATATGTAAAAATGGTAATCGCAAAAAGAATAGAAGAAAAAAGAAAGCCCCAAATCAGACCCCGCCTTATGCAAAGGCACAATAGATTTGAATACAGGCAAAGAGAAATAATCTAAAGGACCCTATAAAATTATCTTTTAGAAAATATGTTCTTCATGGGCAATCTTGTAGTTATAAAGTTCGTCTGGTGAAAACCACAGTGCAACCTCTTCATTTGCCTCTTCTTTATTTGCTGAAGCATGAATCAGATTTCGTACTGCTTTCTTCTGCTGGTCAGTATAACTATAGCTAACATGTGTGAAATCTCCCCTAATAGTGCCAGGAAGAGCAGCTTTAGGCTCTGTCGGACCAACAATCTTTCTAACATTCTCTACAGCTTCAACACCTTCAAGACAAATTGCAACAACTGGCCCCTCTGTAATAAAATCAATAAGGAAATTTCGAATATGCTCTCCGCGCCTCTTAGTGATATCTTCAGTATAATGTTTTTTAGCAAAATCATTGTCTGCCCAAAACATTTTAAGACCAACAATCTTAAGCCCCTTTGTCTCAAAACGCTTTAGAATCTCACCTATAAGGGCACGTTTCACACCATCTGGTTTGACAAGAACAAGTGTTCGTTCAATCATAAGAATCTGCCAACACAAGAGTTATATAAATGTTCCGTCATGTTTACACAAAATAAAAATACTAAAAGTTAAGATTACTTCTTCTTTCCCTTCTCGTAATTAGCTGTCCAAGGTAGTCGCCTAGCCTTGCGCTTAAGTTTAAGCATATTTTTCTCGCACTTAGAAGAACAAAAATTGGCAGTTTTACCTGTCTTGAATACATAAAGTTTTCCTGTACCCCTCTCAACTTCATACCCGCAAAAAGTACATTTTGCCATAACTATCCCTTTCTTCCCTGACTAAGCCGTCTCGCTTCAATTTCTGTTTCACGAAGCATAAGAATATCTTTAAGACGAATAGGACCCTTTACATTCCGCCTGAGAATCTTATTTTTATCCCTTCCCTCAAGGACTTTACAGCGAACCTGTTGGACCTCTCCACGCGTTCCGGTTCTTGCAACAATTTCCTCAACAACAGCAGGCACTGCACCACCAAAGGTAGCTCCCGCTTGTATCTCTCCTTTTGCTTCACCTTTTTTTTGATTTGGCTTTTTTATATTTCCTTGGTTTACCATTTTATTTTAACTCAGCAATAATTTCCTTAAGAAGGTTCTT
>JAGVYI010000022.1 GCA_018303365.1 Candidatus Woesearchaeota archaeon
GGCTTATCTTTGAAGGCAGAACTCTTGTTTCAAATTCTATCCCGATAAAAGGTTCTCCAATATCAACTCCAACAGAACAAGAAGTTCCTGAAATAAAAGGGGAGCAACCCGCACAGCCGCAAGTTCAAGAACCTACGCCTGAAGGGGCCCAACCAATTCCAGCTTTAGGGGATATTACAGGGGTCATACCAAAAAACCTAGTAAATTATTTCCCTACAATGGATGTGCCTAATACTGAAAAAGATTTTGTAGATATCTTAACTGCGGTAGACCAAAAAAGGTCTAAAAAACTAAATCCAGAGAATTATGCAAAAATCATTTTTAAGATTGGAAAGGATTACAGAATAAACCCCCTTCTTATAGCATCAATAATTGAAGCAGAAAGTAATTGGGATGAAAAAGCTGTTAGTAATAAAAATGCAAAGGGTTTGATGCAATTGACAGATGCAGCAATAAATGAAATAATCAACCATCCGGCCGGTATGCGTTGTATTAAAGGAGAACTCAACAGTCTGAAAGAAGAACAATTTGACCCATCTAAAAATATCGAAGCGGGGGTGTGCTATTATGATTATATCCTTAGGTCTTATCCTCGTAAAAATGGTCCTAAGGGGTTTGATGACCCGGCAATTGCTCTTGCTGCATACAACGCAGGACCAGCAAGAATAGATTCAGGCACCATTCCTAAGGAGTCATACGGTTTAGTAAGTAGGGTTGTAGATAATCTAAGGGCTTATAGGGTAGATGTAAAGGAAGTGCCACTCCCTATAATATACCCTATGCAAATTGAAGATTCTGTTCAATCTGCAACGGAGTCGCAAGAAAGTTTATTATCAGGCCTGACTATATCCCCATTTGTATCATTGACTTTTCAAGAAATATTGCCTGGAGATATACTAAAACTTAGGGAAGATAGTATAGGGATTGCAGAATCTTTTGGGGGTGAGGTTTTGCCTGCACTTCGAGAGATTAATTATGAAGTTGATAGTGTAGTAAGAAATGGAGACAGAGTTACTCTTGCTTTTAAAGATGGCAGAAGTGTTAGTGGAAATTCCAACGAGCCATTCCTATCAAACTACCTTGTTGAAGGTCGAGAGAGGGTTTTGGTATCGAATGGGGTATACAAAGGATTTATCCTCTACAGACTTGGACCATCTGTGGTGGCTGGGGTAAAGTATAATCCAGATAAGACAAATAGTTTTGTGTCGTTTAATAATGAAAATGAAATATGGATTTCAAGCCAGTACATTCAAGGGACCACACATAACGAGGCGGTAAAGGATAGGGAACTAAACCTGATATTATACACCCTAACGGGTCAACCGTTCCAGCCGCAAAAGGCTTCGCAAGCGGTAACACTCCAGCCACAAGGTGAAGGTGAGCAAACAAGGGGGTTTTCACAAGTGCAGGAGTCACTTCCAGACCTGACTATGTCACGACTAGCGTTGCCTGAAGAATCACCACAACAAACTCAATCCCAAGGCGCAGTCCAACAGGTACGAAAAGCGCTCACGTTCCAAGAGATTTTGGTTGGGGATATACTAAAAGAAGTTTCTTCTGATCGTGACCAACCAACTCTGACGGGAATTAATCTGAAAGTTAAAGATGTGACAAGAGATGGAGATTCAATAGCAGTTACATTCGACGACGACACTGCCATTATGGGAACTTATAATGATCAAATTCGAAGAAATTATATTGTTGAAGGGAAGCAAAGGGTGTTGATTTCTGAAGGGGATTATGGTGGGTTTGTGCTCTTTAAAATTGGATCGTCAATTATATTCGGAGTAAGATACAAAGCAGATGGAACAGAGGATATGGTATCTTTTAGCACAAGAGATGGTAAGTGGGTGTCAATATCAATAGTACAGGGTAGATTGGTTACAGAGACTGTAAAAGACAGCAATCTAAACTATGAACTAAGTCTTTTAAAGGATAAACCTATTCAGACCGAGTTTTTAACAGCAGGCACAGGTATAGGGCTACCAGAGTGTAACATAGACGAAGTATATTTCGCGAAAGATAAGGAAGGCGAATCAAGAATTGCTTCTGAAGAAGTAGTTTATGAAGGAGCAAAGGTTTATGTCATCCTAAAGAAAACAGGATATTGCCCTGCTGTTAGGGTGGATGTACTTAAAGATAAAGCATTCACTCGAGATGATGTTGTCTCAACTTTTTTATTTAGTTCTGCAGACCCAACAACCAAAAAACAGGCATGGCCCATAAACTTAAATGGACCAGACTCGCAATCTATTGCAGATAGATTGTTACAAAATTTTAAGAATCCTCTTCTCTCAATACCTATGCTTGATAGCGTCTTAAATAGACCATCAACTGTTAGGTACTCTGCTACCGCTTCGCAACAAAGAGGAGACTCAACCACCTCTGTTGTTGATTCTCAATATATTTATGTAGGGGTAAACCCAATAGTTGCGGTCATAGAGGATATAAATTCAGGAAGAAAACCACTAGACCCATTACCAACCAATAGTCGGTTGTTACGAAATATAAAGGGATACCAGTCATCCATAACTAAAGCGAGTAAAGAATACAATGTAGATGAATCCCTTATTGCTGCAGTAATGGCTCAAGAATCAGATGCAGGAGGCTCTCTGGTGGGAACATGGTATGCTAATTGTGATTCTTGTGGGCTTATGCAGGTTACAAGCATTGCAATAAGAGACATATCTCAGAATAGACTAGGAGACTTCAGATTTGATGATATGAGAAATCTAAATTACGCAGAAAACCAGGTTCTTGCAGGAACAGCTTACTTGAGATTAAGTCTTTGGTCCGACACGCCTAAATAATTTAAGAAGAGATTGTGTAAAAAATCCACAAGCAACATGGAAAGAAGTAATCACAAGCAGCAGCATTTCTATAGGCAATGGACAATGCCAGATTCCAAGAGAAACATTAGAATATGTTCCCTCTGTGTTAAAATATAAAGCAGAGATTTCACCAAATTTAGGGGGATTTGATTAAATGTCCACATTTAAGAAAAAAGTTGTGCAAAGGGTAAAAAGCAAATTTATCCCTACATTCCTGATAGACCTAATCTCATTTGTTATTTTCTTCTTCTTTCTGGAGTATACAAGAAATAAGGTTCAAGATTATCTCACCCAGCTCCAAAACCTTGCTCCCTATCTTTTGGAAATGCAAACAGCACTCCAGCAAAGCGCAGACATTCAGACTCTGAATCGTTTTAACGAAATCCTTACAGCAATGGACGCAATAACACAAAGAGCACTTGTTTTTGGAATGGTTGTGTTGCCACTTGTTTTATTTATGCTCCTTGTCCTATCTCAGGGAACGATTTACAAGATAATAAAAGGGGGGAAATTAAACGACGGAAAGTACTTTGCACGTTTTGCACTCGTAAGCCTTGTATTTTACATCCCAATGATTTTCATTTTCAGGTATCTTGCAGTCCTGATTGCAAATCCATTTAATTATCAGCCAATTGACAATCCAAAATTCCTTCTCCTTCTTGGCATCGTCACATTCATCATTGTTTATTTTCTGTTCATTGCATATTCTCTATTTAACATAAAAGGAATAAGAAGCCTTAAGACAATGTTTAACTTAGGAATAAGAAAATTCTATATTTTGATACCAATGACGATTCCTTATCTTCTATTCCTAGGAATTGTCTTTTTCAGCATAATGAACTCATTTATATTTAGGATTGTAAATGAGCAGATTCCGGTCTACCTTTTTGTAATGGCATTCTTCTCGCTCTTTATTTTTGAGATATATAGATTATTTCACCTAACCTACCTAGAAACAAAATATCTTTAGCGTCTTTTTAGGATACTTTTTTTATGAGATGAAGCTTTACCAGGCGTAACAAGAAATATTACAAACCCGAGAAGAAGTGCACTAAAAGGAATATACCATGAAGAAGTAGGACTGACACCGACCGCCCCACCGGTTATTCCAGGATTGGAAACAAGGGAATAAGTAAAAGCAAATGTTGCGCCCCCAAGAAGCAAAAAAGCAATGCTCTTATCGACAACCTTGCCGAAGACATCGTGCGGCTTTAGTTTCCTTTGTACAACTTTTTTTATTTTCACAGAAAATAAAATGTGCTCCTGCTTTTTAAAGTTTTTTAAATCTATATTGCCATTGCCTTTTTTTATGAAGAAACTGCGGGGAACAGGATTCGAACCTGCGCAGGCACTAAGCCATTGGGGCCTAAACCCAACCCGTTTGACCACTCCGGCATCCCCGCCTACAGAAAAGGGGGGGACACCCTTTAAAAAAGATATCTTCATAAGGTGAATTGTTTGACCAACTGCAAAGACATAATCGAACCACCACATATTGTTCTCTAACAAGCTGTTAATATGGGAGGTTTAAATAGGTTTAAATATATGGATTTATCTTGGGTTTTTTATGAATATAGAAACAAGGGTTGTTGGTAATTTTGTCTTTTATTCTGTTGGTCAGAAAACAGAACACCCTGTTAATACAGTTTTAAGTTTCCTCGAAATGGAGGCTAAACCAAAAGCAGGGGTTTCAAGGATAATTGATTTTAGTAGTTTGAAAAGAAGCAGATTTACTGAAGGTTCTCTTGATAAACTTTTTGAGAATATGCCTAAATGTGCAAAACATCTATTTGTTTTTCCAGGTAAGATGCTCCCAGATGCAGAAAAGGTAGCCAGAAACTATGGTTATCAACACAACATCCTAACAAAGAAAACTGCAACTATGTTAGCTAGTCTAAGCGGCGCATACTCAAATCCTTTTGGTTAACTAATAACGATTCTACTTACTTCTTCTGCCACTCATAAGAACGCAATTTGGAGCTCCTTCCAAAACCGCACGAAGAACAAATTCCAGTCTTTTTATGATAAGACGCCTTGCCGCATCTCCTACAGCGAATGTGAAGCCTTCCTTTTCTAAGCCCTAAGGCAGCAGTACCTTTTGACATTTTATCCCTGAGCAGAAATCAGTACAATTGTATCGCCACGAATAAAGACCGTACCAACCTTCCTCTTTAATGAGCCGTCAACGTGCTCTTCCGCATCGGTAAGAACGGTGTTAATGTGAATATCAAACGCTTTTAGTGTCCCAGTAATTTGCTTTTGATTTTTAAGGTCGACAATGACCCGTTTACCTCTTGCTTGGTTCAATGCATCAAGAGGCCGTTCAGGTTCCATAAGGTTTAAAGCAAATGATTCCTTTTTAAAGCTTTCTTAGAAATTAAGCGAACACAGACCAAATCCTTATAAATAGAAAATATAGCATAGGTATTATATGGCACTCATCAAAACAAGGTCAAAAAGAAAAGCAACCGGTGGAAGGTATATTCCTTTTAGAAAAAAGCGAAAGGAAGAGAAAGCAAACCTTCCAACAGCAACAAAATTAAAGGCAAAAAAGGTAAAATTTGTGAGGGTTCGGGGCGGCAACCTTAAACATAGGCTGCTTGGTGCAGACCAAATCAACCTTTATGATCCAAAAGCAAAAACCTACATTAAAGCAAAAATAGAAGTAGTTCTTGAAAACCCTGCAAATAGGCACTATCCTAGAAGAAATATCCTGACAAAAGGTACAATTGTAAACACAGAAAAAGGAAAGGCAAGAATTACAAACAGGCCAGGCCAGGAAAATACAGTTAATGCCATCCTTCTTGGAAAATAAGTCTTAATTTCTAATATGAATATACTATCTTATAGTGGTAACTAAATAGAAAGCTTTATATATAGATGATTACTTCTAGATAGTAATAAAATTGAGGGTAAAAATGGGAAAAATTAAAACTGGTTTAAAACTTGGAACTGAATTAGGATGGTGGGCTACTGAAAAAGCCATGGTGCCCCTTTCTTTTGCATCAACAGCATTGACAACTATTAGTCCTAAGCAAGGAATGCTGGAAAAGGCTATAGATGGCTATAGGAATGCCTTTGAGGCAGCTGGAAATTTTGTCGCTTCTGCTAGTTATGGTGGGCTACCCGATGTTGCAAGGACATTGCAGGATAAACTTCGCGCATTGTCAGATTATAATTTTTACAGAGGTGCAGAATCAATTGTTAATCTCGCTAATGACCCTTGGACTACCGCTTATGCTGCAGCAATAGCCCTCACAGCTGGTCTTGGAGCCCATTACGCTTCTAAACCAATAAGAAAGAGAACGTTCAGGTAGGCAAGATGCATCCAGTAAAGAATTTCGCATGGTATGCTGGAAATAAACTATTAAGTGCACCTTTTTATTTGGTGGGGTTAGGTGCTGCAAAAGAGCTTCATGATGGTGCTGTAAGTTCATTAAAGGGAGCTTATGAATTACCGCTAAACTCGCTACAAGCTCTAGTCACAAACCAAGGTCTGTGGTCTTTTGCAAAAGGAGCAGGAAAAACTGTCTTTGGAATAGGCCAGAGTTTGATAGACGTTCCTTTAGAAACTCTTGTTATGTTAGCAGCAACAGTGGCTACTGCAAAAGCAGTTACACATTGCTCTGAAAGAAAAAGGCAATATTTAAGAGACGAGCAAAGTTTCAAGGAAAAATATGGGATTAAATGATATTCTTAATACAACCAAGAGATTGACGTATCCGGTAAATTTGGTAGCGGGTCTAGTAGATAAACACCTCTTGGGAGATACAGGCTACACCAATCTATACGGAACAATCCTTTTTGGGGGTTTAAGTGCGCTAGAAAGTGTTGTTCAAAACCTAGGAGACAGACCTGTTATAAGGCTTCTCAGAACAGCGGGAGCAGCATGGTTTGCTTTAGAAGCACTCTATAACCTAACAAACACCCCTTCTTCACTATCTTTCTCATTTCCACTTGATCTGGTTTTGGCAATGAAATTGGCAACTGAAGCAGCAGGAGATTATAAATCTGCTAGGCGTAACATCCCAACAGACATAGCAGACATAAGAACAGACAGAAAAAATATGATTCGTACGCGTACTGGGGATTTACCTAAGCTAATAGAGGAACACGATCAAACAATTGATGTCTGATTTTTAATTAGTCAGAATAGAGTTTTGCACCAAGGGTCTATTGACATGGGGTATACTCAGTCGCTCATTACACTACCAGAGTATTTATGTCTTGTCCAAGTTCCACTCTCATCTAGAAAATATGCAGATCTGCGTTCTGTACAAACATCTTTTTCATATTTCAAACCAATTTATTAATTCTCAGTGATCAATTTGGCTTTTTTGGGTATTGTGAGTCCATAAGGTCCCTATACGACTTTTGTAGGTAATCCATGATTGTCCCTGAATCAAAAAATCCCCTGATTTGACCATCCTTTACTCCTAATATACACTCAATTCTTTTATCACCATCAGAATCAAAGTATACCCACACTTTATTTGGGTCTTCGGTTGTTTCTGCCCTAAGTATGTATGCCCGTGTCCGTGTATGTCTCATTACTATGATTTTATCACCAGAATAGACCATTTCAAACTTAGAATCAAATCCTCTTTCAGACTTCGACATATGAGTCTCGATAAAGTCAGCAACTGCAGATCCATTACAAGAGGGAGCATACCTTATTCTTGCTTGAACATTTGTGTCTAGGGTAGCTATACCAAATAATGTGCCTAGTACAATAGCCGCTAATCCGCTTTTCGGAGTTTTTCTAGTTAATAACAATTTAAACCTCTTGATGTGTCATAAATCTATTTATTTATAAACTTTCTTACTCTTACCACTATAAAATAGTTAATAAAGTAAATAGAAACCTTTATATATAATTAACCCATTTGTTTTATAAATATTATTATGACTCCATCCTGGAGTAACAAATTTTGGGGGTTACAATGGCACAATACATCAAAAAGTGCCCTGAATGTGGCGGCATAAATCTTCTTCTAAATAAAGAGAAAGGTGAAGTAGCATGCAAAGAGTGTGGTTTGGTCATTGAAGAGAAAATGATCGATTTTACCCAAGAATGGAGGGAATTCGACCATGATCAGGCAGACAAGATGCGCAGAACAGGCGCACCAATGACCTATACGAAATTCGATCGTGGCCTTGGAACAGATATTGGAGAAAGAGGAGATATCTATAGGCTTGGCAGCAAGGAGCGGAACAAGTTTTTCAGATTAAGAAAATGGCAATACAGGGTATCAACAGCAATAGAGAGGAATCTCAAGCTTGCCCTTGCTGAACTGCGAAGAGTCGCATCTTACTTAAAGCTGCCAAAATCTGTTGAGGAAGAGTCTGCACGCATTTATACAATGGCAGTCCAAAGAGGACTTGTCCGTGGCCGCTCAATGGAATCTGTTGTCGCTGGTGCACTCTACGCAGCCTGTAGGCGTCATGAAGTGCCAAGAACTCTTGATGAAATCTCAGAAGCCTCAGGTATTGATAAAAAAGAAATCGGGAGAACTTATAGGTTTGTAACAAGAGAATTAGGCATCAGAATTTTGCCATCAAACCCCATAGATTACATTCCTCGCTTTGCATCTGCATTAAAACTTTCTCCTGAAACACAAAGCCAGTCTGTTGCAATTTTAGAAATGGCCCAGAATTCTGAACTGACTTCGGGAAGAGGACCAACAGGCATAGCAGCAGCATCGCTTTACGTTGCAGCTCTTATGAATAACGAGAAAAAAACTCAAAGAGAAGTTGCAGATATTGCAGGAGTAACAGAGGTCACAATCCGAAACAGATATAAAGAACTTCTAAAGAAATTAAACCTTAAGGATCAAATAAAGAAAAAAGAGGTGCTATGATTTGTACGGAGATTTATTTAAAAAAAGCTTGTCCGACCTTAAAGAAGAGCCAAAACTTGTTCTTCCATTGGTATTTTTGATTTTAAGTACAGTCGTTGTAGGAATACTTGTAGTATTACTCTCAGGAATTCTTCCTGAATTTGGAAAGGTTTTTGCAACATTTAGTTCATCCAAAGGACAAGACATAGATCAAGCCTTAAGCCTTTTTCTCCAAAATAACTGGAAACGATTAATTATTGCCTTGCTCGGTTTTCTTTTTGCAAACTTTTTTGTAGGTTCAACCTTTCGTGCAATGCACTATATCTGGATCAAAGAAAAAACAACAGGGAAAAAACCAGTATGGAAAGGTCTTTGGAAGGAAACAAAGAGAATGTATTGGGGAGTTGTAGGCATGAGGTTATTTACCTTGCTCATCCCCTTTGTTTTTCTGGCGGTTTCCCTTGGCACAGGATTTGTTGTTGTATTCCTGCTTTCAAAAGTATTCATCCCCCTTGCAGTTTTTTTTGGTGTTCTTTTCGCTATCCTTACTGTCGGAATAATTATTTTAACCGGGCTTGGGCTTTCTTTTCGTTACCCTTCTCTTTTTTTAAAGAAAAAAGCACCCTGGCAGGCAATCAGGTCATCTTTTCTATTTTTTAAACAGAACGTCGGTCATGTAATAGTTGTTGCAGTAATCGCTATTGCAGTCTCTGCTGGTGTTGGGCTGATTCAAAGGGTACTCATGATTCCAGTAACGCCCACGATCTTTGTGAGCATTCTGCTTTATATGGGGCTGACAATTTTGATAGAGTTGGTATTTAATGTGGTCTTATCTGTATGGAGAGATCTCTTCTATTTTCGTGCATATCAAAAGCGTTAAATCTCAAAAGTGGAAAAGTCTTCTGCTGCATAGGTGTTTGTAAACACCTCTTTTGCTTCCTCAAGAAGGGGTTTGGTCTTTTTGTACCGTTGACTGTAGTGCGTCAGGATAAGCTTAGATGCCTTTGCCTTTTTTGCAATTTCTCCTGCTTGCTTTGCGGTAAGGTGTTTATACCTTTCAGTTCGTTCCTTAAGCTCTTCAAGGTGTGTGGACTCGCATATAAGAACATCAGATCCAGAACTGAGTTTTAGAATATTCTCACAAAAATTTGTATCAGAAATAAACGTTACTTTCTTCCCCTTTTTTACAGTTGTTGCCTTTTTAACAGGTATCTTCTTTCCTTTCCAGGCAATGTCTTCTCCGCGTTGTAGCTTTTTCAAAATAGGGTGTCGGCGAAGACCAAAATCCGAAAGATAAGAAGTATTTATCTTAAGCCTGTCTTTTTCTATAAAAGAATAGCCAAGACAGGCTACAGGATGAACAAGCCTAAGAGCTTCAAGATAAAACCATTCGTTCTCAAAGAAGCGTCGTTTTGTTACTTCAATAACCCCATATTTGATGCGGGTCTGTGGAATATAGAGTTTAAAGAGCGCTGAAATAAACTTCTTTGTTCCCTTTGGTCCATAAATTTCAAGAACCTTTGAGTAGTTGTGTGCTCCAAGGGTGGACAAGAGCCCCCCTAGTCCCAAAGTGTGGTCTCCATGCCAGTGAGTAATAAGTATTTTCGTAATCTTTGTGGGAGTAATACCGGCAATGCGAAACTGTCGTTGTGTGCCCTCTCCGCAGTCAACAAGAATCCCCTCGTCACGGTATTCCAGAAACAAAGAGACCTGATTGCGCTCAGGCGTCGGAATCATAGAGCCTGTTCCAAGGAAAGTGATTTTCATCATATTAGGCTTAAAAAGGTTTTTAAATACTTTATGCAAATAAGTAATATGCCAGTGAAAAAGCAAAAGGAAACACAAAAGGTAAAAAAAGTAAAAGCGCAGCTCTTGCAAGAGAGGGTGATCGCAGATGATACAAATGAGTCAAAAGAAATCTACGACCAATCACGCTTTGGAGAGAGGGTTGAGGACAAGTTTCAATACGCCTTGGTAGAAGCACTTTATCTTGTTGAAAAAGGCAGAATGCTCGTCTATGATTCCAAGAAGAAGAGGATAACAAAAGAAGACTTCATAAAAAAAGCACAAATGGTTGAACCAACCTTTTGGGTTCGCTATGCAGTCTACAAGGATATGCGTAACAGGGGATACATTGTAAAGACTGCCTTAAAGTTTGGGGCAGACTTCAGAGTATATGAGAGAGGTATAAAGCCTGGAGAAGACCATGCAAAGTGGATACTTTACCCAGTTCACGAGGGGGGCGCAATGACCTGGTACGAATTTGCAGCAAAAAACAGGGTCGCCCACTCAACAAGAAAGAGGCTTTTACTTGGTATTGTAGATGAAGAAAACGACGTAACGTACTATGAAGTAGCTTGGAAAAGGCCATAATCTATGCTGAAAGCTACAATAATTCTTTTATACACTTTTACATAAACAGGATCATATGGCAAGTCAGGATGATACTATCATAGACTTTGTAAGGATTAATGGACCGGTCCTGCCTCACCAGGTTGCAAAACTGCTCAACTACAGCATTATGATGACATCGGCGATTCTTGCAGACCTCACTCAAAGAGAAAAGCTTCTTCTTACAAACCTGAAGGCTGGAGGAAGTCCGTTTTACTATTTAAAGGGGCAAGATAGCAATCTGCAAAGGCTGTCATCCCACTTGGGAGATGTCCAGAAGAAAGCTTACGCGTATATGAAAGAAAAGCAAGTGCTTCGTGATAAAGATTGTGAACCTTGGAAACGTGTTGCGCTTCGGGAGATAAAAGACTTTGCTATTAGGCTAAGGGTAGTACAAGGGGGTGTTGAGGAGATTTTCTGGAAATGGTACCTTCTCCCCGAGGACCAGACAAGAAATAAGGTAGAAGAACTGCTTTATGGAGAAAAAAGTGTTCTTCCAGAAAAGGTTGTGACAGAGAAAAGAGACGTTCAGGAGAATCTTATCAAGAAAAAAGATGCCAAGAAGACCCACCAGAAAAAACCGTCTCAAGCCCAGGATTCACAGTTTGCCATGCTCGTAAAAAAATATGTTGAAGATAAAAAAGCTAAAGTGCTCAAGGAGGATGTCAGGAAGAAGGATATTGAAATAAACTTAGATATAGAGGTTCCATCTGAGTTTGGTATGATGAAGTTTTTTGTTGCCGCAAGAAATAAAAGAAAAGTAAATGAAGCAGACCTTTCATTGGCTTACAATCAAGCAAGAGGCAAGCCAGTCCTTTTCCTTACAAC
>JAGVYI010000003.1 GCA_018303365.1 Candidatus Woesearchaeota archaeon
AAATACCTCATTTCTAAAAGATTTTACTTTTGCAATATCTGGGGCATATTTTTTAAGATTCTCGTGTGCTGCAGCAGAGCGCCTTCTTTGCTTGAGCCAATCTTTCCAGCTTGCAGGATACTTAACCATTACTCTCGCTTTATCTGCATAAGCTATTTTATACCCTTTTTTACTAAAATAATAGGGGATGATTGCATCTTCTGCAACATCAAGTGGTATTTTTTTTATAATTTTGTTTTTAAAGGCAAAAAGGTATCCTGAGCACTCAACGTTTTTTCCTTCCTGACTTCTTTTCTCTCTTGAAATTTTATGAGCTCCAACATCAAGAAGAAAGTGGCTCCAGAATCCAAATAAGTTATCTTTCTTATTCTGAGAGATTGGCCTTCCTGTTACTACCCCAACATTCTTTTCTTTAAACTTTTCAATTATTGAATTTATTGCACCATCCCCTATTATAACGTCTCCATCAGTAAGAATAATAATGTCTCCTTTGGTAGCTGGAAGTAAAAGATTAATGGCAAAGCTTTTTCCTTTTCCCGGGTCGTTGACTACCCTTACCTTTTTGTACTTTTTCAGTCTTTCTTTTGTTTCCTTATCAGGAGTTGAAACAAGAAGATTATAAGGTGTTGAAATCTTTTGTGAGAGAATGGACTCTACTGTCTTTTCTATATTTGGTTCCTTGAATGCGGTGATAAGTATTGTTGCTTTCATTATTTTGTTTACTAATTTAAGCCTATAAATCCCTTTCTGTAAGATTATTTAGATTTGTCACTATGAAAAATAAAGGTGAACCTTTCTTTCTTGCCCATTAATTGGAAATATTTCTTCCTGAGTTCCAGGTCCGGAGATGATAAAAATCTTGTTCATTTGGAGATCAAGAAGCGTAAACCCCCACTCTAAAATATGGAGGATGGTCGTTGTCCTTAATACATCTCAAGGGCACCAAACCTAATAATTAATGTCATTTGCATACGTTTCTTTGCTTTTTATGGCCTTTCCTGTTTTGAGGTCCACAAAAAGGTGTTTTGTTTGTGCTGTTGCCACAACCCTGTTTTCAAGGCGCATCGTGTGGTCTATCCATATACACCTTTTATTATGAGTAAGTTCTGAATCAATCATTACTGTCTGCTCTGGAAAGAGCTGCCCTCTATATGTATATGAAGCAGCAACTACAAGAAGCCCTACCCCTCTTTCCCTTAGGCCAGAATCACCAAGATTTGCTGCGTTTTGAACATTTATCCTGGCAATGTCAAAATAGGTCGGTATGCGACTATTGGTTATATGACCATAGCAGTCTGCATCTTCTTCTCTAAGAGTACATATTGTAGAGGTTTTAAGCGAATTTAGGGTCATTTTTCCATTATAGCCTAGTTATTCTTAAATAACCTAAGTGAATTTTATACAAAACCAAAGGTTTTTAAACCTTTAAGATTACCATATTTTTAAGCCCGCCATAGAGAATACTCAATGGAGCACGGCTAACGCCAATGCGATGAGCTTGGGAGTTAGTGTTGCGGGCGATATACCTTTCATTAAAATTAGGACAAGCTAAAAACCGATCATTTTATCACGTGAGGCAATATTTTACCTTCATTTTAGGTAAGGAAGCTTTATTTAATGCCTTACCCCTCGTAGGTTCTTGTTCTATTTTGCTGAGAAAGAAATGAAAACCGAACACTCCAGGAGGGAATTGCAATGGGAAAGATTAGCCCAGTTTCTGCTAAGTATATTATTCATACCTTTATCGCTATTGATGGTGTTGTTGACAGTCCCGACGTTATTGGGGCCATATTTGGACAAACCGAAGGACTTTTGGGGTCCGAACTTGAGCTTCGTGAGCTTCAACGCTCTGGACGAATAGGCCGCATTGAGGTTAATACAGAAACCAAAGCCGGTAAAACAGCCGGAAATATACTCGTCCCAACAAGCCTTGATAAGGCTGAGACAGCTATCATTGGTGCTGCGCTTGAGACTATACAGCGTATTGGACCGTGTACTTCTCGGGTAAAAGTTGAAAAGATTGAAGATGTTCGCGTCTCAAAGCGAAGCTTTGTTATTGAGCGTGCAAAAGAGCTTCTACGAGAACTTACCTCAAGCGTGCTACCTGACAGCCAGGAGATTACTGACGAAGTTGCCCAGTCAGTTCGCATGATGGAGATTAGCGAGTACGGCGCTGAAAGGCTTCCTGCTGGTCCAGGAATTGATGAATCTGAAGAGATTATTGTTGTTGAAGGGCGAGCAGATGTTCTTAACCTTTTAAAGCAGGGAATCAAGAATGTTATTGCACTAAACGGCACAAATGTGCCACAAGGAATCATTGAGATTTCCAAGAAGAAGGTTGTCACATTATTTGTTGATGGAGACCGCGGCGGAGATCTTATTATCAAAGAAGTGTCCAGTGTTGCTGAGGTGGATTACGTTATCAAAGCACCTGATGGAAAGGAAGTAGAAGAGCTTACTAAAAAGGAGATTCACAAAGCACTCCGAGCAAAGGTTGCTGTTGAGCAGGCAAAGCTTGAATCAACAAACGGCCATCCTCGCAGAGAAATTACCCCTTCTTACGTGCGTGAGGGAGTGCGCAAACCATCTTACCGCGACCAGCAACATAGCCCTGGACGCAGAAACAGCAACTTTGAGCGTCGCCAAACACCACAAGCACCGCAACTTAACCCTGAACAGCGTACTGCCTTTAAGGACATGCTTGATAACCTTGTCGGCACGCGCGGAGCATATGTTCTTGATGAGGGCTTAAAAGTCCTTGGAAAGGTTCCAACAACCGAACTTGCTTCTACTATGAAGAATGTCAAATCTGCTTATGCTGTTGTTTTTGACGGCACTATTGACAAGGATATTGCGGTTGCAGCAGACCACTCCAATGTGCGCTATGTTGTTGGAATGAGTTCGCGGATTCGCCCTTCTGACACCAAAGCAACAATTTTTGTTGGCTCAGACTTATAAACACTCCAAAAGGTTAATAAAGAATCTTTTTTCTTTATTTTTGATGCGCCGTACAAAGCGAGTAATTCGTTATTTCTCTTGGATTCGTTTTGGACTTCTTGTTCTTATTGCTATAAGTCTTGTCTGGCTTGTTTTTTTTAGCGGATATTTTTTCAAGAAAAACTGCGTGGATGACCGAACCTGCTTTAATGCCTCATTTTCTGCTTGCGAGCCTGCAAAGTTCCAAACAATCCAAGACAGCAATTTTTATAGGTATACAATCCATGGGTTTCGTGGCGACTCGTGCAGGATAACAGTCACCCTAGAAAAGATGGCCGCCGGGACTCCTGTACAACTTATTGATAAATTTGAAGGCAAGTCCATGTCGTGCTCTATTCCTAGCGAAAGGCTCAAAGAAGGCTCTTTTGAAGAGGTTGAAGATATTCTTAACCACTGCACCGGGCCACTTAAAGAAGCTATTTATGAGCTTGTTATTGACCGAATGTATGGGCTTATTTTGCAAAACTTTGGTGAGATTCTTGACCGCGTTGAGAATGATTTATTCAAGGTTGGATAAATATGGCAGGCATGCAACCAGTTGGGGCCTACCACCAATGTGGGCTACCCTGATTCTTCCTCAGCCCTGAAACCCCATAAGCGCCACCAACAAAAGTTAGGGCTGCTCCCGTCAAGGCCTGACCCGGTTTCCCTTGCTTGCGACCATATGGGACAAGACATCGTCGTCCAAATCAGGACTCACAAAAGCAATAGGCATCGCCCGGTTGCTTCAACTCCGCCATGAGGCCTATTTGCGGTTACAGGAATAAGGCCAAATTCCCAGTCTAGCCTGCCAGGACTGCTTTTGTTTTTTGTTTTTAATAAGGTTTCGCTAACGTTTCATACGCTCTGCTGCCTTTCTATATAGGTTTGGCAGGACTGCTTTTCCTTTTAGAATATATTTTGAACGCCTTGGAATGATAATTTCCGGGCTTTTGTTTTTTATTGCCTTTATTATTTCCTCTGCCACTTCTTTTGCCCCCATAATGTGTTTATGCCTGTCTTCATGAGGAAACTTGCTCCATGAAGGGTGATTGTAGAACTCTGTTCTTGTTGCGCTTGGGCAGACAAGGGTCACTGCTATTCCCTTTGGCTTAAGATCATAGTAAATGGCCTCTGTAAACCCAGCTACTGCAAACTTTGATGCGTTGTAGGCAGATGTTAAAGGAAAACCGCTTTTTCCTGCAACCGAAGCAATATTAATAATGTGGCCTTTTCTTTGCTTTAGTAAGATTGGAAGAATATTTTTTGTCATGTATACAGTTCCAAAGTAATTTGTCCTGATTAAGCCTTCATAATCTTCTATCGTGGTTTCTTCTATTGAATTGTATATTCCAAATCCAGCGTTGTTTATGAGAAGGTCAATTTTTTGAAAATCTTTTATTATTTTTGCTGCAACCTTTTTTACTTCCTGTTTTTTTGATACATCACAGACATAGGTTTCTACCTTTGGTCCTTTTATTTCTTCTTTTAGTTTATTTAGCCTGTCTTTTCTTCTTGCCAGAAGAGCTAGATTGTAGCCTTTTTTTGACAATAGAGATGCAAGCTCCCTTCCAATGCCGCTTGATGCACCAGTTATTACTGCTGTTTTTTGCATAAATTGTTTCTCTATTTTTTGTTTAAAAGTGTTTGGATACGAATCTTTATATATTGCCTTTTTTGCCCATTTTTATGCGGGGATGCCGGAGCGGCCAAACGGGGTGGACTCAAGGCCAATTATGTGAACCTGATTATCTCTTGTGAGATATCCACTGGCTTAGTGCCTACGCAGGTTCAAATCCTGTTCCCCGCATTTCTTTTGAATATACTTAAGAAATATGAACAAAGGTTGTCTACCAATTATCACTTAACTTATCAAATAAAAATATTTATATAGCACCTTAAGATTATTTAATCTATGACTATAAGCGAGTCTAGCCTTGCCCCTCCTAAAGAGGGTGTTCGAAGAATTGTTGGAAAACACATAGGAAGTACAAAAAGGCAGGCCCGAAGAACCCTAGAATATCAAGATGAGCAATCGCGTGTTCATCACGCTGCTGGCCTAACTGAAAGGTTATATGGAATATTGGAAACTGGAAGGGGGGCTTTAGCCGAACTTAGAGAATTGTATACTCATAAGCAAATTTCAGCTCGACAATATGATAAATTATATGGAGAAAAGAGAAGGAACATTGGTGAAAATTATCGAAAGACTCTAGATGCTTTAGAAGCCTTGGTAGCAATAGCTGCAATCTTTCTTGTTTTTGGCTTTTTATACATAGCTAACCCAAGCATAACTGGCTTTGCTGTTTCATCTTCATCTGGCAATAGCGGAATTAGTTACTTTGTTATATTTATCCTGCTTGTTGCCCTTTATGTTGCTTCTTGTTTTTTAAGGAATAGAAAATAAAGATTTCATCATAATCTATCTTCGAGGTTGTCTTTGTGGTTATTATGGGGTTGTATTTGAAGGCCGTGTAGTCTCCAGTATTTCTTATAGGTCTTTATTGAGAAAGGCCCGTATCTTTCTGCACAAGAAACACAACCATTATAGTCCTTATATGATTGCATAACCATTTTAATTTCATCGTCATTTAGTGCACCTCTTAATCCGACTAAGCTGACTCTTCTTCCTCCATGCGGGGCTATCTTTAAACCTTCTTTTTTCCAACATTTCATTATCGTTGTTACACTAAGACTGATTCCTTTTTCTTCAAGCTGCCTCTGCGCTTTCGCAGCACTTCCTCCGTTTAATTTATATACAGCAAGAATATCTTCCCTATAACGTACGCTTGGTGTAACTGATTTTAAACCCATATGATAAAATTTACCTCTTAAAGAATCATACTCCATATCTATCCCACATTCGGTTTCAAGTGTACGTTGTACTTTCCTTAAGTCACCCTTGTGTTCTTCATAAAGACCCATTATAATCTTTTTTAGCCTTATTTGTGACATTGCCATTTTGCTTACCAGAGTTTTCACAGATTATATAAAGTCTTCTTTCTCTTATTTTTTATGGTAAACTTCTTACGAAATAACCTTGATAAAGCAACCTCGCCTTACCTTTTGCAGCACAAGGACAACCCTATTTACTGGCAGGAGTGGTCTTACGAAACAACCGAATATGCCGAAGAACAAAGTAAACCCCTTTTTGTTTCTGTAGGATACGCAACCTGCCACTGGTGCCATGTGATGGCCCATGAGGCTTTTGAAGACAAAGGCGTTGCTGCATTCCTGAATGAAAACTTCGTCTCTATAAAAGTTGACCGCGAGCAGCGCCCTGATATTGACCAGTACCTAATGAGTTTTCTTGTTCAATCCCAAGGAGGCGGGGGATGGCCACTGAATGTAATTCTTACTCCAGACCTTAAACCGTTTTTCGCAGCAACTTATATTCCCTTACACCCTAGTCATGGGTTTCCTGGTTTTCTCTCAGTTTTAGAATCTGCCAAGGACCACTATTCAAAAAATAAAGAAAATATCAGTGAATATCACTTGCCAAGACCGCAATCAAACAAAGTAGATGAAGATAAAATTATTAATTCATTTTTGGAGCATTTTGACAGTGAATATGGTGGCTTTGGTTATGGATTGAAATTTCCTCCGCATAATAGCCTTCTTTTTCTTATTTTCTTTTATGAAAAAACAAAAGATAAGCGCATAGGAAGTATCCTTGAAAAGACACTAGATAGAATTGCTTTTCGCGGACTTTGTGATTATCTTCAGGGTGGATTTTATCGCTACTGTGTTGACAGGGAATGGCAGATTCCCCATTTTGAGAAGATGCTCTATGACCAGGCAATGCTGCTTTGGGCTTATAGCAGTGCCTATAAGGTTTTTAAGAATGATTCTTATAAGACTGTTGCAGAAGGGATTATCTCCTGCCTTATTGAGACTTTCGAATCTGATGGCCTTTTTTATTCCGCGCATGACGCTGATACAGACCATGAAGAAGGAAAGACATATCTTTGGTCAAAAGAAGAACTAGAAAATGTTCTTGGAAGTGATGGGTTTTCTGATTTTTCTAGGGTTTATTCTCTTTACTTATTTGAAGGCAGATATCATTTATTAAAAAAACAGAATAAATTTTTACCAGAAATTGAAGAAAAGCTGCTATTAGAGCGAAAGAAAAGAGAGCAGCCATTTGTTGACAGAAAGATTGTTACAAGCTGGAACTGCCTTGCTGGAATCGGCCTTATACATGCCTTTCGCTTTCTTGGAGATAAGACTTTTCTTTTCAGGGCGCAAAAGGTTTTTATTGAACTCTCTAAAAAACACTTTATTGGGGGGGTTGTTTTCCACAGTTCACTTGATGGAGAGGTTCAGCAAAATGAATTTTTAGAGGATGTTGCAAGCCTTCTTCTTTTTGCAACATATATTTATGAAGAGACTGGAGAACATCTTGAGACCATTCGTTTGCTTTTTTCCAGAATGCAAAAGTTTTATGATAATTGCTTGTATGAAGGATTTAGCAAAGATTTTATTAGAGTTCCTGCCAAAGATTTTGACCATCCTACACCGTCGAGTGTATCGCTTTTCGAACTTGCGAGCGTTCGTACAAAGATTATTCTTGGAGAGGAATATGATAAAGGAGATTACCTGCAACCGCTTGAGCACGACTTTTATAATTTAGCAACTGCTGTTCGTAATGGGGAATTTCACATTATTCATACTCCTTCAAAAATCCAGTGGGATAAACTGTCTATAAATAGTATACAAATTCGTGATTCTGGATTTCAGGATTGTTTTGATGGAAAATGCACTTTGTTTGAGAATGTAGAAGAGCTTATTGATTCTCTTAGGACATCATAGTAATAAAATATAGTTTGTATGATAAAAGCATATATAAAGGTTTATATTTCTTCTGAAAAAATTAATTGTAGGCGATCAAAATAGTTGATACATTAGAGAAGATTGGTGCTGTAATCATTGATGCTGGTGGTTTGGATATCAGGGACGTTGGTGGTGGAGAAGAGCCTTTTGTCTATAGTTCTGGAAATCGCGGTCCTGGATATGTGATGATAAAGGGACTTGTTGGGCAACCCCCTGTTCTAAATTATTTAACAACTCAATTGGCTTTGAAATTGGCCGAGGATATTAATTTTGATTTTATTGCTGGAAATGCTACCGGGGGGATGGTTCCAGGATGGCAGCTAAGAAATGATTTAGAAAAGTTAACTGGGATAGAATTTCCTTATGTATATGTAAGAGAAACAAGGAAGGTTGGTGGCCATAAGGAGCAGGTAACAGGTGATATGAATAACCCCTTAATTAATGTAGGAGACAAGGGGCTTGTATTTGAGGAGTTAGTTAACTTTGCCCAAACAACTACAAATTCAGCAATGGTTCTAAGAGGAAAAGGTTATCGTGCTGATGTTGCTGCAACTATTTTAAGTTATGAAAACCCTAGGGCGACAGAATTGTTGAACCGCACTGGAGTAGGTTTAACACATTTGATAGGACTAGCAGAATTATTAGCTGTTGCAGAGACTACTGGTAGGTTTAAAAGAGAACTTGTACAGGATTTCAGAGACTTTCTAGCTGACCCTGTTGGATGGCAATTGGACAGGGGCTATGAGGTACCAAAAGGATGAATAAACAACCATTTCTATTTGTTGGACTTGATTACGAAAACCCTAGCCAAGTTGCTGAATTTGCTGAAGAATTGGCTGAAGTTGATAGGAATGATTTTGGATTTAAATTAAATTTGGATTTCTATATTAATTGTGCTCTACTTGGTGACACTAGACCTTTGGCAAGGGTTGCTAGATTGGGGAAACCTACGTTTGCAGATTTAAAGATGTGGAACGGGAAAAGAACTATGTCTTCTGTTGCCGATTGTTTAAAAATTACTCATGGGGCAGAGTATTTTAATGTTTATGCAATGGCTACAGATGATTTTCTCAGAAGAGTTGTTGACTGTGTTTCTGGCACCAATATTAAGGTCTTAGGTATTACGGTTCTAACTCATTACAATGATGATTATTGTCGAGTAATGAGGGGTGGTTCTTTAAGGGAAACGGTAAGAAAAGACGCCGAAATTGCTTATAATGCTGGATGCCATGGGATTATTTTACCTGGAAGTATGCTAAAAGAAGTTGCTGATTTAGAGATTCAGAAACTTATTCCTGCTGTTAGACCTAGTTGGTATGGTAAAACAGGGGATAATTATCAAGAGCAAGAAACCTATGTAAGAGATGCGGTTAAGAATGGCGCAGATTTGCTGGTTTGTAGTAGCCCGATAAGAAAAAGTAAAGATAGAAAAGAGGCTTTGGTGAGAACATTAGACGAGATGTATTAAATAATTCCTGCTAAAACCCTATAATCCAATTCGTGGCGTCGTCACCATTTTTGCTTCTTTTTTCTAAAAAGAAGAAATTTTAGCTCTATATTCTTTAATTTCTTTATCAGGAAGATTAGATACTAATTCATTAAAATCTGAGATAAAGTTTTGTGCTTCTGCGAGCATGCCTTTAACTTTATTCTCTTGACCTACTTTTATATAATATTGGGCATCAATTCTTTTGTCTTTATGTTCATTAATAATTTTGGTCTTTTCTGTCCCTAAAAGTAAACCTACAGCAAGAATAGAACAAGAATGGTTTTCACATTTTACCCCAATTCTCTGAAGAAAAGAATAAAGAGCATAATATTCTGCATAATAAATTGCTACTGTTGTCCAAAGCAGGTCTTTATCATCAAAATTTTTTTTAGCCCTTAATAAAGAGGATTTCGCTTGTTCAAGGTAAGATTTTGAGAGTCTTTCATTTGGTTCAACTATTTTCAAACCGTCTTTTATCTTAAAACACCATCTTAGTCTTTTATTTTCCATATTGCCCCCACATCGTGTTTACATAAAATGAATGATTATTCAAAATTATATGGTTTTCTTCAATTTCCTTTATTAAATCTTCTTGTTCTTTAAGTGCTTTTAAAAAAGTTTTTTCGGTGAGGTTAACTTGGTGAGGTTTAAAAGGCAGTAGACCAAAGGGCAGCCCTAATTTTTTATCTGAAATAACAACTATATCCAAATCTGAGTTTTTGTCTGATGTAAATTTGGAAAAACTTCCAAAAATAATTATTGGAACAGTTGTTTTTAAAGATTTTAAAAACATCTTAAATTGGGAATATCTTTCAGTAAAAACATCGGTTTGGTAAATTTCAGTCTGTAATAAATATGATTTGGTTTTTATATTTCCAAGGTTCAGATAAAAATATTTATTTTTTCCCTCTGTTTTAGATTTAAGAACTTTGATTTCTTCTAAAGACGTTAGTAAATTCTGACAAGTTTTTAGAGGAATTTTAGAAAGCCTGCTTATTTCTCTTAAATAGAACCTTAATTGATAGTTCCCTCTAAATAAAGAAATTATCTCCAATTCCCTGTTTCTATTTTGATACATATGTATCTAATTATATACATTATTATTTAAAACTTTCGGTTTTTAAAATGGAAAATAATATTTCAAATTATCAAAAACAAGAAACCTATGTAAGAGATGCTGTTAAAAATGGTGCAGATTTACTTGTTTGTAGTAGCCCGATAAGAAAAAGTAAAAATAGAAAAGAGGCTTTAATGAGAACATTAGACGAGATGTATTAAATAATAGCTCTTACGACTTTGGTTATGTTCAGTTCTCCATAGTTTCTTTCTACATCTTCACATAACTTAGAAGTATGATTGGTATATTTTCCCATCTTTTCTACTTCCATCCACGCCCCATCCAACAGGTTGCTTGTTTTATCGTATAATTTAAGTAACCTTGCCTCTTTTGATCTACCCCAAATCATTTCAATTTCATCTTGAAAACTTCTAAATGTCATTTCATTTACTAAACCCAAGACCCTCTCAGACAACCAACAAGGCAAAGGGAAGGGTGTATCTTCGAGAATATCATGGTAAAGCAAAGCCAGAGAACCGTCTTGTCTCAGATCTTCCGGTAAGGATGTTTCGTGCAATAGCATTGTAGCACACCATATTGGGTGAATGCTATATGGAGTTTTATGGTCCCAACGCCTAACAGACTTTACTCCTTCAGACTGCCCATGTGCCATTATTATATATACTATGTCTTTTTCCATAATATAAAAGAAATTCATTTTATGATATTTAAGTCTTACCATGTACTAATAATTGTTAGGGTGTATTTAGAATATGCAAAAACAAACAGTCCTCTTTTTTTAATTTGAATTATTTGAAAAGAAACTTCTTCCTAAACCTTTCAGCTTTCTTGAAAACAATAGGTAAAGGGGCACAATAATCGGTTTTCTCTTTAAGATATTTTTTAATCTCTTTTGGGTTGAGCCATTTAAAGGCTATAACTTCGTTATCTTTGAATTCTAAGTTTGTTGTTGGAGTTAATATAAACGCAAGACCAACAAATTCATTATCTATTTTTGTTTTGTAATAGAATTTTTCAAATATAACAGCTATTGGTTTTTTTGTTTTTGAGAGTTTTACAAACCTATCTATGGAATCTATAACCTCAAATTAATCCCAATCTCCTCGTCAACTTCTTTTATTAATGTTTCTTTAAAACCCATTGGTTTGTATCCTTTTTTATTTCTAATGTAACAGTTATGACCTGCTGCGCCCATATCCCATTTTCCTGCTCCAAATTTATCGTGTTTTTTTTGATTCTTTAACTGAATACCGTATTTTCCTGATTCTGGGTTAAAAATCATTGACCATGTCGAGTAGTGAGTTAAGGTCTCCCTGACTCCCGATAGATGAGCATGGGTTTTAGAAATTGGACCAATTATCCTTCCTTTTTCATCACAATGGATAATATATTCAATATCGCCGCGCAGTACTGATTCTACCATAATAAGACCTAAAAGTTACTTAATTATAAATGCATTGATAAATAAGCTATGTTAGTAAGTTTTGTTGAGTCCTGCTTATTATTGGCTTGATTTAGTTACAAGATGTTCAGTCTACTTTTGATTCTACCCACAGTTATTACCCAGTAGCAACATTTATATATACAACAGATTAAATTCTTTGTTATTGGAATAATATGAGAGAAGAAATAAGAAGGGTTATTTTTCCTGATTGGGTTGATAGGTTTACCTCTTTTTTGAAGGAAAGAGGGTACAAAGAAATAGAATATTCTGCTAGGCCTTACACACAAACGATTTATTTCAATAACGACCGCTTTTCGTTGCCATTTCAGACCTCGTTAAAACTAAGAAGATATTCTCGGTCTTCTTTAGATTCTATTAGATTATCTTTGGATGAACAGTATATATTTGAAGAAAAGTCCAGTTTTTATAAAGGAAAAAGATTTCTGAGACAGAAGAGAAGAGATAATCTTTCTGGTGTGGAGGCATTACAAAGGTTCAATGAGTTAAGTCTATCGGCATTACTAGACTGCCCCCCAAATATTGCAGGCTTATTCCAAAATGTAAGACTTCAACCACAGGTTGCAACACAGTATCATAGAAGACATTTCGTTTTGAATGGTGAAGATGGCATCCGAATTACGGTGGATAAAGACTTAAGCTATTTCTCCTTTGATGGTGGTCTTGAAGCCTCGAAAATGGCTAAAGAGGATATTGTAATAATTGAACTCAAATTAAACGACCTAGCGAAAAGGGGTGATCTAGAAAGGGTCTTAGGAGAGTTAGACCGTGAAGGGGCTTTGCCAACCATATCTAAAAAATGCTCTTCTTTCAATAAACTTTCTCTACGTAGAAGGTCGGGTGTTGCTGATAAACTTCCTTTAATCAATGAGGTTCCCAATCAGGAATATGAGGTAAAATTTGATGTCGATAGGATAGACCCTAGCACTATGTTCTTATTATTAAGACATATTCTTGAAGCCAAACAAGGCGGGTTTGTTATAAGCCCCGGCTACACATATTCTGATGAAAATGGGGCTATTAATGTTTATTACCGGAATAGGCACGAAAATTACAAAGTAACATATGCAGGGGATGTGTTCAAAGTTTCCAAGAAAAGTGATGTTGAAAGTGGGGGTGGTGTTTTAGTAAGAAAAGAATCTAGAACAAAATTTCGCAAATTTAGTTCTCCTGAAGACCTTAGAGAAGATTTTGGGGAAATAGTCGGAAAACTGTATAGAATAAAGAAGGCATTTTGGGTTTTGAATCAAGGTTCTAACCGGGTTTATCAAGTTGTTGTTGATAAGTCCTATTCCTATACCACCACAGACAGTTTAAGTCAAGTAGAGTTAGAATATACTGGAAGGGTTGGGGGACGGGCTTCCCAAAGTGCTAATGGAGAAATACAATCTGAACTTTCTAGATTAAAAGAGATATTGTGTGGTTCTGAATTAACTTCACCATTTCTGAAGCAATCTACTTTAACAAAATTTGAATGGTTATTTGGTCTTTCACCCAACACCCATATCCAACAGACTTAACGACCCAATAAATAGAAAGATTTATATATAATCAACTATATGCTTACTATAAGTGATATATAATGGCTACTACAACAATTCAATTAGATAAATCGCTTGTAGATTCGCTTAAAGAAGTAAAAGAATACTCTAGACAGACCTACAGCGAATTAATTAGGGATATGATTCTGGTATTTAAGAATGTAAAAAAAAGAAACCAATATGATGAATTTTTACATAAGATACAACAAGGCAAGATGAAAGAATTGTGGGATAACGGTGCTGATGAGGGGTGGGAAAATGCGTAAAGCAGGAGATGTAATCTTGGCTAAAATCCAGTTTACAGATACTTTTGATGTCAAGAAAAGACCCGCTTTGATATTGTTTGAAGAGTATGATAATGTTGTTGTAGCAGGAATAACAAGTAATACTAAAATGGAAGGGATAACTTTGACTAAAAAAGATGGGGCTATCAAAGAATGCATTATAAAATTGAATTACATATTTACCATCTCATCAGCTATGATTGAAAAATCTTTATTTTCTTTATCTGCTGTCAAGAAGAAAAAAGTTTTTGACGGTTTGGTAGCTAAACTAAAAGATTTATCTTGATATTTTTGCTATTTTTAAATTTCTAATAACTTATGAACCCTTAGTAAATATCTTAGGGCGAAGCTAAGAACCTGCAAGGCGTAGTGATTTTGAGCCTCGCATTGGTAGTTGGGAAAGGCACGCTCCTATTTTTTAAAAGTTATATGATAAGCCCGATAACTTTGCATCACCTGTTTAACTTTAGAGTCATCAAGCCTTAATTTTTTAACACAATTAAGCTTACTAAAAAATGAGAATTATCCAATATTTGAGCTTCAAGTCCACCGGCTTTTAAAAAACTATATAAATAAGACACTTTCATTTTTGAATGTGGCTAAAATAATTGACCCTTGGGGCTCTGTCCTTGTTGAGGATTATAACAAACTTATAAAAGAATTTGGGCTTGAAACTTTCAATTCTTCCGGTTTTCCTTCTCCGAATAGGATTATGAGAAGAGGTATTGTATTTGCAAGCAGGGATATTTCTCCTATATTGACTGCAATCAAAAAGAAAAAACCATACTATGCTCTTTCCGGGATAATGCCTAGTGCTGAGCGGATTCACCTTGGAAACAAGATGGTGATTGAAAACATCAGCTATTTTCAGGAGCATGGTGCAAAGGCTTATGTTGTTATAGCTGATCTTGAAGCTGCAGCTGCACGCGGAATTTCTATTGAAGAAGCAAAGAAAATGGCACTTGAATTTCATGTTCCGGCATATGTTGCACTTGGTCTTGACCAAAAAAAGACAATATTCTACTTTCAATCAGAAAACAAAGAGGTTATCAGC
>JAGVYI010000007.1 GCA_018303365.1 Candidatus Woesearchaeota archaeon
GAAATACTTTCAAATATTCCCCCCGAAGAGCTTGAAGAGCTGAAGACTCAGCAATGTGTTTTCTGCGCTATTGCAAAAGGTGCGCTAAGTGCGTATAAAATCTATGAAGATGAAAGTCTCATTGCTGTTTTGGATATAAACCCCGCGACAAGGGGGCACACAATCCTTTTCTCAAAATCTCATTATCAGATTATAAGCCTGCTCCCCCAAGAAGCGCAAATCAGATTATTTACTGTTGCAACAAAACTTTCCAAGGTTATCTATGAAGCAACACAAGCCAAAGGGACAAATCTTCTGGTTCAAAGTGGCCAGTCTGCAGGTCAAGTCGTCCCTCATGCAGGGGTCCACATTATTCCAAGGCTTGAGCAGAAAGATTTTCTTGAAATGCAAAATAAGATAAAAAATAAAGTTGTACTGGAAAACCCAAAGAAAATAGAACCGGTCTCCATGAGAGATACAGAAGAAAAAGAGCGCATTCCCTAAAAAGGTAAAGCTGGGCCAAAAAATATTAATAATAAATAGGAAAAAAATAGTACAGGCACAAAAGGAATTCCTTCTTTAACAAGCACTGCCCGAACGTGTGCTCGCCGTAAAGCTGCAATTTGCTCTGGGCTCACCCCTGGGCTTCGCTTTCGATATAAGATTTTACCATGAACAGTAACATCTTCTGCAATCCAGTCTCCTGGTATGAGTTTTGAGACTGGTATTTTTTTAACAAGGCCGATTTGTTCAACAATCTTGATGAAGATAAGAAGTGCAAAAAGGATTGTAAAAAGGCTTAGAACAATCCCGGCAAAAAGAAAGGTAGGATCTCCTATAAAAAATCCAAGGCCGGATACTACAATACCGGCAAGAAGAGGTATGAGAAGAATCAATCCCTTTTCCCGAAATGATTGTCGGACCTTTAAAGAGACTTGTGGTCGTTCACGGATACAAAAGATTACAACCCATAAAACCCCATAAGCAGCACCGATAAAAATTACACCGAGAAGAAATTTTCCAAGCATCCTAAATCCTGCTAAAGAAGAAAAGAGGACAACACCAATTCCAAAAAGGAGTTTAGCATCGCCGCCACCCCATTGCTTGGTGTAGTAAAGAAATAAGCCCAATGGCACAGAGGTTGCAAGCCCAACCAGGCCCCATAAGAAGTAAGAGAAAGGTTTGTCTAAAAGAAAGGCAATAAACTTGATTCCAAGAACGCTAAATAGAAAGCCGTAACTAAGCCAGTCAGGAATCTCCTTTGTACGCAAATCAAAAAGCGAAGCAGCCCCAAGTGAAAAAAAAGTAAGGCCGCCTAGAATATATGCTTCCTGCATTCTTTACTTTCGCTTTCTCTTGCCGCTTCTTTTCTTTGTTTTGCTTCCCTTCCGCTCCTGCAAAAGGACCTGCCTTGCAACTCTCCTGACTTCTTTGAGAGAAGCTCGCAGGATTTCCTTCACGCCTCGCTTGACCTCACGTTTCACTTCTTCTTTGAGTTGTTGCTTGTGGTCCAGTGATATTTTTACAACTCGTTTTGCTGCACCCTCTGTTAGGCGGACAGCCTTTTTTACTCCTTTTGCTGCAACGCGTGTGGCGATAATACCAACCTTTTTGCCAGTGCGAACAGCACGTCGTTTTTTTGTCATTTAGACTACACCTCCTTTTTCACGATAAATTGAAATGATGAGTACTATGCTAAGAAATACCGCAATAGCCAGAAAAAGCACACCGATTAAAGGCACACCTACGAAGTAGGGTGGGAGCTGTGCAAGCATAATGAGGGCGGAAGCAACAACAAGTGCTGCAATAATTAGTCCAAATACGATCCTGTTGCTTGAGCGGTCAATTTCGAGCGCAAACCTTTGTATGTCTCTATCTTCTATATCTACCTTAAGTTTGCCTGTCTTGAGAACCGCAAGTGCTTGGCGAAGGTCTCTTGGAATGTGTTGGAGATTTTGTTGAAACATAAACAAGTTTTCTTTCCACGAGCGAACAATGCGTCTGGCACTTAACCTGTTCTTCATCACTTCCTGAATGTGGGGTTTGCAGGCTTCAACAAGGTTGTACTTGGGATAAAGTTCGCGGTCAAGCCCCTCGAGAGTAAGGATACTCTTTACAAGAAGAACAAAATCAACTGGAAAATGCATTCCATATTCGCGGGAAAGATGGAATATTGTGTTAAAAAATTCCTGCATATTAATCTCTCTAACTTCGCGATTATAGTATGTTTCAAGGGATATCTTAAGGTCAACGCGAAGTTTCTGAACATCGGTATTTTCAGGAACAATGCCAACATCAATAAGACTTTGAATAAAGAGGTCACGGTCTGGTTTGATAAGCCCAACAAGGAGCAGTTCAACTTTCTCCTGCATGGCAGCATCAAGGCTGCCAACAATACCAAAATCAAGAAAGGCAACTTTCCCGTTTGGAAGAACAAATACATTTCCAGGATGCGGATCTGCATGGAAAAAACCAAAAACAAAAATCTGATGCAATATGCTGTTTGTAACTATCTTGGCCACGCTAAGAGGTGACGTGTTGAATTTTGAAAACTCTTTGACTTCTCCGACTTTGACACCATCAATAAATTCCATTGTTAGGACGCGGGAAGTTGTACGATTCCAGTAAACTTTAGGAATTTTTATTTTCTTTTCATTCGCAAAGAGCTTTAAAAATCGGTCAATATTGCGCCCTTCTTCCATATAGTTTAGTTCTTTTTTTGTATAACGTTCAAATTCCTTTACAATGCGTACAAGGTCATACTGTCTTGTAGCAGGTATTTTCCTGTCAATTAGGCGTGCAAGGTAATAAAGAAGGTCAATATCCTCCTGAAAAATTTGTCCGATGTCTGGTCGCTGTACTTTTACAGCAACACTGGTTCCGTCAGCAAGAGTAGCCTGATGAACTTGTCCTATTGATGCAGAGGCAATAGGTGTCTTCTCGAAACTGGAAAATATATTCAAAAGTTTGTCATGAAATTCCCTTTCAATAATTGTTTTTACATGCTGATACGGAAAAGGAGGAACGTGGTCTTGGAGCTTCTTGAATTCTTCAATGTAAGGTTGTGGGAGAAGGTCAGGGCGTAAACTCAAGAGTTGCCCCAATTTGACAAAAGCCCCACCAAGTTCCTCAAAAGAAAGGCGTATCCTTTCTGGAAGGGATCCGGGGGTATTACTTTTTGGAGGGGCTTGTACGCGTTTGCTAAATGAAAGATATCTTTTCAATTCCAAGCCCTCAAGCTCAGACAACAAACCGTGCTTGAAAAGAACACCTGCTATATTCTTGAGACGGCCTACATCTCGGAGTCCTTGAAGAATGTCCATGAAGAGAAAAAAGGAGCACTATTTAAATACTTTTTTAAAGCATAGCCAGAAGTCTTATTAAATGGAAATTGTATAGGCTCACTATGTTTACTGTCATCGGTGCTGGACCTGCAGGAAACTATCTTGCCTATCTTCTTGCTAAAAAAGGTGAAGATGTAGAGGTACATGAAGAGCACGCTAAAATCGGTCAGCCAGTTCAGTGCACAGGGATTCTTACAGATTCAGTTCATAGCATACTTAAGATAGAAGAAGAGGTTGTGGTAAACAAAATAAGCACGTTCAGGATTATATCTCCAAATAAGATCATCTTAGATATTAACCTGAAAAAGAAGGATCTTATCCTTGACCGTGCAAAGTTTGACGCTTTCATTGCAGAAAAAGCAAAAGAATCGGGCGTACATTATAGGCTGAACTCACGCTTTACAGGTTTGCAGCAGACTAAAGATGGGATTAAAATAAAAGTGGGTAATGAAACCGAGACAACAGATTTTCTTGTTGGTGCAGACGGGCCCTTTTCTTCTGTGGCAAAGTCTGCAGGGTTGTTCGGAGAAAGAGAATATATTGCTGGAGTGCAGGCAAGGGTAAGTGCAATATCTGACCCTGATATCATGGAGATATTTTTAGATAAGGGCGCGTTCGGATGGTATGTTCCAGAGGATGAAAACACCGGACGCATAGGGATCTGTGCATATAAAGATGCTCTCAGACAATTTAAGGCGCTTCTGATGTATAAAAAAGCACACATAATCCAATACCAGTCAGGAATGATTCCAGTATATAATCCTCATCTGAAAACTCAACTTGAAAATATAGCCCTTATAGGGGATGCAGCAACGCAGGTAAAAGCAACAACCTTCGGAGGAATTGTTCCAGGTCTTCTTGCAGCACAGGCATATGCGAAAGATCCGATGCAGTATGATAAAAACTGGAGAAAAATTGTTGGAAAAGACTTGTGGCTTAATCTTCAGATACGCAGGATAATGAACAAGTTTCCTTCTGAAGAATATGACCGCTTAACATCCCTTTTCAAAAAAGAGAGAGTTCGAGAGGTTATAGAAACCTATGATAGGGATTTTCCATCCAAATTTCTTTTCAAGTTGCTTTTACGGGAGCCACGTTTCTTGGCATACGCACGCTACGCTCTCTAGCTCTTATTTGGTTGGAAAAGTTTAAATAGATAGATTTTATGTAGCGATTTATGAAAAAGAGGAGGGGTCAATCAGACCCTGCAGCAATAGCTACATTTATCCTCTTACTGGCACTTTTCATTCTTGTATATGTCTTGATCGTCGCTCCTGAAGAAAGGGAGCGTATTCTCGGAGAAAGTTTCACCAGTGCGAATAGAACAGGTACGACTTTTGGTGTCACACCGTCAGGAAAGACATTGCTTTCTGTTTCTCCAGGAATGGTTTTTGCAAGAAGTGCAGATGCTGTGCCTGTGCGCCTCAATCCATTAAGTCTTTTTGTGCGCGAAGAGCAAGGCAGAACAACCTTGGCAAACACACTTTTGATACGCAAGTCACTCTTCTCAAACAACCCCAAAAAAATATTTTTCACACTCTCTGATGCACAAAAGGCATCAGACGCAAATTTATTCTTTTTTATTTCTGAAGGAAGTGGTGGCATCTCGGTTAAACTGAATAACAACGTTGTATTTGAAGGGGATATCAGCCAGAGAAACCTTCCAATAACCTTGCCAGGTACATTTTTACAAAATCAAAATCAAATTGAGTTCGAATTACTCAAGAGCAGTTTTTTTGGTAATCAATACAGCCTTACCAACCTTGAATTGAGAAAAACAACCTCCCTCGAGAATCGAAAAGCAACACGTGTTATAGAATTGACTGCTGCAGAGAGGACAGGGTTACAACGGGCAAACCTATTCTACTTTGTCAATTGCCGCTCATTGGCCGAAGGAGAAGAAGGTTCAATAAAAGTGACCATTAACGGGCGGGCCATACACGATGACCATGTGTTCTGTGATGCTGGCGAGCAGCGCATTGAAATATCAAAAACGTTTTTCGAAGCTGGAACAAATAGAATTGAATTCAATATTGATAAAGGAGATTATGTTATTGATAATATAGAACTCCTTCTAGACTTGGCAACCCCCTTTTTTCCAAAGTATAATTTTGAAATTAACGATGAAACTTTTTTTGGTATAGTTGATCAATGTAGAGAGGATTGCATAGACAATTGTAATCTAGACTGTAATACCGGTGCCTGTTTCAACACATGCCTTAACTACTGTCTTGATACGTGTGATGCTAGGGGAATTGTCTTAGCACTTCGTTTTGCAGAAAACAAAAGACACAAAGCCTCTATAGCAATCAATGAGTTTGAAGTTCAGTTTGATACAAGTGAGAGGGCATATAGTGTAGATATAACTGACTTTGTTCTTCGTGGTTCAAATTTCATAAAAATTGTTCCAAAAGCAGACTTCGAGATAGAGGATTTACGGGTTTTTGTGGAGTAGTTAATCAAGGTGTTATCTGATCTGAGGACTTTTGGCTTGGCATAAATACGGGGCAGAGGCAGTAGGATAAAAAGAATGGGGGTGTAATTAATGGAGATAAATAAAACAAAGGCAGTAAGAATATATGGGTTTTATAAGAAGGAAGATAAGTATGTGGCGTGGGTTGTAAAAGGAAAAGAAGAAGATGTTACAATTGTTCATAATAAAAAAGAATTACACGAAGCCGTGGATAAATATACAAATCCTCCTTAAAATTATATTCAAGAGAGGGCTTCGTAACCTTTAGAAAATAATATGAAACCGAGACCACTAAAGGATATCATAGAAAAATATCAAAGAAAGTTAGAAAAATGGGCAAAACTTAAGGGATTTACTTCAGAAAGAGAGTATTACACAAAAAACAAGTGTGGGAGAATTGACCAAGTCTGGCTAAAGAATGATAAACCCGTATATGCTTTTGAGATTGAAGCAAGTTATAGGACAAGAAAACACTATAAAGGAAGTCTATTTAATTTCATACTATTGGGGGCTAAGCGTAACTTCCTTATATTTTCTATTGAAGGGTGTAAAAAAAGTAATTATGGATGGGATAAGGGGGAATTTATGAATCATTTTAATTCAATTAAAAATTGTATTAAAGAGGCGAAACTAACAAAAAAAGTTAGTGTATGTACTGAAAAAGAACTAAAATCCTTTATTGAACGTCTCACCGAATAATCAAACACCTAACGAAGGAGAATCTTTATTTCATCCTTTGAGAAAAATCATTAAAATATTTATAGATTCTTGAGGATATATTTTGTGAAATGTATCAATTTCTCATTGGGCATTACAGTATGGCACAGGGCTTAAAAACTGCAAAAGTCCCATCATACGACACTCACGTTGACCAAAACCTTAATAAACAAATACTCGCAAAAGAAAATGATGCGAAAATCTTACCTTGTGATTTGCGCCGTTACCCTCCTTTTTATCGCAGGCTGTACAAGCGCCACTAACAAACAGGAAGCAAAAGGAAGGAGTTTTGTTGGTGGCACAGATGGTCTTGATTTTCTGTTTGCAAAAGGTTCCCCGCCAGACCGTGTTCTAGATTCAGGGCAAGAAGAGTTTGATATTGCCCTTCTTATCACAAACTTAGGGGAATTTACGGTTCCACGTGGAAGGCTCATTGCTACATTAAGTGGTATAGCTGCTCAAGATTTTAATATTGGTTCCTTGACAAAGGTGAGTGACTTCGCCTTAGCTGGGAAAGGTATTGATAGGGAGCTTACTATAGAAGGTGATACTGAGGAAATTCTCTTTGAGAGGGCAAAGTATCAGCCAGATCTTCCGGCAGACTTTTTTGTCACCATTCGGGCTGACATTTGTTATGATTACCAGACCAGGGCAGTTGGAAGTCTATGCTTAAAAAGAAACCCAAGAGAAAGAAGTGTTTCACAAGACATTTGTGATGTCGATGCTGAAGAGGTAGTGATAGAAAACTCAGGGGCCCCGCTTCAGATAGAGTTACTTAGGCAACGCCCCTCTAGCTCAAACATAATAAAAGTTAGTTTTGATGTTGTTAATAAGAATAATGGCGTGCCTTACAATCAAGGAACATTCAACGCTGAGTGTTCTGGAAATGACGCCCAGAAAGACAAAGTTCGTGTACGTTTAGACTCGCCGGGAAACAGGCTCAACATCAGATGCAGTCGTTTTGATGACCGTGCAGAAGGTGTGATAAATCTTATAGCTGGACGAAAGCAAGTCACATGTGATATTGATACAACAAATCTTCAAAATATTGCATTCCAGCATCCACTTATAATTTCTGTAGACTATATGTATAGGGAAGCAATCACTACAGCAAATTCAATAGTTATTGAAGATGCAGGGTAGAACCACACAATTCTTTTAAGGAATAGGATTAGAGAAATATTATGTCATTCTATGCAGATCTGCATATTCACTCTCGCTTTGCAGGTGCTTGTAGCAAACAAATTACACTTGAAAATCTTGAAAAGTATGCAAAGATAAAAGGTTTGAACCTTTTAGGAACAGGAGATTTTACACATCCTACCTGGTACAAAGAAATCGTTAATTCCTTGCAAGAAGATGAGAACGGTATACTCCGGTCTAAGAGTGGCTTTCCATTCCTTTGGCAGACAGAGATCTCACTCATCTATACGCAAGGGGGTAAGGGAAGAAGGGTTCATCACCTTGTTCTTGCTCCGACAAAGTATGTCGTAGAGCAAATAATAGACCTTCTAGGAAAAAGGGGAAGGTTGGATTATGAAGGAAGGCCAATCTTCGGTCTTTCAAGTATAGAATTCTTGGAGATGATGCGAAGTATATCTAAAGACATCGAGATTATCCCTGCGCATGCCTGGACACCCTGGTTCTCAATCTTTGGGTCTCGATCTGGATTTGACAGTATTAAAGAATGTTTTCAAGAAAAAGCAAGCCATATACATGCAATTGAGACAGGGATGTCAAGCGACCCTCAAATGAATTGGCGTATTTCAATGCTTGATAAAACAAACCTTGTATCCTTTTCAGACATGCATAGTTTCTGGCCATGGAGAATTGGGCGAGAAGCAACAATTTTTGAAGGCCCTCTAGCATATAAATCAATTATACATGCAATACGGACTGCAGAGGGTCTTAAAGGCACAATTGAAGTGGACCCTGGTTATGGCAAATATCACGTTGATGGACATAGGGTATGTGGTGTGAGTCTTACCCCAAAAGAAACGCAAAAGTACAATGGGATATGCCCAAAGTGCAAAAAACCCCTTACAATAGGTGTGTTGAGCAGGGTAGAGCAACTAGCTGACCGTCCTAAAGACTACGTGGAAAAAAATAGACCTTCCTTCACAAAAATTATACCCCTTACAGAACTGATTGCTGCATTCTACAGTATCTCTCAACTCACGTCTAAAAAAGTGTGGCAGACCTACAATCAACTGATAAACGCCTTAGACTCTGAATTTGACGTTCTCCTTCATGCTTCAAAAGAACAGCTCGCTAGCATTGTTGATGTAAAACTTGCAGAGGTTATTATAAAAAATCGCCAGCAGCAAATTGAAATAAGACCTGGTTTTGATGGCGTATACGGCACTCCGATTCTCTCTGCAGCACAAAAAGATAGTACAAAACAAAGGTCAATATCGGATTTTAAGATACCACTATAAAATAGTTACAAAGAGAAAGATTTATAAATTGGTTTTTTGGCATTCTAAGCTACAATGAACCGAAAATATGTCTCCTTTGGTATTTTGGCTGTGTTATTTTCCTTAATAACACTTCAATCTGGATTTGCATTATACTCAAACGACCGCTTTTTACAAAGTGATATTGACCTTGACGTCGGGTTTAGTGATACAAACCTTGTAAAAAGTAGCAGCTTTCTTGAAAACGTGTTTCAGGATACCGCAAGGTTTGGTACAGATCGCTTTGCAGAAGGTTCTTTTACTGGGCGCAGGCAAAACCTCTTTGATAGTGCTTCTACAATCACGCGGGATACACAGCAGTTAAACTTTGATGATAGCTTTGCAGCCTCAAGAAATTTCCTGACAGGTCAAAGTAGTTCTATTAGAGGAAGCATCTCCCAAAGCGGAGCAGGGTCTTTACGTGATTTTTTCAGTGGACAGAGGGATGTTTCTGTTGGAGGAGGTAGTTGTGGTACATTTGGAGATATTCCCCTTTCAAGCTATGAAAGGGTATCTTATGAGATCAGCGACGGAGAGGATGTATATATTACTAGGTTTGGCTGCGGTGGACCCACATTAAGAGAATCTGTAGCTACCTTGTTTGATGATGCTCAAAGAAACGATTTTAGCCAGACTGAAGATTTTAATCAGCAGAACCTAGATTTTAATTCTGGTTCAGCTGTGCAGAGAAGAGCCACATCCTTTACTAAGGGTTTTGGATTTAACAGCGCTGCTTCAACCTCAAGGAGCCTTTTTGAGACAAGCGCAAAGATTGGCTTTCAGGATAGGGTGCAAAGCGAAAGAACAAGAGACATTCTTCAAAGAAGTCAACAGGATAGCCAGGAAGATTTTGAGCGCACAATCAACGGTCGCTTTGGAAGAGGAAAAGAGATTATTCTCTTCAGAAATTAAGATTAGCCAATATAGTTTGTTTCAACAGATTTCTTAGAACTTCCTTTCTGTAAAGATTCAATCTGGCGGATCTTTGTTTTAATTTCTTTTTCAATTTTACCAATTTCTTCATCAAGCTGCTGCAAATCAAGGTTAAGTTTAAGGTGTTTGTTAAGAATCTCAAGCACAGCTCGTGCCCCCTTGATACCAAGATAATTTGGATGACCATATGTCTCAGCAAGAAATGCAATTGAGGATATGTTCCTTTGACCAGCAAGACCGACAAGAAGACCAGAAACACCAATAATCGGACCAACCACACCATGAATGTCGGTGCGAAGCTTTGGGGAGTGGTAGCGTTTGACCATCTTAGGGTCATTTGCAGTGCAAAATACCATTGGATCGGTTGGAATGTCTTGAAGACCTATACCTCCAATGGTTATGACCTCTTTACAATTATACTTCTCAACAAGGTCAAGCACCCCGTCACAGAATTCATAACACGAAACTTCATCAATTGGTTGAATGTCTCCAACAAGCAGCAGAAGGTCTTGTCCCTTTACTCTAGCAGAATACATATCAATAACAGGCAGTTCAACAAGGTTCTTTTCATTAACAAAAACAGCATGCGGGAAGTTATAAGAGTATACTTCATATATCTTTTTTGCTTTAAGACTGTCTACTATAAAATCAGCAGCAATTTTGCCAACGTTTCCGATACCCGGGAGTCCTTCAATAAGGATGGGATTTCTAATTGTTGCCTTACCTACTTTCTTAAATTTAAATGTCATGTGATACTCGGGGAAACTAACTATAAATAAGTTGTGTTTTGTTATAGATGTGACCGTTTGTAAATGCGGCGCCACTTTCCAGTTTTGTCTTCAACAGAAAACTTAGCAGGTCTTGCAGGGACACATTCAGCCTTACACATAGAGCAGAGATTCTGCATTGTGTATCGATGACAGTTAGGACAAAGGAGGATTTTCACTTTTCATTCCGACGAAAGGTTCCATCCCCCCCATACTTTCGTAGAAAAGAGACAGTCTCTTCTGATATTTCTGCAAGCCCCTTCTCTGCAGATTTATAATCACTGGCTTTAACTTCGAGAGCATATTTCGGAGCGCTAAGGTAATAGATACTGATGCGATAATTCTTCTCTTTTGCGTACTCCTTGGCATGCAAGAGGGTTGAACGAATCACTTCAACCCCATCAGGAGATTCAGACTGTAAGGTGAACGTCCCATGTAGTGAAACCTCTGGAGGGAGAATTCTCTCTTCAATGATTTCAAGAAGGGGGGTTAAGTATTTTTTAGGAATCTTAAAATCTTGTAAGCGGTTTCGGTCTTCGACAACCAGTTCAAATACTTTATAGATTGAGCCATGTTCGCTAATTAGTTGTTCGCCAAAGTCTTTGTAAAGAGTCTCAAGGTCAGCTCCAACTTTACTCGCAAGTATTTCTAGAATTTTCTCTGCTTTTTGTTCCTGTTTGTATGTTTCGTTCTTTGCCCGTCGCATAGATGTAGAGACGCGGCGTAGTGAGAGATCAACTTGGTTCTGCTTAATACGAAGGATTAGACAGACAATTTTTTTTCCTTCTTTAACAAAGTCCCGGATATTTCGAATTCTTCCGGGAGAAACTTCTGAAATATGAATCATTCCTTCCTGACCTTCGTACTCATCAAGTGTGACAAATACGCAATGAGGAAGGACTTTCTTTACAGTGCAAAGGATGATGTCCCTCTCCTCAGGAAGACCCTTCTTTTTATAATACATCGTTACTCTAGAACCTCTAAAATCTGGGCCTTAATTTTAGACTTGCCTCCTGTTGGCAGGGCAAGCACTTTTTCACATACAAGGCATTTAACTTTTGTTGATGTCTTCCCAAAAACATTTTGTTCATTCTTGCATTTTGGACAACGAAGTTTTACAAAACGTGAAGTTGACTCTCGAATCAGCCCGAATTCCATAAAGAATAATAAAAAAAGACCATTTAAAAACATTATCATTCAAAAATAGGTTTCTTTGTTCTGAAACCCTGCTGCTGAACCGAGCTTTTATTACATATTTTACACTTAAATCTAAGGTCAACCTTTTTTGATGTTTTGGCACCAACCCGTTTGAACGCTGTAATTGCCTTACGAGAGTAACGGCCTTTATTTCCAAATCCCGCTTTCCCAGAACCTCTTTTCTCTAGGCGGGCCATGGACCCCTTCTTCAGGCTCCCTCTTTCCTGTTTCTTTGATTGGCTGACACTCTGTTCTGTGTGTTTCTTACAGGATGGGCAGTATCGCTTTTTTATTTTAGGTATTTTCATGGTGCTGAACCTTATTATGTTTTAACAGTACCTGTACAACTTGGTTGGGTAGAGGGGCGACATCATCTGCTTCAAAAGGGCCATAAACTTGAAGGTCTTCCCCAACAAACTGTGGAACAGGCTCCTTGAATTTTACAAGGGCATGGGAACTTCCCCTTTCATCCTTTTTTAACTCTTTTGGTGCCCCTTTGGTGGTGCGTGCGGGAGGCTCTTCTCGAATAAGCTCTCCAATGAACCTTTTCCTAGAAGTTGTAAGCTCTCCAAGAATTCTCTCAAAAAGGACAATTTCAGTTTCAAGAAAGTTATCTGTCCCTGGCCTTTTTCCAGTATGGGCTGTAGATAGGGCAAGTTCAACAATTTTTGCTTCTCTCTGCTCATAGATCCACTGGAGAATCTTGTATGCATTCTCAAGTTGCTTTCTTGTTTTGCTAACCTCTCCAATAAAAGCCCCCTCGCTTTTTTCGAGTTGAGAGTCAAGAATCGCTTTCTTTTCTCGAAGGTAATATTCTGCACTCAATAGGAAGTCCTTGTCTAGCGATTGAAGGTCTCTTTTTGACTTCTCAATGCGTAAAAGTTCATAGATAGTCTCGTAGGTGATAACAACTGATGTCATTAAGATAAGAAATTTTTTGATATTTAAATGATTTATGTTAGTGTAAGTTCATCGCAAAAGCTGCATCACTTCTTTGCCAAAGATAGTGCCAAGAGAACCATGTCTACACTCCTTTGCAGAAAAGGATTTTGTTGAATCCTTACCCTTCCCGAAAAGAAGGAATGGGACTGGGTCTCGGGAGTGGGCCATAAGGGTACTTGGTGTGCTATGGTCTCCGGTAATACAGACAATCTGCTTATCCAAAGACAGGTTACCAAGAAAGTTCAGGTCAAACTCTTCAATGGCCTTCTTCTTAAGAATGGGTTTGCCTTGATGGCTATAGGTATCTGTTTTTTTTAGTTGAACATAGACATTTGAATATCGTAGCGTCTGCTCAACCTTTGTTGCAAGCTTCTGGAGGTTACTCTCTTTTCGAAGGACACTCATCCCGCAAAGTTTGCCAATTGCCTTTTCAACAGGTATGTCAGCAAAAATTGACCATTTTCTAAGCTTTTTCAGCTTTGGCAGTTTTGTGCTTGCTCCGCGAAAGAGCAGTACCTTGTCTTTGAGAAGGCGCTTACTCACAGCGGTAATCTCATTTATGAGTGCAGCACTCTCCCGGGCACGCCTATCAAGGGGTCTGCATTCAAGTGGCTCAAGGTCAAAGCCGCGTATGGGTAAGGCAGTCGTTACTGCCCCGCGAACAAGCTGATAGCCAGGGTGGGTATTGGTGATGGCAGGGTGTCCCTTCATTATTGCAACAAACCTATGCCCGACGGTGTGGACAAATTTAACTCGTTTCTTAAAATGCCTGTTTAGAATAGAAAGTGCTTGCTTTATTCCCTTCTCCCATTCAATATGCTTTATAATCCATCCTTGCACTTTGGCCATATTCCCCCTTAGCACTATTTGCCCCTTTTGCCACCTTACCCCTGCTCCATACGCCTCAAGTACCCCTCTTCCAGTATAATATTCAAATGGGTCAAATCCAAGAAGGGAGAGCATTGCTTGGTCTGACTCTGGAGCAATACGTCGATCTATAGTATAAAGAAGGCCTGTTTTTCCTTTTTCAACAAGTTTGTCTAGAAATGGGGTTCTAGCTGCTGCAAGGGGTGTTTTTCCTTTGAGTTCTCTACATGGACGGTCTCCAAGACCGTCAAGCACAACGAAAAGGTGAGCCATAGCAAGTATTTAAAAGAGAGATTTTATATAAAATTTTTTCACCCATGTACAGGATAAAACAGCGTCCAGATGACTTTATTGTAGAAGAAATTCCAAAGTTGGAGGTCCTCAAAAAGGGAGATTATACCTATTTCCTCTTGGAAAAGCGCAATTGGAACACTCTTGAAGCAATAAAGGCAATTGCAGCCAGTCTTAAGGTAAAGGAGGGTCGTTTTAACATTGCTGGGATAAAGGACAAGAAGGCAGTATCACGACAATATATCTCTGCTTATAGAATAAATCGGAATAAGCTTGAGTCGCTTAAGATAAAGGATTTATCAGTAACTGTTTTGGGTTATGGAGATGATAGACTTAGACTGGGTCAATTAGTGGGAAATCGCTTTAAAATAGTTGTGCGTGATGTTGAAAAAAAGGTAAAACCTATAGCATTTATAGAAAACTATTTTGATGATCAGCGTTTTGGTGGAAAAAACAGTCTACTTGGAAAAGCATTGGTGCAAAAAGAATACAGAAAAGCCTGCTATACCCTTCGTTTGCGTTGGAGTGGTTCGGATTATATTGCACCACTTAGAACACTCGGAAAGCGCCTTTTGCGTTTTTACATAAATAGCTATCAGTCTCTTCTCTTTAACGAAGCCATTGCAGGCTGGTTAGCTGGTCTTCCTGGAGAAAAGTGGACTGTTGATTACACAAGGGGGTGTTTTGTATTTCATAAAGATAGACCGCCTTCTAAAGTGTTTCCTATTGTTGGATTTCTAACAGAGTATCCTACAAAAGACGTGGAGACAATATATAAAAAAATACTAGAGAAGGAAAACATTGCAAAAGAAGCTTTTCTGATGCGACAAATACCCGAGCTTAACTCGGAGGGGAACGCTCGCGAGGCCATAGTTCCTATTAAGGAAATGTCTATCCATTATAAAAAAGAAGATAATTTTTACTTGGCAGAGGTACAGTTTATGCTTCCTCCGGGAAGTTACGCGACCGTGGTCATAAAAAAACTATTTGGGACGAAAAACCCTCCCTCGTAAACTTTAATAATCCATCACAATGGGTGAATGGATGTTTAAGTTTCTTAAAGAAAAATTGAAGAAGGCAGGAGACGCCTTCAAAAGGAAGATAGAAGCAGAACCTTCTACAGAAGAGATTAAAGAACAAATTCAACTCAAAGAGGCTCAAGAAAACGAAAAAAGAGAAGGTATTCTTGGTCGTCTCAAGGAGAAGGTCACAACAAGGAAGATAACTGGAGAACGTTTCGACGATTTATTCGACGATTTTGAGCTTACCCTTTTAGAGAACAATGTTGCTTTCGAGGTTGTTGAAAAGATAAAGCAAGATCTAAAGCAAGTGCTTATCGACAAACCAATAAAAAGGGAGGAGTTTGGAAACATTTTTCAGGTATCTCTCAAAAAAAGCATATCTGGTCTTTTCGAAGATGAGCAAAAATCTATTGAAGAAATTATTAGGACAAAAACAGAGAAGCCCTTTGTGATACTTTTTCTAGGTGTCAACGGAACAGGAAAGACAACAACGATTGCAAAATTAGCGCATCATTTACAAAAAGAAGGGATGAGTTGTGTTTTGGTCGCAGCAGATACTTGGAGAAAAGCAGCTATAGAACAGTTAGAGGAACATGGTGCTAATTTGAATGTGAAAGTCATAAAACATAAGTATGGCGCAGACCCTGCGGCTGTTGCCTTTGATGGAATTGCGTATGCAAAGGCAAAGGGGATTGATGTGGTACTAATAGACACGGCTGGGCGTCAACATAGTAATGTAAACCTAATGCGAGAAATGGAAAAGTTGGTTCGTATTGCAAAACCAGACTGTAAGATCTTTGTCGGAGAGAGTATCACAGGAAATGATTGCGTGAACCAATCAAAGGAGTTTGATAAGATTGCAGGAATAGATGCGGTCATACTAAGTAAAGCAGACGTTGATGAAAAAGGAGGCGCTGCGATATCAATCTCTTACATAACAAAAAAACCAATTCTATATCTGGGGACAGGTCAAGGCTATGAGGATTTGGAACGTTTTAGAAAAGAAAAAATCCTAAATTCGCTTGGATTGTAGGACATATCTGACAGACATTCGCAGTGTTTATATATAATAACGAAACAACACCTTTATGGCACGTTTGGATAGTCCTTCTTCAATTAACACATTCAAACAGTGTCAGAGGAGGTATTACTACAATTACATTATCCGTCTCCCAACAAAAGAGAATATCTATACCTTGCGTGGTAATATAGTTCACGATGTTTTAGAAAAGTTCTTCAAATTAAATCTAGAAAAAGTAGACAATGCCCACCTAGAGTCTGTGCTAAAACTTACCCTCCTTGACCTTCTAAGGCAAGGCTGGATGACTAGGTTAAGGAAGATTGTCAGTCTTGGTCTCCCACAAGAACGAACAGGGTATTATTTTGAAGAGACACGACAGATGCTTCTAACATGGCTAGATAATTTTATCACGACTTTAGATAAAAGCGACTTGAAGTCATCTTTCAAGGAGAAAGTTCCAAAGTACCAGGAGCACGAACTTATTTGTGAAGAGTTAGGTCTAAAAGGCATTATCGATGCCGTTCACCAGTGCGATGATGGTATTCTTATCCTCGATTATAAAACTTCCAGAGTAGATGAAATGAAAGTTGAGTATAAACTCCAGCTTGCAATATATGCGCTCCTCTATCAACAAAAATACAATCAACTTCCTTCAAGGGTGGGGATTGACCTACTTAAACACGGACAAAGGATTATCAGCGTCGACCCGTCTCTTATTGAACTTGCAAAAAAAGAGGTAGCTTATGTCAAGGAGAATACAACCTCAAATAATATTGCAGATTATCCAAAAAAACCAAGCCCTCTTTGTAAGTGGGATGGAGGGGCTTGTGATTTCTATGAGGTGTGTCAACCATTTGACAAAGCCCAACCTTTATAAAATAAAAAACCGCCCTATTGGTCAAAATGGTGCTCGAAAGCCTCTCAACCTCATTAAAGAATACCCTCAAGAAAGTAGCAAGAAGTCTGTTTGTTGATGAACGTCTTATTAACGAGTTAGTTCGGGATATTCAAAGAGCAATGCTCCAAGCAGATGTAAATGTGAAACTTATCTTTGAGTTAACAAGCAAAATCAAAGAAAGGGCGCTCAAGGAAGAACCTCCAAACGGTGTGGGACAAAAAGAATTTATTGTTAAGATTGTCTACGACCAGCTGGTAACTTTCTTAGGTGAAGAGAAAAAGGAAATCTCTGCTTTTAAGGGAAAGAACACTAAAATCCTGCTTGTTGGGCTCTTCGGTTCTGGAAAGACTACATCTATAATAAAGATGGCCAATTACTACGCAAAGAGGGGATTCAAGGTAGCAGCTGTAGGGTTAGATGTTCATAGACCCGCAGCAATGGACCAACTTGAACAGGGCATGAATCAGATGAATTTTCCAGTTTTTGTTGACCATACTGAAAAGGATCCTAAGAAAATATACAAGAAATATCAAGGCAATCTTGAAAAGTTCGATATCGTTCTTATAGATACTGCTGGAAGAGATGCTCTCTCAAAGGACCTCATAGAAGAGATAGAAAATCTGAACACTTTGATTAGACCAGACGAAAGACTCCTTATACTGAGTGCAGATGTTGGTCAAGCCGCTCAAAAACAGGCAGAGCAGTTCAACAAAAGCTGTGGTATAACTGGGGTGGTGGTGACAAAATTAGACGGAACTGCTAAGGGTGGTGGAGCCCTATCAGCTTGCGCGGCAACACATGCTCCAATAATTTTTATAGGAGTAGGGGAAAAACCAGAAGACTTAGAACCATTCAACCCAAAGGGGTTTGTTGGTAGGCTATTGGGAATGGGGGACATTGAGGCACTCCTTGAAAAAGCAAAAGAATCAATCGGTGAGGAAGATGCAAAAGAAATTGGAGAGAAGATACTCAAAGGAGATTTCAATTTCCTGGACTTATATCAGCAGCTTCAATCAATGAAAAAATTGGGTCCAATTAACAAAATAATGGAAATGATACCCGGTCTTGGAGCAATGAATATACCAAAAGAAATGTTAGATATCCAAGAAGAGAAGCTTCATCTTTGGAAACACATGATGCAAAGTATGACTAAGGAGGAACTTGAAGACCCAGAATTGTTGGGCGGATCAAGGCTAGATAGAATAGCAAAGGGATCGGGCACTGCTGTTGCAGGAGTCAGGGAACTTCTAAAGCAATATCGCCAGTCAAAAAAACTGGTAAAAATGGTGAAAGGCAAGGATCCATCAAAACTAATGAAAAAGTTTGCAGGGAAAATTCCTGGGATGAAATGGTAATGGAACTTTTATATCAAGGTGCAGAATCATTTGTATATAAGAAAGAAGAGAGAGTAATAAAAAAGCGCGTTCCAAAATCTTACCGTCTAGAAGAGATAGATGGTCTTCTCCGAAGACAACGTACAAAAAGGGAAGCCAAGGTGCTTGAAAAGGCGGCTTCATTTGCACCGCAGCTTTTCAGTGTAGATATTAAAACTGCATCTATTGAAATGGAATATGTAAAAGGGATTCTTCTCAAAGATGCACTCAGTTCATTATCAAATGGAGAAAGGTCGGTAATTGCAAAAAGAATAGGAATCATAATCACAACACTTCACAGCAAGGATATTATTCACGGCGACCTTACAACAGCAAATATAATCTTGGTTGGAGAGAGGCCTGTTCTCATAGACTTCGGATTGAGCTTTTTCTCAAGAAAGTTAGAAGATAAGGCTGTAGACCTGCATCTACTCAATCAAGTTCTGGAAGCCTATCATCCACTCGAGGCGGAAAACTTCTTTGAAATGATCCTTAAAGGATACCGCCCTTCAGCTGACCTCAGGTTGCGCCTTGCAAAGGTAGAATCAAGGGGAAGATATAAATCAAGAGGAGAACTATAGTAAAGTTCATAAATACATTTTGCAAATAAAAGGAAAGCAGCCCCGTAGTGTAGTGGCCAATCATTTCGGCCTTTGGAGCCGAAGACCCAGGTTCGAATCCTGGCGGGGCTATACAGAAAATGGAAGAAACTCACCATACAGATAAGGGCTTGAAGATAGTTGGTTTTGTTGACAGCAAAGGTCAATGGAAGTTTAAGGTTGATCTCAAAAAGGTAAATAAACTGGAGGCCATAGCTATCCTAGAGATTCTAAAAGCCTCATTAGTAAAAGAGAGTGGCATCCAAACAGAAAGCAAAGGTTAGCTACATTGTTGCGTAAGCGGGAGTTTTCTTGACTAAAAAAATATTTCTTCTTTGGTTTATTCCATCTGGCAGTTTTACATTTAGGGCAGATGAGGGGTCTTTCATCTCCTCTTTTCATCCAAGTATGTCCACATTTCTCACACTTATAGACTTCTTCATTTCCAAATACGCTTTGGATTGCCATAATTAAACTAAATAATTGATGTATAAACAGATGGCTGGATTTGATAAAGTTATCTAGGATTTAAATGGCTTTGATTTATTCCACAAATCTTGGAAATAGGCTTCAAAAGTTTCAGCAATTTCTTTGTTAATAATAACAACTGATAATGGTTTTTTTGTTACACCCCCATCTTCTTCAAATTTTTTTGTTTGTAAAGAAATATTTGTTAAATCTTTATATACCACAAACCATGCGGGTGTTTTTATGTCAATAGGCATATATCTTGCTTCACATCCCCAGTAGCTGTTCCTATTTTTTAATGTATCTTTATCTGTTCCTTTGTTAAATAAAATTTTGCCTTTAAATCCTATTTTCTCTCTTTTTTTATGATCTCTTTGCCAATATAGATGAAACCTCTCCTCTTGAAGTGGATAAACCCCCCAAGAGTGATATTCATCACCTTTTTTTAGTTTAGAATAACAATACTCCCAAGCTGTCAAAAAACCATTAAAACCTTCAAAAATTTGAACTGTTGTTTCATTAATGTCTTGACTTGCTGCTGATAAATTAGGTATTATTTTCTCAATTAGCTTTTTATTTTCATCAAGTTTCTCCCTTTTTTCTTCAATGAAATCAATTATTCTTTTAGGTTCTGCAGCCCTAAAATATTTAGTTTTTTCCTTGACAATATAAGAGGCAAGACCTTTGTCTATGAGGTTTTGTAAAATTCTGTAGATAACTGAATTTGCTACACCTGATTTTTCAATAATTGGGCCACTAGTAGAAGACCCTAACTTAAGCAAAGCTAAGTACACTTTTGCTTCTCCTTCCGTCAAACCTGCTTGTTGAATAAAGTCTGCGTTTTCCATAAGGTTTCTAGTCTAACGCTTCTTTTAAATCTTTCTATTTATACCACCACTATTGGTGGAATAAGATTTATATATAAAGCAGACATGGTAACTACTATGAAGAAACAAACTAAACAAACAGAAAAGGGACATAGTCCCTCTAAAATCATATTATCTAATGGAGATGCTAGGAGAAATATGCAGAGGCATCCACATTACTGGGAATTAAAAACTGGAGATATGTTCACAACATCATTTCGTGGACCTCAAGCAATTGTTGTTGGTTTCATGAAGAACATTCCCGGGATTGAAGGTGTTACTTACGGAGGTTCTAGAGAAGATTTAATTGGATATGCTCCTTTGCTTTACTTTGAAAACGCAGGAAAACCTTCACTATGGAACCCCAATAAAGAACCAGCAAAGCTCTTAGCCCGAACTGGTTTAAATGGTCTTTCTGAAGATAGTTGGCTGAACTCAGGAATAGGTGGAACCTTTAAATATTTTGAAGAAACAGCATTTCGTAATCCTCTTGAAATGCTTATAAGGGCTAAAGAATATGCTCTGAGCAGCCATATTCCAATCTATTCAGGACAAGATGTTGGTGGTGAAGAACAAGAAAGACTCTATTTAGAAAAACATAGGTTAGAAATCGGAAAGTTCATAAAAGATAAGCTTAGCTCCCTTTAATGCAACAATGCAAAGGTTACCAAAGTTTTATAAAGCCCTCTAATGGAAGACCCAAAGGATAAGCCAGTTTCGGCTTGCTTATGCCTGGAAGATTTCTAGGCAGCCGTAGGTGAACATGGCACGAATGCATTCAAGAAAGAAAGGAAAGTCTGGCTCAAAAAGACCTATTAAGAAACAAAAGCCATCATGGTTTCACTATTCTGAAAAAGAAGTGGAGCAGTTGATCCTTAAATATGCAAGGCTGGGCATGCCTCCAAGTAAGATAGGTGTGTATCTAAGAGACGTCTATGGAATCCCAGATGTTAAAATCATTACAGGAAAAAAAATTACTCAAATTCTCTCAGAAAACAAACTACAGCAAGAACTTCCAGAAGACATTCTTGCTCTTATAAAAAAAGAGATAACAATTCTTGGGCATCTCGAGAAAAACAATAAGGATATGCCAAGTAAAAGAGGACTTCAACTAACAGAAAGTAAGATTAGGCGTCTGACAAAATATTATAAGGGAAGGGGTATTCTGCCAGATAATTGGAAGTATGATCATAAAAAAGCGAAGTTAATCACAGGATAGTATGGCCCAAAAACAAGATCTTACAAGGAAGAAAAAGAAGCAGTGGTTTACAATCATTGCTCCAAAAGAGTTCAAAGAGCAGGTCTTAGCGGAAACGCCGGCACTTGATATCCAGGAAATAAAGGGTAGGAAGTTGCGCATTAATGTTATGACCCTTCTTGGAGACCCAAAAAAACAGAATTTTGCCATCACATTTAGAGTAACAAGTGTTGAGGGAACAAAAGGAATAACACAGGCAATTAGCTACACAATGCAAAATGCATACATCAAGCGTGTTGCAAGAAAAGATTGCAATAAGATTGACCACGTTGGAATCTATGAACTAAAAGACGCAAAGCTTAAGCTTAAGACACTCCTTATTACAAAGAACAAGACACATAATTCTGTTCTAGCAAAGATTAGAAAAGAAACAACAAAGTTCCTAACCGAAGAGCTCAAAGAGATGCAATCAGATAAGATGTTCTCAACTGCAATCTCCGGAAGTATTCAAAAGTCACTTCGGGAGAAGCTAAAAAAGACCTATCCCATCGTTGTTTGTGATTTTAGGATGATCGAAAGGGTAGTTGATTAATTGAGAAAATTATTTAAATAATTCTCAAGGACTATTGTCAAATGCCTCGGTAGCTCAGCTAGCAGAGCAGCAGAAGGTTCTTTGAATCTTGCTGAAACTTGTAATCTGCAGGTCGGGGGTGCAAATCCCTCCCGGGGCTTTATCTTACAAAAGCTTATAAAAAGTCAGCTTTTACTTTCTCTGTGGTTTTACAAATACAAATCATTGTGGGGGGTATAGTCTTCAATTTCCTCCTTATTGGGATTTACTTTCTCTTGCACCACGAAATTGAAAAGTTTGAGGCTGTCAAAGAGAAAATTTTGCTCACTGTAAAACGTGCAAGAAGGTCTTACTTTTTAAGCTACGCAGTAGTCCTTATCTTTGTTAGTGCTACATTTTTTACAAAAGGACAGTTAAGGCTTGTTTTCATATTTGTGTCTCTTGCCGCACTTATCTTTCTTGAAATCTTGCACGATAGTAAGAGGTTGGTTTTAACAGAAAATCAGACCATCATAGTCAAGGGTTTTATATCTTACCGGGCTTCACTTGTGGAGTACAAGGATATAATCTTGGTTGAAGTAAAAGATGATATTCTTGGCAGAGTCCTCGGTTATGGGGATATAATCATCAATGTATATGGGGCAAAAGAGTACAGTCTCGAAAAGATACCTAATTTCTTGAAAGTAAAGAATATTATTGAAGAGGGTAAGCTGCGCCCAGTAGTTCAAGTCAGAGGAAGTTAAATCCTATTGCTCCTGCAACAGCTGGATAAGAACCTATAAGTAAACTCTTTATTAAGACCTCTGTGGGGAGTGTTTCCGTCAAAAATAGGAATGACGCAAGGGTGCTTATGGCTGTTGCTATAATCCAGATATAGATAACCCTCTTTATGACATACAAAATTATCCCCTTGCCTTTGGTTACACTCTTTCTTTCGGCTTTGTATACGAGCAAACCCGCAATAACAAAAGCAAGAACAAAAATTCCTGCAACATTTATCCATGGGAGGTTTGTTGCAAGCTCTTTTTTGCTAAGAAGCCCTGCACCAAAACTCGTTCCTAGTAGGGCTCCAGCAACAATCTTTATGAAGTCAAATAAGTGTTTTTTTCCAAGTTTAAACCTTTTTAGTACAGATAGGATCTTGCTTTCTTCTTTGATTATCCTTTTTTCTAGTTTTTTAATTTTTTTCTCTTCTTCAACAATGTGCTTCTCTTCTTCTATTATCTGTTTAGATTGTATTGATAGCTTTTTCTCTAGAGCGCGTATCTTTCCCTCCTCTTTTCTTACAGATTCGGTACCAGCTTTTATTTCCTTAAGAACCACCTTATCTTGGTTTGATTTTTTCCTATCTTTTGACATTCACCACCAACTTTCTGACCGCCTTTATATATCTTAGTATCAACTATAATCAGAAACCTATTTAAGAAGAAGATTTAAAGTTTGCCATAAGGGCTCGTGGTCTAGTGGCTATGATATCACCTTGACGTGGTGAGGGTCCCAGGTTCGAATCCTGGCGGGCCCATGCATTTTCTCTTAGCAGCATGAAAACCACCAAAGTTCTCATTTTAAAGAACCTTTAAATAGGAGTTAAAATATAGATTTAAAGAACATTAAAAGATAGATATAGCCTTTAAATGTAAAAGAGAGGTTTTAAAAGACTTTAAATGATTCCTTCTGAACAAGAACTTATTAAATTTCTCAAAAGAAATGAATTAGTAAATTTCAGTACAATCGCGCGTCATTTTGACATCCAAAATGCAACAGTTTCAGACATTGTTTTTGCCTTAGAAAGGAAAAAGGTCCTTGAAGTTAAAAAAATAGGGGGCTCAAAAATAGTTCGTCTAAAAGCAAAATGAAAAAGGGGCAGGTAACGGTATTTATCATTTTGGGGATCGTCGTTGTAGTCCTTGGATTCCTTGCAATCTCCTACAAAGATGCCGTCATAACAGAATTGCAACGAGCCCAGCTCTTTCAGACGCAGGAGTTGCCAGATGAGGTAGAAGAAGTAAAGGGTTTTGTTGAGGGGTGCTTGCAACTCTCGTTAGAGGAAGGGATACGCCAGTTGGCTTTAAGGGGCGGCTACCTGACAACTCCTGAAGATGAAATCCCGACAACCTTTGCAAATCCGTTCTCAAATAGGTTAGCAATCTTCCCTAACAGTGACCTTGAAGTGCCTTATTGGTTCTATGAAACTGCAAACGGGGTGGATAAACAGCAAATGCCTACGCTCCAGACAATGCAAGAAGACCTGGCAGCCTATGTAGAGCGTAATATAGGAACCTGTATCGCAAATTTTCAGGCTTTCCCTTCATTAAGCCTTGCAGTGGGTCTCCCCTCTATAAATACAAAAATAAATATGAGGGATGTAGAAGCAACAATGGTATACCCGATTGTAGTTGAAACAAAAGGTCAGAGCTTCAGTCTCGTAACATTTGGTCAAGAGGTCAAATCAGGTCTTGGGACAATTTATGAATCAGCAAAGAAAATACATGAAAATGAAAACAAGGATTTATTTTTGGAGGAGAAAACCCTTGATTTTCTGGTAACCTACGACCAGATACCCTATTCTGGGGTAGATTTTGATTGTACACCAAGGACTTGGGTAAAGCAGGAAGTAATAAAAGACTTCAAAAATATACTTGCAGTAAATATTCCGACGTTGAAAGTAGGTGGGACGCGCTTCAGGCTGCCAGAAGGAAGTAGTGATTACTTGATTGCAACCTCCCTATCACAAGAAGAAGAGTTGTCAGTAAACTTTCTTTACTCTCAGGATTGGCCAACCATTATAGAAATTACACCAAATGGTGAAATTTTGCGCGGAGATTCCTTGACTGAGTCAAAAGCAGGAAGGTTTATTACAAGTCTTTTCTGCCTTAACAGTTATCATTTTATTTATGACATAAAATATCCGGTTATCGTCTCACTTAGCGACGGGGATCTTATTTTTCAATTTGCAACGCAGGTAATTGTTGACAATAACCAACCAAGGGAAAATCAAGTGTTGGTAAATCAGGTGCCAGCTGCAACCTCTACTATCTGCGAGAGAAAGATTATGCCCCTGGAAGTTTTCTTAGGAACTGAAACAGTGCAGGGGGCAGAACCAGTAGAAGGTGCAAGGATAACTATGAATTGTTTGGGTGTTTCTTGTGACCTAGGAATGACTGGCAGCGATGGGCAGTTGATAACAAATGCCCCTCAGTGCCTTAATGGTTTTGTCGAGGCAAGAAAAGAAGGATTAAAAGAGGTAAAAGAGCAGATTATCTCTGTTGATAAAGCAAGCCTTTCACTAAGGACTGAAAAAATCTACGAGATTCCCTTTGATGTTAGGCTCATCAGCCCAAGTGGTATTCGCCAGCCTTCAACAGAAGAGAAAGTTGTATTTACGCTTGAGAATGCAGATGAAAGGTACACTGAGACAATTGTTTATCCTGAAAAGACCACTGTGAAACTTATTCCTGGAGATTACCAAGTCTCTTCGTTTGTTTTAACAAATGCTACCCAGGCTATATCGCTTAAAGACAAGACATTGGAAACCTGTGTAGATATTCCAAAAAAAGGAATAGGCACTCTTCTTGGGTTAACTGAAAGAAAGTGCGAGGAGATTACATTAGAAGCTTCTCCGTTCAATGACATTCTTGTTGGTGGTTCGTCCTTTACATGGCAGGTTTCTCTAGAGTCTTTAGAAGGGGCTAACCGCATCACATTTTTCGCACTAAGAAAACAGAATCCCCAAGACTTGGCAGAACTGACTGAAATATATCAGCAGATACAAGAACCACAGAAAAGGGGTGAGTTCAGATTTCCATTGATAGAGTGAAGGTGCAGACAATCGCGCTATTTTGCGTTTTTGTTATATTGTTGAGTACTTTCTCTGTTCCATTGAGTTATGCCCAGCAGCAGCCACAAGATATTGTCGGGCAGCAGCGACAGAATATAGGGCAATTAAGAAATGAGATTCGCCAGTTCGGAGAAGACATTCAACCAGGTGTGGCAACTGGCTCGGATGAAGCAGGGGAAGACATCATCATTAATGTTGCAGGATACCACCCAATTACGCTTCGTACCTCCCTTCTTGAAGAGCAGAATGTGAATGTCTTTGCCCAGCTTACCGGTCTTCCAGCAAACCCTGCGATTAGCATTCCTAGAATACAAAGTGTGCAGCTGCGAGCATCAACAGTCAAAACAGAGCCAGAAGGAAAGCAAGCTGCGATTGGTGCACTGCAGTATATAGCCCCAAAAGACCAGGAATTGAGTTTTGATAATCTAGGTTACATAGCAATTCCAATAAGAAGGATCCCAAGAGAGGTAGATGTGCCTGATAAAATAACCATAAATGCAGATGCACGCATATTCTTTGATGTTGGAAGCATTCTTGGTGTTGGTCCTAACCAGGATGTCCTTCTTGAGCAGACAGAAAGTGAGTGGCGTGCTGAGCAGGAGGGCCACCGCTTTTTTGCAGGGTACATTAGGGCAAGTGAGATTAAAGAAGACCAGGCAAGTTTTGTGCTTTATGACCTTGCAGGAAGGCAGCAAAGAACAGAACCGATAACGCTCCGTATTGGAGTAGCAAGCCCGATTCTATCCTCGACGCAGACCTTCGGAAATCCGAGAAGCCTTTTTGATAGGTTCACCGTGCGCCTTGAGGAAGTAAAAGAAGTTGAAGACCGAGTAAAGCTTCTCATAAAAAGAGATGGACGGGACGATATTGTTTCTGTCCTGAGTGTAGGAGAGTTCTTATATCCTGGTTCGCTCTGGCGTGTAGAGGATATACGTGAGCAGGAAGGAAGAGGTGTTGTACAACTGAAAAGAATAGATAACAAAGTAGATCCTATATTTCTTACATTTCCAGGGTCGGCTCAAAGAAGAGAAAATAGGCAAAAAGTAGGGCCGCAAGCCCAAAGTGCACCTACCCCTCCAAATCAAACTAAGGCTGCACCTGCACAAACCCCAGAAGATCAACTCAGGGATAAGTATGAGGAAATGGTCAAAGAGTTTGAAGATTTAAAAAGTCGTCTTGGCTATATTGGCAAGAAAGATTTTCAAGCAGTAACAGATAGATTTAGTGAAGTCTACAAAGGTGCAAAGCCAGCCACCCTTAAAAATAATGCAAGAGATAAACTTCTTGAAATAAGAGACATATACACAACAGAAATTACAAATCTGGGTCCTCCTATAGATACTGAGATTGAAAGCGAGAGTAAAGAACAGGAGTTAAGGAACTTTTATAGGAATAAGATCTTAAGTATTAACAGCCTATTGACAGAGGTTGTTCGTGAAGCAGACATAATCACAATAGATGAATCAGCAAGAAATCAAAACTATAGGGCAGCAATCCAGGAATACCGAAAAGTAGTTGACCAGCATCAAGATGTTCTAGACGATGATGATAGGCCACTTGGTATGAAAGCCTTGCTCCGTGCAGCAAATATTTATTTTAAAATAGGAGATACCACTCAAGCACTTCAGACATACCAGGAAGTGATTAACAAGTATGCTGATAAACTTAGTGCAGCAGAAAAAGGTGCAATTGAACTTGAAAAGGCTGTTATTGAAACAGGCAGGTCCATCCAGGGCAGCAAAGCAGTTATTGTGCAGGAAAGGGATACACAAGTTACAATCCTGCCCATAGACCTTGCTACAACTATGGAAAATAAGCCTAGTGCAACGCTTCTCATTAATGGAAAAACCGTAACTTACAAAGAAGGAGATGAAGTAACTGCCCTTAACCAAAATATTGCAGGTGGTTATTCCTGGTACATTGCTGACATTGACAGCAAAAGGGTACTTCTTCGTGCAGGCAACACAAATTTGCAAAGACCTCTTGACGAATCCCTTCCATTTGGAAGAGTCACAAAAGTAAAGCCTAGTCAGCAGGAAGGAGAAGTCTCAATAAGGGTAGCAAGAATTGACTTGAAGCGCCAGGCAAAAGTAACAATCCTGCCAGCATCTGAAAGGGCCTTTACCGAGACCTCCTTTACTCTTCACATTCCAATAGAGAAGAGGCCTTTTGATCTGCCCCTTTTCTCAGAGAGCCTCGACAAGGAAATCCAAAATACACAGCAGCTTATAGAAAAGCTTGATAAGGTAATTACAAATGTCAGAAGGATTCATGAGTTCTGGATAAAATTCTGTTATATTACCTTTGGGGTGCTCTGGACAAAGAATCTAATTACAGGATTCCAGGGGGCAGGAGTTGCGCGCCAGCAGATAAGGGAAAAGTGGGAGAATAAATATCAAGAGTATCGTGCAAAAACAACTTCCTCAGGAGGCATTCCACAAAGCTTTGATTCATTCATTATTCAAAATGCAAAAGAATACAATCAAGACCAGAAGCTTGCACAAAATATAGTTGGTGAGATAAGAAATCAAAATGGGGAATGGAAAAAGATTCAGACTGATTTCAAACTGGATGAAGAGCGTGCGAAAGCCCTTTATTTTAAAAGCAAATTCATTCAAAATGATCCAACAATCAAGAATAAAATGGGCACCATTCTTCTTGAAGCAAAGGAAGAGTCAGTCAAGCAGCAAGTCCAGAAAGACTTGGAAGTCACTAAAAATCAAGAACAGCTCAAAAATCTATTTGTAAATGCAGGCGCAATTAATCAGGATGATTTCCAAGATCCAACCAAATTCTCTGTTTTTTACGAACAGAACAAACCTCTTCTAGAAAGTCAATATAAAGACATTAAACTCCAGCAGGCACGAGAAGAATATCTAAAGAACCAGGAAGGTCTAAAAGAAGACCTCAATAGATTGAAGGTGGGTGTAGGTGATGCTGGACCAATAAAAGATTCCGAACTAACAGACATCTACAGAAATACAAAGGCATCAGCACTTCCACAAAAACAGGGATTGCAGACAATAAGCAGGTTTGAGGTATTTAGAGATACAAAGAATGGTGAAATGAAGCTCTTAGGAGGTTCTGATAATTTGTTTGGCGACAATGCATGTAACTCTAAGCTTACACAAAACTATGAATTGAAAAAAGATTATTATGTCAAGACGCAGACAGGTTGTCAGGGTATTCAAATAACAGATGTAACTTCGGTTACCGCACAGCATAAAAAATTTCTATCATTGTACAATTCGGGAAACGATAAAGGAAAGATAAAACAAATCAGTATTGACTCTGAACTCTACGCAGAAGTAGGATACACAACCGGAGGCAGGGTTAAAGATGTTGAAGTGTTTTCGCGCTTTGATCCAAATGCAGAACTTGGAACCGGAAGGCGGGAAGGTACGATTGAAGATACGCTTGCAAAATATAGGAGACTACAAAGCAATCAAAAATCAAAAGAAATAACAGATCGCCTTGCTGCCTTGCAAAAAGTAGAAGGTCTTGTACAGACCTGCAACAGAAATGCAGCAACAAAGATTGCCCTTACTCCAGGAACTGCCCTAGGAGGGGATTGTGGTACTGTTACGAATCCAGCACAAGAGGAAGTGAAGACAGGCTGTGTTGACTATATGTCGCCTGGAGACTGTAGGCTTCTTTTCAACGCATGCGACCCTGTTATCTGCCCTGCATCAAGGTGTAATGCTGGAGGAAGGTGGCAGGTCTCAAGCGTTCCACAAACAGGCATTATTGGTTCAGTCACGCTTTGTCTGCCGAACTTTCCAGAGGTCGCCTTCCCTGTCTGCGTCACAGGCATTCTGGCAGGCCTTGAAAACATTCACTCTATTCTGCAAGGATACGGTGAATGCCTTAAAGTCTCAAAAGTTCAGGGAAGAAGTGTTGGCATTTGTGACCGTGTAAGAAACGTGTTTATCTGCGAGACCATTTGGAGAGAAGCAATTGCAATCTTCAATGTAGAGGGTGGGCTTCTTGGGTTTATTGCAAAAAAATTCGACAAGGCAACTGGAGGGGGAGGAGAGTATGCAACCTTCAAAAAGAGTTTCCAGGACTCAGCAGGAAGCCTCAAATTCTTCACCCAAGATTATGCGAAGAATGTTTTCGCAGCATATGCAGGAGATTCTCTTGAAGAGATTGGAACTGAAATCTGTAAGGCCGCAGTCTTCGGCAAGGTTCCAGCTCCAGGAGACTTTATAGACCAGATAACAAGACCAGAAAGCCCACCGCAAGTGATAGCCTTCTTTGATGAAATACCGTTTTCAGATATACCGACAACTCCACAGTCGCAATACAGCGTATTTTTCCATGTGTATGCAGGGGAAAACGAAGACATTCTGTTTAGTCTATATCTGCAGGCAACAACAGAAGATGGTCGTCAGATTACAAATCTACCGCGCGTCTATGTTGTAAGGAACAGAAGGGTTGAGAAAGGTGACTTTTTTGATGGCAATCCAGACCGGCTTCTTGCAAGTGGTTACAATGAGATATGCATTGAGATGCGCTCGCAGACAAGAGGCCTTTTCCAGGAATGTGGTTTTGGAAAAGTGACAACAGATTATGGTCTTAATGTCCTTACAGATATTGTAACGGCAAATAAGGCGAGAAAGCAGATAACTTCAGCAAAAGAATGCGTTCCAGAAAGAGGGACATTCACATCTAATGATGCTATTGCAAGTAGTTTGGGGGTATTTTCAACAGGTCTTGCACAAACAGGGATTATCAGGAAATGTTCTGGTTATGACCCTGATGTTGGTACAAGTCAGGATAACTGGGCAGAGGTTGGAGTTTGTGGAAAAGATGAAGGCGGAAGAGATCTTGGGGTATGCTATGTGTTCTTGCCACAGATAAGAGAAGCGCTAAAGGATGTTGTAAGGGAGAATACGACCATTCAGGCAATCCAGCAGCAAAGGGAAGACCTTGCACAGACAAAATTAAAAGAAAGACTTGGTATTTTAGGCCAAGAGCAGATAGGTGAGCTTTTCATTCAGGCGCTGGAAGCAAAGGCAAGGTTAAGCTACACTGAAGCAGTAAACCTTTTCCGCCAAGTTGCTGGTGCAGGGGATAAGAAGAAAGCAGCGCGTGCACAGTTTGAAATAGGAAGAATCTATGAAATTATTGCAGATGCAGCAATAAAAGAAGGAGAAGGGTGTGCGACAATAGAAAGCAAAGAGCTTTGTGACCAGAATAAACAATGTTACTGGCAGACTTATTCTGAAGGGTCTCTTGGTGTAGGGACTAGTGTCTGTTTGTCAAAGAGGGGAGAGTCAGTAAGTCAGCCAGTATGTACTCCAATCCTTTCTATAGAAAAAGTTGTTCAAGGTGATATTTCTGATCCCATCTCACAGGGGGATGTGCTATCTTATTTAACTTATGTAACAGAGGGGGATGAAGTCCTTATTCAGGCAAATTTTAAAGGGTGTGATTTGAAAAGCGGAACCCCTGTACGTTTTGAACTTGCAGAACTTCTCGGTGGAACTGATGGGTTAAAAGTGATGGAATCTCAGGATTTAACTCTGATTGAACGTACAGACGAGCGAAAAGTTCGCCTTACAGTAGGAAAACCCTCAAAAGAACAAGGTGAAGTCTTCGGAAGGCTTATCTTTGAAGGCAGAACTCTTGTTTCAAATTCTATCCCGATAAAAGGTTCTCCAATATCAACTCCAACAGAACAAGAAGTTCCTGAAATAAAAG
>JAGVYI010000008.1 GCA_018303365.1 Candidatus Woesearchaeota archaeon
ATTGTAAACTCACCTCCAAACACAGTCAACCTGAACAGGCCATCGAATGTAACAAACTTCACCTCTGTTCCCCAGTTCAACTGGTCTAATTCAACAGACAATGACACAGATGTTATCACCTACTTGTTCGAAGTCTCACCAGATGTAGGCTTTACAAGCTTCACCTACACAAACTACACAATTGCGGAAAAAGCAAATACAACAGCAGAACTTAATGCAAACATACCAACAGAAGGAACATATTACTGGCACGTTATTGCAACAGATACACTGCTGAATGCAACTGCATCAGCTGCGTGGAGGTTCACCTATGACAAAACACCGCCGAATATTACATTCCTCAACATCACAAACACAACCAGTGAGAGCATAATAAATGCAACAATCCCTGCAACAACAGGAGAAAACCTTACTATCCGTGTGAATGCAACAGACCTTTACACCCAGACATCAGCAGTCTGGGTTGTGATATGGTCAGGAGTTCATGATATAAGCAGCAGGCTCTTTGAAGGCTTCCTGAATCTGCTAAATGGAATCTACAGCCTGACAATCCAGACAAACATAACCTATCCCTTCGGGCTTGTAAACTACACAGTCTATGCAAATGACACATTAAACCAGACATCAACCTTCACTGGCAACTTCACGCTCCTTGCAAACACAACACTGTTTGCAAACACAACAGACAGCATAGTGGAATACTCAAATAGCACAGCAATCTTCGCCCTCTACAACCTCTCAAACGGAACAATAGTCTCGGGTGCGGTCTGCAATGCAACCTTTGATGGTGGAGTAAGCGGCATGCCGTACAATGCAAGCCTTGCAAGGTACGAGAATCTCACATTCAACACCTCTTCTCACAGCCTTGGAACGCATGGAATAAATGTGCTTTGTAGCACGCAGTATCATGTGTCAAGAAACGACACCACCGTTTTGACTGTGCAGGATACAATCACGCCGAAACTCAACCTGACAACGCTCAACGCATCATGGTTCAAGGTGAGTACAGTCAACCTCAACTACACTGTCTTTGACATGCACTCCATCCAGAACTGCACTGTCTACTTCAACGGTGCAGTAAACCAGACAAATACAACAGTGACAAACAGCACACTTCAGTAATAATCGGAATGTATCATCCTCAAGGTTTTTCAGCGTTGATACAGTCCTGCCATCAATAGTCCTTGACAACCCTCCAAACGGCTCGTCCTTTAACAACAACGCAAGCGTTGCAGGAGGCTATGACTTTATCAACCTTACAGTAACAGATACCAACTTAGGCACTGTGTTTTGGAGCAACAACAGCGGAACTACTAATAACTCAAACTTTGTAATATCAAACGACATCAATGCAACAGCCTTTGGCGAGGGCCAGCTGAATCTGGCAGTCTACGCAAACGACTCTGCAGAAAATCTAAAGACAATACTGTTCACCCTCACAGTGGACAAATCAGCTCCGATATTTACATGGAACACCCCCGGAGCAAATGAGGTTGTCCATGCGGTGCAGAGGGTGAATCTGACTGTCACAGATGCCATAGGAACTATAGACGCAGTCCTTATCAGCTTCAACGGCTCAGGCCAGAACTTCACAATGAACCAGGCTGGAAATGACTTCTGGTATGACTGGAACACCTCAGCATTAGGAACAGATGGCATCCATACGCTTCTGGTCATAGGAAATGACACAGCAGGAAACACGCAGGAAGTCCAGAGAAATGCAGATGTGGACAACACCGCTCCTACTTTAGTCTTAAACAGCCCTGAAAATAGCATTGCAACAAATAACAAAAACATAGCCTTCACCTTCACGCCAAACGATGTCCACAATCTGGTGAACTGCAGCCTCTTTATTGACGGCTCACTGAATGTGACAAACAGCACAGTAATAACAAAGGGAGCAATGCAGTGTGTTGATGAGGAAGGAAACACAAACCTGACAGCAAATAGGACAATAACAATAGATACTATATTGCCAAACATTGAATATGAAGCAGGAACATATGTAAATAGCAGGTACGTGAACAACGCAACCTTTGCCATTAACGTAACTGTAAGCGACACAACCCTTGTCAATTACACCTTCACAGTTGACAACACAACAGCAAGGTTCAACCAGAGTATAAATAGCTCAAACACATGGTTCTACTATTTTAGTGTGGCTGATGACACGTACACATACAATGTAAGCGCAACAGACAGGGCTGGAAACAAAAACAGCACGCAGACAAGAAACCTGACAATTGACACAATCATGCCGCTCATATCGTATGTTGCCCCAACGCCAGGAGAAGCAGTGAACACAACAGGAGCGGCATTTGTAGTAAATGTCTCGGTTACAGAAGCAAATGAGGCTAACATCACCTTCCTTCTGGTAAATAGCACAAAGGAGGTAAACAGGACAACATCAACAAGCCTGCTGCGGCTTCTAAACTACACAAATCTAACAGATGAAACATACAGGTATAATGTGACCGTAACAGATAGGGCAGGAAACCAGAATATAACAACCCTGAGAAGCTTTATTGTAGACACAATCATACCGCTCATAAGCTTCGGAGTAAAGACAGAAAACAACAGCACAGCCTTTGACCGGGACTGGGTGTTTGTAAATGTTACAATCACAGAAGCAAATGAAGCAAATGTAACCTTTGTGCTGCTCAACAGAACAACAACCGTAAATGCAACAACCCTTGAACCAAGCTCAAGAATATTAAATTTCACAACCCTAACGAAAAACGTAGAATACATATACAACATAACAGTCGAGGACTACGCAGGAAACAAGAACAGTACGGGAATAAGGGCAATATTCCTGGATAACCAGACTCCCGCAGTCACAATAATTGGACCCATAGAGGGCAGCGGAAACACAGATGCCAATACCCCATTTGTATTTAATATAAGCGACCTAACTGCAGTAAACTGCTCGCTTTACTTAGATGGCATTATCAATAGAACCCATGGAATGAACAAATCCGCAGAAGAGAGCATCAACACAACAAACCTGGCACTTGGCTCACACAGCTACTTTGTAAGCTGCACAGACCAGGTAAACCTGCAGACAAATTCAACCACAATTAGTTTCACAGGACTGGGAATATCGAACTTTTCCGGAAAAACAACAAACCTCAGAGGGGTAAATGTAAGCAACTTGAGTAGTCTTGTGCTTGAAATACCAAGCAAGGGAAGAATTAATTTCACACAAACCCTCAACCTGACAGCTGGCTACGACATAGATAGGTTTGTTAGAATTAGTGACAATCTTGTAGAAGTAGATTCAGAAAATATAAGCATATTGAACATAAGTTCAACAGTCACTCTGCTAAACCTGTCCTTCACAGATCCAAGGATACTCAGAAACGGGCAGGTATGCAGCACAGGTATCTGTGGAATATTAAGCTACGAGCAGGTAGGAGGAAAAGCTGTGTTCAATGTTACCTCCTTCACAAATTATAGTCTTGAAGAAAGACCAACAACAACACAGACCTCAGGAAGCAGCTCAAGTAGCGGTGGCGGAGGAGGTGGCGGAGGAGGTGGCGGTGGCAAAACGCAGACAGTCGCCCTTGACCTCATCCAGCCAAGCCAGGTAGCCCTCTTTAACAATGAAAGCATTATTGTTCCCATGATTTTGCAGAACAAAGGAGATGTGGCGCTTCAAAACGTGGAGTTGAAAGCCGAAACAACAGTAGAAGGGATGGAGATAGAGTTCACAAAGAGTATCTTCCCCTTCATTGCTGTAGGAGCGCAAGAAGTAACAGAAGTAATTATCAAAGCGGCAGAAAGAGCAAGCCTTGGAAGTTATGAAATTACAGTAACAGCGGTAGCAACGCAGCCGGCATACCAAGACCAGGTTAAGTTCTTTGCAAATCTGATAGAATTCGGGCTTGGAGAAAGAAAGAAATATGAAGAAGTAGAGATAGCAGCAAATAAACTATTCAAAGGCAACCCAGAGTGTTTAGAACTCCAGGAACTATTAAATCAGGCGCAAAAGGCAGCAGAAAGAAAAGAGTACGAGAAAGCTGAGAGTCTTGCAAGAGCAGCTATAGAAAGCTGCAATAAACTCCTTGGAAGGGAAGGCCCGATAGAAGAAACCATAAAGCCTAAGATACCTATAGAGACGATAATCATTGCAGGAGAAATATTTGGCGGACTAGTCTTTTTCAGTATGCTGTATAGATACTATAAGAAAAGAAAGGAAAATAAAAAAGGAAGAAAAAAGAGAAGATGACATATGATATTATCATAGGAAGAAATGAAGCAGACAGAAAACTATTCAAAGAAAAAGGAACAGTCTTTATTGGAAAGCAGTATGTAAAGATGGGTCAAACAACTTCCTTGAGCAACAGGGTATACTTGGATGTGGCAAGAACCCATGTCATGATGATCTGCGGAAAAAGAGGTTCAGGAAAGTCGTATAGCGCGGGAGTAATCGCAGAGGAAATGGCAAAACTGCCTAAAGAGATAAAAGAAAGGATAACTGTACTTTTTTTTGATACAATGGGTGTGTTTCTTACAATGAAGTTTCCAAATACAAGGCAGGATAAGCTCCTTTATGAATGGGGACTAAGGCCCGAGGCATTGGAAATAAAAGTCTTCACTCCAGAAGGCTTCTTTGATGAATATAAAAGGAAAGGAATACCTGCAGACGAAAGGTTCTCTTTAAAGACAAGCGAACTTGATGCAGGAGACTGGTGTAATGTATTTGATGTAAGACTGACTGAACCAGTAGGAACCCTCATAGAGAGGGTTATAGGCGGCCTAAGAAAAGAAAAAGAGGAGTATAGTATTGGGGATATAAAAGAAAAGATAAGGCAAGACCAGAAAGAAGAACAGAGAATAAAAAATGCAGCAGAAAATAGATTTGTCATTGCAGAAGCTTGGGGTCTTTTCGACGCGAAAGGAACAACTGTAGAGGAACTTATGCAGCCGGGAAGTGTCAATGTTCTGGACATCAGTGCATACACAAACATTACAGGAAACTGGAGTATAAAGGGGTTAGTAATAGGGATAATATCGAAAAAATTACTGCAGGAGAGAATTAGGGCAAGAAAAGAAGAAGAAATGGAGGAAATAAGAAAAGAGAAGAGTCACTTTTACGAAGAAAAAAAAGAGGAAAAGCCCATGGTCTGGCTCATCCTTGATGAAGCGCACGAGTTTCTTACAAAAGAAGAAAAGACTCCCGCCAGCGACGCACTTGTTCAGCTGTTGCGGGAAGGAAGACAGCCTGGAATTAGTATGGTTCTTATCACACAGCAGCCTGGGGAAATCCACAAGGATGTGCTGACACAAAGCGACATAGTGCTCAGTCACAAACTCACGGCAAAGCAGGATATTGAAGCGCTAAATGGCATGATGCAAAGCTATGTTATAGCTGATCTGCAAGAGCACCTTAACGACCTTCCAAAACAGAGAGGAGCGGCAATAATCTTAGATGATAATAGCGAAAGGATTTATCCAGTAGCAATTCGTCCGAAAAGAAGCTGGCATGGAGGCGAAGCTCCATCTGCGCTTAAGATAAAAAAGGGATTAGAGGCAAGTCTGGGGTTAAAGTAATTTAAAATCAATACAAACCCTCCATCGGCGTGGAGCATACTGTCCACATAAAACAGTTTGTACAGCCCTGAAATTTTTAATATGGTTTCTTATTTTCTCAAGAGACTGTTGTGGGAACTCATCTTTAGAGGAAAAATCATAAAAGTGAAAAATGGTCCCTTTGTGAGCATGGCGCAAAGCTGCAGGAAGAAAATCTGCAGCCGAGCGAGGTAGGGGCATCACAATGCGGTCAAAGCCTTCACCAAGATTAAGCTTCCTAGCATCCTTTTGCAAGATAATATACTTCTCTGAAAAGGCATTCTCTAAATCCTTGCCACCAAGTTTCTTATTGTTAGAAGAGAACCTCCTGGCAAGAAACTTATTCAGTCTGAAATTCTCCAATTGATATCTGACAGCAACAGGGTTAAGTTCAACAGAAACAACCTTTCCGACATGGGGTTGGTAGGAAAATATGCTCAAAGGGTAAGGGCCGCAGCCAGAAAATAGAACCAGGACATTTTCATTAGGCTGAACTAGTGATGCAACGCGTTTCCGCTCATGAGAAAGGCGTGAAGAAAAGTAAACTTTTCCAACATCAAGGCGAAGGTAAACCCCATTTTCCTTGTGCAAGGTCACCTTTGTCCGTCTTCCAGCAAGGTATTTAAGTTTAGGAGTCCGAAAACGACCGCCATATTCCCCGACTTTGCGCAGCACGGTAGTGACGTTCTTATAAGTAGAAAGGGCTTTCTTGGCAGCCTCTTTTTCATGGGAAAGTAAATCATCTGGAAAGTCCTGAAAAATTAAGATTGAACCTACCACATCATAAGATTTTGGAATGCGTATCATGGAAACTCGCCTAGAGTGCGTTGCTTGTGAGAAGATAACGCATTAAGTAAAGAAATGAGTTTGGAAACGCGTTCCTCTGAGAAGTTATGGCGAATAACTAGAATGTCCCATATAAGGTCTGCATCAGGAAACGACCAAGAAAGGGAGTAATCTTTGAGGATGGGCATGTGTTCAAAAACGTCAAGAACATCTTGCCACGAAAAAGGCGCATTTAAATGAGAGAAAAGTTCAGAAAGATAGGGATACTGGTGAACAAGTTTAAGAGCCTTTTTTGCACCAATACCGGGAACACCTCCAACATTATAATCAGTTCCAGTAAGGATAGCAATGCCAAGGAGCTGCTCGCGGGTAAGAGAAAGACTCGAATAAATAGAAGAAAGTTCGAAAAATTCAGGGGAAATGCTGACAAGCGTTCCAGAAGAAGTACGGCGCCTTGAAGAGACTGTCAGGTTGCGAATCAAGCGAGGGGTCTCATACAAAAAAGCATCGCTGTCTTGTGAAAGAACAGCATAAGCATCACCTTTCTTGCAAATGTGAGCTGCCTGAGCTTCAGCTTCTCCAGGACAAGAAATAAAAGGGATGCCAAAAGCGCGTAAGAGTTCTTTGGATTGGGATATGACCTCTTCATTCAGGAAAATAACTTGCCTGGAATATTTTGCAACTGCTGCAACATCTCCCTCTTCCTTGGCGGTAGCAAGACGCTCTGCTGCAACCTTTTTACGGTGCGCACGATTCTCTTGCTCCTGCTGTTTAAGAATAGGGGGCTTTCCATCAAAACAAAAACAAAGACGGACACCTGCCTCCATCAGCTTGGGAATACGTGTAGAAATCCCCATAAGATGAGAAGTAACCCTTCCGCCTTCATCCAAAAGAAGTGTTCCATCAGGCTGGCGAATAGAACTTAGAAACTGGTACAGTATTGGAGAAGCATCAACTGCAAGAGTTTTCCCTTTCAAAAATGGAAGAGAGATTTCCTTTCTTGGAAGAATGTCCCAAAGTCTCACGCCCATGAAAGAAAATACAGCAAGAAACTTTAAATAGTTTACCAAAAAAATCAAAGAAGATGATAAAAGAGGTACACTTGGACCACAAAGGGGGAAACTACCTCTACAGAATACATGAGAAAAAAACCAAGACCTTGGTAAATGGTTTTAGTGGACTCACAAAATATCTTGACAAAGTATTCAACGAATGTCCTGATGAGTACTTTAATGATGGACCAAGAAGTTCGACATTTAAGTATAAAATACACACCCCGATAAAGGAAGTAGTTGGGCACGAAGTGTGCACCCTTGCAAAAATGGGCTTAGAACATAATAAAGGGAGGTATAAGCAGAACCACCCCAAGGTGCAGATGTTTATGATCGAATATGATGATAAAACAATAGCAATCGAAGTTCCTTTATGGATACATCAAAAGGAATTGGAAGAAGATAATCAAAATAAAAAGCCGATCACAGGGCATATAGACTTGCTCAGAATTGAAGATGGGAAAATATGGATATGGGACTATAAGCCGAATGCACAAAGAGAAAAATTTGCCGCAGCACAGGTATACCTTTATGCAAGAATGCTAAGTGAAAGAACAAAAATACCACTTAAAGAATTCAGGTGCGGATATTTTGACCATTTGTTTGCATATTTGTTTGAGCCAGAAGAAGTTCTTCTACCGAAAGATAGGCAACTTAAAGAATTTCTGTACAAAGATTTATAAAATAAAAAATAAGATAGGTATAATGGAAGGATTTGGGGAGTGGCTGAAAGCAGGAATGGCCGCGAGTGCAGCACTCTGGTTTGGAGAAAAACTGATAAAGCCAGGAGTAAAGGTACTGGAAGTAGCAGAAAAAGTAGAGGAAAAAATAAAGGATATGGGTGCAAAGTGTGCATTTCCGGCAAATATTTCAATAAATAGTGTTGCTGCCCACTATTGTGCAATGCCAAAGGATCCACTTGAATTTAAAGAGGGAGATATCATAAAACTAGACGTGGGGGCACATGTAAATGGGTGTATTGCAGACAACGCGACAACAATCTCTCTCACAAAAGACAAAGATTTAGAAAAAGCAGCGCGAAAAGCACTCGACCAAGCGATAAAGGTTATACAGCCAGGTACCCAAGTAAGGCAAATCGGACAGGTGATAGAAGAAACAATAAAAGGTTGTGGATTCAATCCAATAAGAAACCTTGGAGGACACTCTATAGAAAAATATATTGTCCATGCGGGGGTGTTTATACCAAACTATGACAATGGGGATAAAAGAACATTGAGTGAAGGTATGACAATTGCTCTTGAACCGTTCGCAACAACTGGAATGGGGATGGTAAAGAATGGAAAGCCATCGGGAATTTACAGGTTAATAAGAAAGAAACCTGTTAGAAATCAAGCAGCAAGAAAAATTTTAGAAACTGTGGAAAAAGAGTACAAAACACTTCCTTGGGCTAAGCGCTGGATAAGAACCCCTATGGCAGAGTTTGCAATAAGCCTCTTGGAAAAAGAAGAAGCAATAAATCAATATGCTCAACTAGTTGAACAGACAGGAGGAGTTGTCAGTCAGGCAGAGCATGCAATGATTGTAAAAGATAAACCGTTAATACTTACGAAAAAAGAAGAATAGTAAAGTTGATAACCAACTATTAATTAAAATAGGATTTTCACTTCAGCGTATTTCCGCCTAATGTAATTCACCAGCCTATCCTTCCTGTTGGCTGGCTCAAATAAATAAATTCCAGACATAGGTTTTTTAGTAAGAACAAATTGTCCTTCTGGACCTGATGAAAAATATCTTTGAGAAGCCATCCTTTCTGCTTCACGCATACACGATTCAAACATATCCCAGTCATCAACTCCTTGCTCAAGACCGATAACATAAGCCAAGTCAACACCGACCCCCTTAGACCTGGAGTCAAGAGCCATAAGAACTCTCGCCTCGGCCATTTCTTCCAATGGTCTCGGACTCCCCCCTATCATTCCCATTTTAAAATAGATACACACAACAAGTTTATATATTTTGTCACAAAATACAAAAGATAAAAGTTTAAGTAAACCAATCAAAAAAGTTAGCCTAACCAAGGTATGTTGGTCTAGACTCTTTTACAAGAGCTGACCTCGCACTGCGAAGATACTGTGACTCAATATCTTTATACTGTTGCACAACATCGGGAGTGACTGAAGGACGAACCTTAGAGAGGGCTTCTTCAAAGTATCTACGGGTAACCTCTTTGGCACCCATATTCTCCCGAAGAGCCAAAAGAGCAGCTTCACGGCAAAGTGCATTGAGGTCCGCACCAACAAACCCCTCTGTAAGAACTGCGAGCTCCTCAATATCAACGTCTTTTGCAAGTGGCATATCTCTAGTATGGATTTTAAGGGTTTCAAGGCGTGCAGTTTTGTCAGGAGGATGGACCATTAAAATACGGTCAAAACGGCCTGGACGCAAAAGTGCAGGGTCTAAAATATCTGGTCTGTTAGTTGCAGCAATAACAACAACATCAGTAAGCTCTTCAAGACCATCCATCTCAGATAGTATAGAATTTACAACACGTTCTGTCACTTTTGAGCCAACATCATAGCCTCTGCGAGGAGCAATTGCATCAACTTCATCAATAAAGATTATTGACGGAGCAACCTGCCTAGCTTTTTCGAAAACCTTGCGAATACCCTTCTCACTCTCACCGACATATTTATCTAAAAGAGTCGGACCTCTGACTAGGATGAAATTAGATTCGGACTCTTTGGCAATTGCCTTTGCAAGAAGGGTCTTTCCACATCCAGGAGGACCATAAAGAAGAACCCCTCGTGGAGGACGGATTCCAAGGCGGCGAAAAGCCTCTGGATGATTAAGAGGCCACTCAACAGACTCTTTAAGCTCTTGTTTAATCCCTGCAAGACCACCAACATCATCCCAGTGAATATTTGGTATCTCAACTAAGACCTCACGCATAGCAGAAGGACGAACAGAGCGGAGAGCCTCACGAAAGTGCTGGTCATAAACCCGCAGCTTTTCGATAACTTCCTTTGGAAGAGGTTCCTTCTCCTGAAGTTTCAAGGAAGGAAGAAGACCTCGAAGAAGGTTCATCGCAGCTTCTTTGCAAAGCGAGGCAAGGTCCGCACCAACAAACCCGTGGGTAATTTCAGCGAGTTTGGAAAGTTTCACATCTTTTGCAAGGGGCATATTGCGTGTATGAATCTTGAGTACACCTAACCTGCCAGCACGGTCTGGAACACCAATTGTAATCTCCCTGTCAAAGCGACCAGGCCTACGAAGAGCAGGGTCAAGAGCATCAGGGCGATTGGTAGCACCAATAACTATAACCTTACCCCTCCCCTTAAGACCATCCATCATAGTAAGAAGTTGGCTAACAACTCTTCGCTCAACCTCACCATGAACCTCTTCACGTTTTGGTGCAAGAGCATCTATCTCGTCAATGAAGACGATCGCAGGAGCGTTTTTTTCAGCTTCCTCAAAAAGATCGCGAATGCGTTTCTCACTCTCTCCATAAAATTTATTCATAACCTCAGGTCCATTAAGGGAAATAAAATAAGCATCAGATTCTGTTGCAACAGCCCGTGCAAGAATGGTTTTTCCCGTTCCAGGAGGACCATGTAAAAGAACTCCCCTTGGAGGGTCAATGCCAAGCTTGAGAAAAAGCTCGGGATACTTGAGAGGAATTTCAACCATTTCCCTAATTTTGCGGATCTCTTCTTCAAGACCACCAATATCCTCATAGGTAACATCCAGAATGCGTTCTTCAGAAACCTCTACAGCTTTTGGACTAACAGAGATTTTCGTGTTTTCTGTAACTATAACTGGAGTCTTGGGAGAAGTCTCTGCAATTATAAAGCGAAGGCTACTCAGTCCGAAACCACCCATAACCTCTTGCTCAAAGACATCAAAAATATCTTCAAAGGGGCTCCCACTAAAAGTGCGGCGACGGCGTTTCGCACCACCAAGAACAACAACATCGCCTTTGAGGACCGCTCTTCCAAGAAGACCATGACGGAAAAGGCCAGGATCTGCTTGGATGGCAACACCCTTTTGAGCTGGAGCAATAGTAACAGAGCTGGCTTCTTTCACCTCAGCCTTGCTAACAAGAACAGCCTCACCAATACCAGTCTTTGCGTTACGACGCAAAATACCATCCATCCTAATAATAGCTTGACCCACATCACTCGGATAGGCACGATCAACAATGCCTACAGTAGTACGCGAGCCAACAATGGAAATAATATCACCAGGGCGAACCCCTATATCTCGCATTGTTTCTGTATCAATCCTGACAATCCCCTTATATGCCTCTTCTTGAAGCGCTTCCATCACCTTCAGACGAACATCCTTTTTCATATCTACCCCCCCAACTAAAAGATTATATAAACCTGTTTATTCTCTGACAAGGATTATCTTGACCCGTTTGTTTGCCCACTTCTTTGGCACAGACACCCTTGTAGATGTTGGATAAGAGTGAACAACAGCCTCAATCATCTCCTCAACATCTTCAATGATTATGCGCATCTTATACCTATTTAAGGTATTAATTCGGTATATTTAAAGCTTTCGAAAGAGTGGAAATCTGGCAAGGTTTATATGAAGGAATTGATGATAAAAAGTAATGATCTCTACAGGGATAGTGGGTTTAGACAAGGTGATTGATGGATACAGAAAAGAAATAACAATGATTTATGGAAAACCTGCAACAGGAAAAACAACTTGTTGCCTTCATGCAGCAATAGCCGCGGCGAAACAAAAGAGAAAAGTTTTCTATGTTGACACTGAAAAGGGGATGTATCTTGAAAGAGTAAGACAGCTAGATTCAAAGTGGCAAGAAATATTGGTAAATTTGTTTGTGATACAGCCAAAAAGTTTTGAAGAGCAGCGCATAGCATTGGAAAAAAGTAGAGAATTGGTGGGGGAAGGGGATGTCTTGATAATCGACACCATTGGTTTTTTTTATAGAAGAGAACTTCAACAAAACCCCCAGAAGGCAAATCAGGAGGTGGATAAACAACTGAGGGTCATAAGTGGCATTGCAAAGAAAGTGCCAGTGTTGATGACAAACCAAGTATATGAGAAAATGGATGGAACAGTGCAAAATGTTGGAGGGGAGATGTTGAAAAATTGGTCGAAAACGATTATCGAGTTAAGACAAGAAAGGGGTAGGAAACTTGTAATTGAAAAACCCCAAAAGAAAGAACTGGAATTTGAGATTAAAAAGGAAGGTATTCTGATTAACGGATAGCCGCACGAGCCGCTTGCTGTTCACGCCATCTAACCTTAGAAGGGCAGTCGTGATTCAAACAAAGTGTCCATGGCCTTTTCCCTTTACGAATAACCAGAACCTGGGGATAATTGCATTCACTGCAAAGCTGCTCGCTAGTCTTTATAAGACCAACCGAAGGTAAGGAGAAAGTTGTTGTGCAGGAAGGGTATTGATTACAGGCGACAAAGCGCTTTTGTTTGCCTCTAGTAAACATAATGCGAAGAGCGCCTTCTTTGCAAGAAGGACATTTGCCAACGAGTTGTTCAAGATCCCTCGTGGTGCGATGAGCCTCAGAAAGGTCATCTCCAATTGCTTTTTCATGGTCTTTAAAATGAGAGAGGGCTTTCAAAAGCACACCTTTAGCTTCCGTAAGTACCTCCGCTGGCTTCTTGACGCCAAGACGAATATTCTCCATCTCTTCTTCAAAATGTCTTGTAAGAGCCTCATCAAGTATATCAGAGCAGAAGCGCTTGAGAGTCTCAATGGTTTTAAGACCAAGCTCGGTTACTTCAATAGATTGGTTGCGAAGGTAATTGCGCTGATACAATGAATCAATAATTTGGGCCCTGGTTGCTTTCGTGCCAAGGTTGCGCTTCTCAAGCTCTTTGATAATAGAAGCAGGGGTATAACGCTTCGGAGGTTGTGTCTCTTTATCAAGTAAGGTAAGGTCAGATATCTTGAGAATATCTCCCTCCTTAAAAGGGGGAAGCTCTTCCTCCTTAAACAAAGCAAAAGGGCCATAGAAACTATGCCACCCTGACTCGGTGGTGTGTGTGCCTTTAAGAATAAAAATCTCACCTCCGACATCAAGGTTTGCAGTAACTGTTTCACGCACAGCAAGAGGAGCAAAACTGGCAAGAGTCCGACGAACAATAAGATCATAAAGCTTTGCTTCCTTAGAAGATAAATTCTTTGGGATTTCTCCTGTAGGATAAATTGCTGGATGGGCAGGATCAGTTTTCTTACCATTATTTGGAGATAGAGATAAATAGGAAAGGATTTTTTCGCAAAATGGACGATAGGTTGCTTGGTTGGAAAGAGAAGAAATAATCTCACGGTAACCGATAGAAGGGGGGAGTTGGTTTGAGCTGGTGCGAGGATAAGAAATAAGTGCCCCCGTGTAAAGGTTTTGCGCAATAGCAAGAGTATCTTTAGGATTTATCTTGAGAGTCTTGTAGGCCTCAAGCTGAAGTGCGGTCAAGTCAAAGGGGTGTGGAGGACTTTGAGAGAAAGATTTCTTCTGAAGAGAAGAAACGAAAGCATCGCAACCCCTTGCATTGCTATATGCTGTATCAGCCAGGGATTTCTTCCAGAATTTATCCTCTTTATGAAGAGCGATGAATTTCTTTCCCCTGAAAAGCCCATGAATTTCAATCTGCCAGAAAGGCACCGGAACAAAACTATGGATCTCTCGTTCACGCTCACTCAGAAAAGCTAAAGCCGGACCCTGAACACGACCGGAAGACAAAATTTTGAACATTCCACTTGAATGTTTAATAGAAAGGGTGAGTGCCCTAGAAAGGTTGATGCCCCAAAAGTAATCCAGAAAATGCCTTGTCTCCCCCGCATAGGCCTGCCCCCAGTCAAGATGGGGTGAACGCCCATCATAAGAAGAGAGTATTTCTTGTTTTGTAAGTGTCGAAAACTTCATGCGAGAAGCATCTTCTTTGTTACATGCATAGCGAACGACGTTAAGGCCAATGACTTCTCCCTCTAAGTCATAGTCACAAGCCACAGTAAAACTATCCGCCTTCTTGGCAAGATGCTTTATTGTCTGTAGGTATTTGGTAGTAAAAGAAGAAGAGCGGCCGATACCCCCCACCTCTTTCCAAGAAATGTCAAAAACAGGATAGACCCAGCCGGATTTGGTAACTTCTGAAAGGCCATAAAGGTGACCTACAGCACAGGCAACAAGGATATTATCCCCCTTGTGGGTGATTTCATAGTAAGGAACACCCTTATATGCCTTCTTGATGGGTTTTGTGTCAGCAAGAGCCTGAGCAATTTTCTCAGAAGCAGAAGGCTTCTCAGCAATAATGAGGTTAAGCATATAAGGACAAGGAAATAAAGTTATATAAAGATTCCTCAGAAAATCTAGATCTCTATAATCGTTCCAGTACGGCCAACGTCAACAACTTTAGTTGAATCAATTGACTCCTCAAGACCCTCACATTCATGAATATGACCACAAAAAAGAATATCTGGCTTAAATAACCTAATTGCATGTCTAAGCCCCTTCCCGCCTGGAAAAGAGAGACGCTCGATAAGACTGCCAGCAGGATGAAGGTGCGTTACCATGATCTTTTTAGGCAAGTAAGCAATGCGGGAAAAGGCTCCTTTGAGTAAGTCCAGCATTTCATTATCAGAAAGGAAAGTATGAGGGCCAATATTAGCTCCGCCGCAACCAAAGATACCAACATCCCCATAACGAACAGAAGAACCATGAATATTCTTCACTTTATAGATGTCAGCAAGGGTGTTTATGCCTGCAAGAGTATCATGATTTCCAGGAATTAAGAGAACTTTCTTGTTAAGTAAAATAAAAGGACGCAAAATATTTTTGGCCTCCTGGTCAAAATGGGTAATGTCCCCGCACAAAATCACAACATCTACATTCTCAAGAGCAGCGCGCTCAGCTAAGCGAGAAGCAAGAATACCACTTCCATGAAGGTCACTTGCAGCAAGAATTTTCATAAAAAAGAAGGTGAAAAGCGGTTTAAAAACTTACCGTCCAAACCGCCGCTTTCGTTGAGAATAAGATTCTAAGGCCAGTAGAAAATCCTCCTTCTCAAACTCAGGCCACATTTTAGGGCAAAAGTATAGTTCAGCATAAGCCCCTTGCCAAAGTAAAAAACCAGATGTCCGCTGTTCACCCGAAGTGCGGATAATTAAGTCAGGTTCAGAGGGAAGGTAAGTATTTCGGGTAAAAACATCCTCATTAATCCCTTCAACAGAAAGGGTACCTGCGCGAACGGACTCAGCAAGTCGCTTAGTAGCATCAATGATCTCAGCACGCCCGCTATAGGCCATTGCAAAGGTGACAAAATAGGTCTTATGGGCAGCTGTCCTTACCATAAGGTTGTGCATTACCTCTTGTAGTGGTAAAGGGAACAAGGAAAGTCTTCCTATAAATTGAACGCGTATATCTTCTTTTTCAAGTACAGGATCTTTAAGAAGGCGGGAGAGTTCAGATATGAAAATATCCATTAAACGGTCAAACTCTTCTTTCGACCTAGAGAAATTTTCAAGAGAGAAGGCATAAAAAGTAACTTCGGGGATGCTGTACTCCCTGCACCAGGAAAGAAGATGTTCAATCTTCTTTGCCCCCCACTCATGACCTTTCCAAGGTTTGAGCATGAGCCGTCTGGCAAAACGGCGGTTACCGTCAAGAATAACACCAATATGACGAGGAACACGAGATAGCATAAAAATCACCAAAACAATAACTGAGAGGGTAAAAAACGCTTTAAAAATATTTTTGTTTGACCTAAAAATGCCGAAATAGAAAAATTTTAAAGTAAGGACTTGAAAATATAAGAAAAAAACCAAAGGTTTAAATATAGACAATCGAACAAAAAAGCAGAAGAAGTAAAGAGGGGTGATAGGGGGAAAGAAATGGTAAAAAAGAAAGACATCTTCGGAGTTTTTTTTAGAACAAAACCTGCAATGACACTCGTCGCCCTTCGAAAAAGCACAAAAAACCGCTACGGCAGTGTTCTGGCAAAAGAGGTTGACTGCACTTATTCTCATGCAGTGAAAATTCTACAGGAAATGGAAAAAGCAAAGCTTGTTGAATTCGAAAAACAAGGCAGAATAAAGGTGATAAGGCTAACAGAAAATGGGAACAAAATAGCAGAGCATGTCGAAAAGATTAGAAACCTGCTGTAAGACCAATGGCATTTAGTAAAAGTTTTCCGAAAACAAAAGATAAATATCCGGTTTGGGAAGAAGTTTACCTCTCAAAAGATGAGGAGATTGAAGAAGAGAAAAGAGCAAGAGGGGAAAATGTAAACTTGATGAAAGACTGCCTTAAAGATGCAAGGCAGGTGCTCAAACAAGAAAATATAAAAGAAGAAGCAAATGTTGTGAGGATGGCTGTGGCTTTTTTTGAAAAGATAGCGTCCCACCAAGTATATTATAAGGAAGCAAAGGCAAAAGAAAAGTTTGATACTTCAATCAAACAAGATGTCGAGAAAGAGACTCGACAGTCGTAATATTTGTTTCTCTAAAGAAAGCAAAACGAAGTGCAGAGCGAGTCTTAACACCCCTTCGTTGCAGGGCATCACGAAGGTAAGAAAACAGCCGCTTGCCTTCTGGGTCAAAGTCTGTAAGGATTATACAAGAACGACCAGAGGACACAATTTCTTCTACACACCTATAAAGAGGCTTAGATAATATATAGATGTGAGAAGCACCAAATGAAGAAAGAGCTGCTGCATCCTTCTTGCCCTCCACAACAACTAAATCTTCAGTTGTCGAGAGGTAATCTAAAACATCCATATGATAAAAAAACAAACTCAAGAATATAAATGTTGGGAAAAAGTATATAAACCAAAAGGAAAAAGGAATAAGATGAAAGTTGAACTGGTTCAAAGACCGAAAAGCCCCACAATTCTTGAAGGGTTTCCAGGGTTTGGATTGGTAGGAACAATTGCAACAGAGTTTCTTATAAAACACCTTAAGGCAAAACAAATCGGGAAAATAATGAGTAGGCATTTGATGCCGATAGCAGCAATACATGAAGAGAGTGTAGTTGACCCACTGGGAATATTCTATGACAAAAAATATAATCTTGTAATTCTTCATGCCCTGAGTAGCTTAAAGTCCCTTGAATGGGATATAGCAGAAGCAACGACAAAGTTGTGTAAGGAATTAAAAGCAAAAGAAATTATAAGTCTTGAAGGAATTAGCAGCCAAACAGGAGAGCTCAAGACATACTACTTCACAAGAGATCCGAAGAGGAAAAAAAGCTTTGAAAAAATAGGTCTTGAACCGCTAAAAGAAGGGATTGTCATGGGAGTGACAGGTGCCCTATTGCTGAAAAACAAAAACACCTCTTGCATATTCGTTGAAAGCAAGGTTGGAATCGCAGATAGCCTAGCTGCAGCAAAGGTTGTAGAGATTCTTGATAAATACCTCAACCTCAAGGTAGACTACCAGCCGTTAATCAAAGCGGCAGAGAAGTTTGAAAGAGCGCTCAGGCAGACCATGGAAAAAGCAAATGAAATGCAACCCCCACAAGAGAAAATGATTAAGCCAGACTATCTTGGCTGAGATTATAATCACAACTTCGTAGAAAATCTATTCTATAACTCCATTTGAAATAATAATCTTGTCCAAAAAGGCAAATGCAGGTTAGGCATAAGTTTCAAGAATTCTATGAGTAGGTCCTGAAGGGCGCAAAATACTAGAATAAAGACAGAAAGAAGAGACTTGAAAAGAAGTGGAAGGGGATTCTAGAGAAGAAAAGGTCTCTGAAAACGTTTTTGGATCTTTTAGTAGACGAACACGGGCTAAGGTGAGGTGTGCAGAAAAAGAAGTAGTTGTAGGGAAAAGATCAAGAAGAGTTTCATCAATCTGGCGTTGCAGAGAAATTAGCGGCTTCTCAGGAGAAAGACCAACCCACAGTACACGAGGGTAGCGGTTGCCAGGAAAAAGACCTAGAGACGAAATGCTTAGAGAGAAAGGGATAAAAGAAATTTGGGAAAGTCGCGAAGAAATTATATCCTGCTGAAGAGCGTCAACCTCGCCAAGGAACTTTAAAGTTAGGTGAAGGTTCTTTTTTGCAACAAGGGATAGCTTAGCTGGAAGAGAACGAAGAGACTTCTGGAAAGAAAAAAGAATATCTCCAACTGTAATGGGAAGAGGAACCGCAACAAAGAGTCTCATCCGAACATGGTGAGGTGTTCTGAAGGAGAAATCATACGAAACTTGTTAATGGCGCTGGAAAAGTCATCTTGAGTAACAAATGTGCGTCCATCACGAAGAGCAAAATATCCTGCTTCAGTACAAACACCCTTGATCTCTGCACCACAAAATCCCTCTGTACGTGGGACTAGTAAAGAAATATCAACTCCGCTTAAAGACATTCCTCTAGTGTAAATAGAAAAAATATTTTTACGGCTTAAGGGGTCAGGCAAAGGTACTTCAATAAGCCTATCAAAACGACCTGGGCGCAAAAGCGCCTTGTCTATAACCTCAAGCCTATTGGTAGCACCAATAACCTTAACCCCATCTAAAGACTTGAACCCATCCAGCTCAGTAAGAAGCTGCATAAAGGTTCGTTGCACCTCTCTTTCCCCAGAAGCCCCAACATCAATACGAGTTGAAGCAAGAGCGTCAATCTCATCAATAAAGATAATAGAAGGAGATTTCTCACGGGCCATGGAGAAAAGGTCCTTGACAAGTTTTGCACCATCGCCGATGAATTTTTGATTTAACTCAGATGCAGTAACTTGGATGAAAGTAGCATTTGTTGAGTGAGCAACTGCCTTTGCAAGAAGAGTCTTTCCAGTACCCGTAGGACCGTGCAGAAGAATTCCTTTGGGAGGTTCAATACCGATTTGTGAGAAAAGTTGAGGATTGATAAGGGGGAGTTCAACAACTTCTTGGAGATCACGAATAGGGTCTTTCAATCCCCCGACCTGATCCCAAGATACAGAAGGTTTCTCTAAAATCACAAAGGACTCAATGTCAAAATGGTTCGTTTGTTCAATCTTATCCACAATTGTAAGTGAATGTTGCTCAACAAGGACAGTGTCGTAGGGGGAGAGTTGTGGACGGAGACTATCCAGAACCTCGACAAGAAAATAATTCCCATTAGGGAGACGAATAACTGCATGCTTACCAACAAGCTTCCTGACCTCACAGACAAGAAGAGGTTTCTTCTTAAATTTACCAATCTCGCTCTTAAGGTAAGAAACAGTTGCTTTCAAAACACGGTTTTCTGAATGAGGGTCAAGACCAGATGAGAAAAGGTTATAGTCATAATCTGAACTGACGCGGGTCTCCATCAAGGATCTTCCAAAAACTATTGAAAAGAAAAAGGGATAGTTGTTTATAAATTTTTCTCTGTAAACTAACGAGTAACAGAAAGAGAATCAATATGTTCACGAAGCTTACGCATTTTTGGACGTTGAAAATGTTTGCGTGCAGGCTCGAGAAAGGTAGAAAGGTAATCTGCCAAAGCGGTTTTTAGATCAAGGGGATGAACCTGTTTTCGCTTAAAATCACTTTCAAGTTCAAGAAAGGACTCATAAACAATGTCTCCTCCAAATTTATCAGGGCGAGAAACATTGAAAGATGAACGCGCTGAAGTGAAGACGAGGTGTTTAATCCAATCCAGAATCGGATTAAAAGAAACCACCCCCTCTGGACAGAAAGCCGCACGAAGCTTACTGTGAATCAAAGAAGGATCATCATGAATGAAAACAGCAGAAGAAGGATTAGATTTACTCATCTTCATTTCTGAAAGGGCCTCACTAAGATTGGAGGCAGGAACTGGCCAAGCAGGAGGAGCTTGCAAACCAAGAAGAAGGTGATGGTGCACAGCTAGAGGTTTAGAAGGGGTCCTCTTGTCAAGAAGGAGTGGCCTGACTTGCATACGCGATGCAACTTCACGAGCGAGGATATGGGCCTTTCGCTGGTCAATGCCAGAATGTGCAAGGGAAATATCCTGGATAAAAATATCTGCAACTTGCATAGGTGTGTAGAAAAGACTTGCTAAATCTGCAACATCACTTTCTTTGCGACCCATGATCGTAGTTGAGCGCAGTGCTCGTTTTAAGGTCATGCGACGAGCTATGTCAATAACAGTTTGCCAGTAAAGATCATTATTATGATAAAGATCGTCTGCACGAACGAAAGAAACACGTTCAGGATCACCTCCACAAAGGGAGACACTGGCTTTAAGACTTTCTGTAAAATACCCTGCAGCACTACGTATGACTGAAAGGTCTCCACTGAGTTTCCGATTAATCCAAGCATGCCAAGTTGCAAGAAAACAATGACAACGGACTCCTGCTTTTTGAAAGTCGGCAATCTTCAGGCCAGCCATTATTCCAGATCCTATGTGAAGTTTTCCAGAGACTTCAAATCCGATATAATGTTTAAGGCGATAGCCTTGTGAAATATAGTTGTGAAGATCTGAGGGAGTAAGTACTTCCTCTGTGTTCCGTGTAATGTAAGAAATTTTCTTATCGGTATCCATCTGAGAAAAGAAAGAATAAGGAATATAAATGTATCGAAGAAGGGTGTTGTGTGCAGGAAAGGACTATATTAAAGTTGGCGATGGTTGTTGCACTGAGTGGAACACTTCTTCTGTTGTTTATAAACGATAAAATGAGTTTGGATGAGTCAAATATAGAAGCGATAAAAAGTGTAGAGGAAGAAACAAGTGTGAACTTAAAAGGAAGGGTTGTTAGTATAAAAGAAACACCGGGTCTATATATTTTCAATGTAGAGGATGATACGGGTGAAATTAGGGTAGTGGCTTTCAAACAGAATAAAAACGAAGAGCTGCACAGGGGTGATATTATTAACATAGAAGGTAAGGTGAAAAAGTATAAAGGAGTAAATGAGATAGAAGCAGAACTAATAGTGCTGTACTAAAATGATTCTAAATATATTGATATCTATTTTCGGTGGAGTAATAGCTGGAATGGTGACAGGCTTCACCCCAGGTATACACATAAACCTTATTGCTGCTACCACCGTAGCGACAGCCCCCACCCTATTGAAGTATACAGACACCCTGAATTTAGTTACTTTTATTCTTGCAATGTCAGTAACACACACCTTCTTAGATACAATCCCGGCAACTTTCCTTGGAGTACCGGAAGCAGATACCGCTTTAGCAGTACTACCTGCTCACAGAATGGTCCAAGAAGGAAACGGGATTGAAGCTGTACAGCTTACCGTAATAGGAAGCCTAATCGGGTTAATAAGTGCAACTTTACTGCTAATTCCAATGGTTTATGCTGTGGAGAAGGGTTACCCTTTTGTCCAGCAGCATATTGGAGCAATACTTATAGGTGCATCAGCAATAGTAATCTACAAAGAGAAAAGAAAGCGTCTTTGGGCATTGACGATATTTTTTATGGCTGGCGCACTCGGTATGGCGGTAACAACAATGCCTAAACTGACACAACCACTCTTTCCCTTACTTTCGGGGCTGTTTGGAGTGAGTAATCTTGTTATAAGTCTTAAAAATAGGACAACCCTCCCGAAACAGAAGAAAGTTAATCTACAAATAAGAAAAAGGGAAGTAAGTAAAGCAATAACAGGAGGGATGGCTGCAGCAACCTTAAGCGGATTCTTGCCTGGCCTTGGGGCAGCACAGGCTGCGATCATCGCAACAAGCATGTTCAGGAAAATAACAGAAAAAGGTTATCTTGTTGTAATTGGAGCAATAAACACAATCATAATGGTGATAAGTGTAATCGCCCTGTACACCATTGATAAAGCAAGGAATGGGAGCATCGTTGCCATAGCAGAACTTCTTGAGATGTTTAATAAAGAATATTTAGTAATGAGTGTGGCCGTAATGCTTATCGCAGGAGGGTTGGCAACAGTAGTGGCTATTAAATCTGCACCAGTATTTGCGAAACTTATAGAAAAGGTATCATACAAAAAGCTATCTTTAAGTATAATCTTGATTCTGACCATCATGACGATGATACTTTCTGGATGGGTCGGATTCGTTGTCCTTGTGACTGCTACAGCCTTAGGAATAATTCCTTCTGTAAGGGGAATAGGAAAAAACCATTTGATGGGTTGCCTTTTGATTCCAGTAATTTTTTTCTTCTTACAAGGTTAGGCCCATTTAGAAAGACCCTCTTGACGTTCTGCTTCCTTACCAAAAACACCTTCAATGCGCCGCTGAGTAAGTTCAATTGTTTGCCGAAGATAAGGAGGAAGGGCATATTTTTCTGCAAGCTGCAAACAAGGTTCAAGATATTTTACAATGCTGCCTTCAGCGATTGTAAAAAGAAGTTTACCTTTACACTTAAGGCACTTACCAGCAAGGGGAGGTCGACGATATTTTTCGTTACAGGAAACACAGCGAAATTGCTGTTGAGAGAACTTACGCAAATTACCCTTAATGTCCCTTATAAAATGGCGTTCGATAACAAGACGGGCAACGTCCCATTCATCAACAGCTCGAAGCCGCTCTGCGAGTCGCATCTGACCCTCAACCTTCCCAGCCATAGTTGGAATCGATTTATAACTGCTGCAGAGAACAGATTCATTTAGATTTGTGACATCGTGCGTGAAAAGGGATCCTTCATACTGCTTATAAGTGCCCAGTCTCGAACCATAACGTTCAACAGAAACTTCCCAGGGATTCTTGTAGTCAAGGGCTGCTTCATAAAGATCCAAAGGATAAGATGAAACAATATCCATATCAAAGACCATATCATCAACCTCAGATGGGATTAGCTGAGATGTAAGAACTAAGGGCGCATCCTGGGTAGCACCCCTATGCTGAGGGAGAAAGCTGCGAGAGAAGTTAAGGAAAGCATCAAGGAGCAAAATAACACAGGCCTCATCACCATCTGCATCACGTCGCATCATACAATGTAAAAGAGGATGTGCAAAGAACCCTTGAGTATCTGAAAATCCAATAATCCGTGCAACATTCCCTGCAGAAGTATGTGGACTTAAAGCAACAACAAGATGTCCAACAAGGTCTATAGGTGAAGCAGCATTATAATAAGGGGTGAGTCTATATAGAGAAAATAGGAGGTTGTCAATAAAAAGCGAGATCCTGTGGAGAACCTTATCAGCACCATCTTCTAGGCTATGTTTTCCTGCAGGGAGGACGACATCTTGTGGCTTAAGCTCAAGAATTTGATCGTCCCTTTCAAGGGTATTGCCCTGAATGTCCTTATCATAACCAAGCGCGATAAGGCGACCGATACTCGTTCTAATCTCACATGGTTTGAAATGGGTCATCGCCATTTCAGTCATATCAAAGCGGATAGTCCCGTCTTTATTAACATGGATATTATACCTAGAGCGGAGAAGACCTTTAACAAGATGCTCCGGAATGCTCTTAGCGTTAGACATACCCCTAACGCCTTTAACGAGATCTCTGTATTCGCGAAGACCAAGAAGGCGCAAGGCTTGACGGTAGTAATGGGCGATAGGGATAGAACGGGTCTTTGAAGTCTTAGAAAGGGGATGAACACTACACGGGGAATGAAGGTCTAGCTTACATATAGGGCAAAAGTAATGCTGCTCAGTTCGACAGTGACAGGATTCACAAACAGGATAAATCGTGTCACACTGACAACTAGAGCAAAAGCGAATAGGAAAGTCAGAAATTACCTCTCCAATCTCAAGAGCAGATTGAAAACTTCGTAGCTTGCCCCCTTCCGAACCAACAGGAAAGAGGACATGGGGGCTGCCAGTAAGTTTACGCATTTTTGCTTTTTCAGGACGACCCATTCGCGCGCCAATATAAGTGCCAGACTTGTCGCGAACGATAATTCCTGAGAGGTTGCAAACAATAGAGAGCACATCTTCCCCATTACAGCTGGGTAAAAGGTTGGGTAAATTGAGACAAAACTGGAATGCTACTGCATCATCCCCTACAACCAGAACTTTATTTTCAATAACCCTGTGAGGAATGCCAAGAAGTTCTAAACTACGTTTAGGGTCAATGTGAGAAAATTCAGAAGATTGGGGCATAGGAATTGAGACTTCATGTTCTGAAAAAGTTCCGCTACGAAGCCAAGACATAAGTGCTGAAAACATCTCAAGGGAGAGGTCTTTCCAATGGTAAGTATATCGTGGATGCAAAGGCACACCAAACTCCTTGCTAATGGAAATTGCATCGTGTGCTGAGATGAGGTAAAAACGATCAGAGCATAGTTTAGTAACAAGGGGGTGAGAAGCACCGCTTGCGTTTAACTCGAGGACGTACCACTCTTCATTGTAGCCACAAGGAACAAGTTTATGGACTCTGTTGAAAAAGTCCCCGTAGTTGATAAGTATATCTCCGAGGAAAAGCACTTCTTTTATGTTGGGAAGGGCTGTGCGAGCCTCTGCTGCACTTTGAAGAAAAGTAACACTGCCATCCCGAAGTTTAACAATTGGACCTTCAATGAAATCGCAGACAGAGACCGCAGTGGACTTCCCTGGCCGTTCTGTACGAAACTGAGTGCCTACTGCAACAAAATCGTCAAGAACAACCATCGTTGCCGGATGAATCGCATCAGAAGAAAATCCAGAAATACGACACCGTCCATATCTTAAGCGAAAACCACCTGCCCTAAGGGGGTGTGAAAAAATAGGGCGTCCACCGACAAGGTCCTTGATATAAGTATAGTCTGGTTTTATCTGCCGTGCATCCTCCTGACTTGAGCTAGGTTTGACCTTAGATCGAATGTTCTTTTGCAAGCTGATGAAATTTTTGAGAAAGTACCAATCCTCCATTCCGTAGTCTTGATACCATAAAAAAGACTTACCATAGAACTTTGCAGCCTTTTGAGTAAGGCCCTCCCCTAAGACCAAGCAAGGACCGTTTCTAAGGATATTTGTAGCAATCCTAGAAAGATTCTTATAATTGCTTACTTCAAAACGCTCAGAAGGGTCTCCATCAATTTGGACTGGAAGGTGTTGCACCATAAAACTAATTTCATCTTCGCTGGGGAGGTACTGTAAGTTTGTTATTTTATCATGAAAATCGTAGAGTTCCGTCACCATCCGCTTAATCTCGGTCTCTGTGGGATCATAGGGTTGGTAGCCCATCTTGCGTCTGACATAGTCGCAAAGAAAAATAAAAATACAAGTTGCAGTTGTGCCAGCACTGCGAATAGGACCTGAAAAACAAAGGGAAAAATATTCCCCCTCATCAAGTCGCTTCTTAATCTCAAGGCGGGTAAAACCCTCAAGAGGAGAAGCAACAACCCCATTGGTTATGTAAGCAAGACCAACCCGAAGTCCTACCTCAATGGCCTCTTGAATACTCGAAAAGGTACAAAAACGCTGTTGGGCAACTTCTAAAGAAACTTCTAAAGCAACGCGCCAGTCTTGGACCCCATATTTACTCTCAAGCTCACCAATACGCTCAACAGCACCACTCCCTTTTATTTGTGGTGCTACTGCTGAGATAAGTCCAATAACTCTCTCGGCCATATTTTTAGCAAGAGGGATTTCAACCTCGAAAGAAGGGTCAAACCCTTTCTCCCTAGCACTTTGTGCCAAGGTATAGACTCTGGTTACCTCTTCCTGCAGGGAAGAGAAATATGCTTCCATTGACGGGCTTATATTATTCATAGGAATCAAATCGTAAGACCTTTACCTCCCTTGTCTGAAGATTAAGAACAGGAACTCGAGAAGGGTCGGGGTTATTTCCCGTTTTTTCCTGAAAATCGGTTTTAGCTTGGAAACATGAGCAGTTGATTGTGATAATATTATTGTAAGTAGAAACATCAGATCGGTGAAGGTCACCACACACAAAAACGTCAGGCACCTTCTCAATAACAAGAGGATCTTTCTGTGGGTGTGGAATATACAAGTTAGAGGAATGAGAGGGGGCGAGATGGCGGCGTTGCAAAAGAAAGCGATGCACAAATCTGGGGTTATCACGAGCTTTGTTCGCTATGAGGCTCTCAACACTGTCAATATAATAGTGGAAACTAGCTCCGTGATACAACAAAATATCAAATCCTGGAAAATCTTCTGACGAGTGTATAGTCACAAAGGAAGGGTTAGTGAGCATACGAACATTTGGAAGACCCGCTAAGGCGGCTGCATAATTTAAGTCAAGTGTCGGCTGTGGTTCAGAGATACGGATTGCGTCGTGCTGGCCTGGGCAGACGAAGATTATAATATCTTTACGGATATAAGAAAGAAGCTCAGCGGCCTTTGCATATTGACTGCGTATGTCCTGAATCGCTAGCCTGAGGTCCTGCCCTGGGAAAATACCAACACCATCAATAAGGTCACCAACAATGAAAAGGTAGCGTACCTTCGAAGCAATAGTCCGCTGCTCTTCTGTGCCTTCACAGCAATTGATCCAATCAATGAAACGGAAGAAATCATCTGAAAGAAAGTCAACACTCCCTATATGGATATCTGAAATAAAGGCGGCATATGCCTCGTCCGGGGATTTCTTAATCTCTTTGGTGTAAGGGGTGTCTGGGAGAAACAAAGAATTAGCGAAAATAATCCTGTCCCCCACTTTCCCTGTAATGCCTATGACTTCATCGTAGACAAGGTCAAGAGCAGAAGAATAAAAATGATTGTTCTTGTGGATAAGAACTTTAACTTGACCTGTAGGATCTTCTAGGGTAAGAAGAATGTTTCCGTTCTTGGTTTTCTCTTTATCAAAAACAATCCCAATAATGGAAAGGAGTTCATCCTTTTGCTTTTGAGAGACCCTACCAATAGAGATTACATTTTGAAATTCTGGACGAAGACGTAGAATTTCTTGAAGCTGCCGATAGCGGGATGTAAAGTGGGACACAAAGTCAGAAACAGTCTGTTTTCCAGAAGGGAGAATAGGGGAGTTATGAATGGAGAAGGATGTCCTACCTTTTTTAGATAAAGAAGAAAGTCTAGTATCTGGCTGTGCAGAAGAAGGTAAAGGGATATTGTTAATGACAAAAGGAAAAGGTTTTGAGGAAGAGAAAGAAGAATAAAAAGAGTCCTTGTCAAGGTCTTGTGGAAGGTTCTCAAAGAATTGTGGACTGACAAGGTGGCCTCGTTTGAGAAAGTAGTGAATAATTTCAGATTCAATCATAAACCAAGACCCTCCCGCAACATATCATTGATTCTTGGAACAGTTGAGGGAGGGAGAGCAAGACAGATTTCACGCGTTCGCCCATAACGACCTTTGCTTATGATCTTTGCATTAATTATCCCAAGCATGTCAAGTTCAGCAATGATATCCGAGACTCTGCGCTGGGTTAAAGGACGAAGTCCAGATTGAAAACAGGCGTTCTTATAAATTTCGTAAACATCTCCAGTGAAAACAGGTTTGTTTGTATTATGTATACAAACTGTAAAGATAGAGTAAAGTGTGAGTTTAAATTGCTTTGGTTGTGTAGTAACAATATCAATGATGCGGTCACGTTCAATTTTCTCTTCGGCAAAGTCAATATGGGTTGTGAGAACTTTGAGTTCATTTTTACGCTCGGCAAGTTCACCAGCAACGCGTAAAAGCTCAAGAGCCCGTCGAGCATCGCCATGCTCTCTTGCAGCATAGGCAGCGCATTTCTCAATCACACCTTCACCAAGGACCCCCTCGGGAAAGGCTATTGAGGAGCGTTGTCGTAAGATACTCTGGAGCTGAATGGCGTTATACGGTGGGAAAACAACCTCCTCTTCACTTAAGCTGCTCTTAACTCTAGGATCAAGGTTATCAGTAAAAACAAGATCATTCGAGATACCAATGATAGATATCTCACTATTTTTTAGTTCGGAATGGAGACGAGTAAGGTTATAGAGAATCTCGTCTCCGGCCTTATCAACAAGTTGGTCAATCTCATCAAGAACGATGATGAGGAGTATCTTCTCTTTATCGAGTGCTTTAATAAAATACTTATAAATTTCATCTGTCGGAAGACCCGTCGCCGGAACATCTACCCCAAACTCACGTGTAAGTTGGGCAACCAGACGGTACTCTGTGTCTGCAACCCTTCTCAATTTACAATTGAGGTAAAATATTTTAAGTGGAAGACTGCGTTTTTCTGCAAGGGCAAGTATATTTCTTGTAACGTAAGTTATAGTGATACTCTTCCCCGTCCCAGTCTTACCGTAGATGAATATATTTGACGGTTTCTCAAGACGAAGTGAAGGGGCTAATACGCCAGCAAGAGTCTCGATTTGTTCTTCCCGATGGGGGAGCTCTGTGGGGGTGTAGTTCCCCTGCAACGCTTTCTTATTAATGAAGAGGGGTTTCTTGAAAATATATTGCTCAAAGAAATCAACAATCCCCCCCTGACCCATAAAATAAAAATTATTTGAAGGTTTATTTAAAGATTACCCTATTCAAATATCAAGACCCCCACCATTACTTCCATTGGAAACTAAAGATACTTAAGGACGGAATTACAGAATCATAAAGATTAGGTGACCTATAATAATGGAAATAAAAGATATTATTAAACTATGTGTATAATAAAATATATATATAAAATACACTCATACACTATAATAATATTTAAAAAATAAATTTAAATAAACATTAAAGCTGGGTCTTGGATTAGATGAAATACAAATAAATTAAATAAACAGTCACCCCTTTTTAAAGAATATGTGGGTTGACCGATTCTTTCTATAGCAAACAAGAGCATAATTGAAAAGTAGTTCCAAATGAAATGAAGGTGTGGGGGTTCTTATTATAAACTAATTTTTTTATTTCCAAGGGGTGATTAGGTTGAAATAATATATTATTAATAGATAGTAACAAAATATTTTATAAAAGCACAAAAGATTAAACATATGAAGGAATTTATATTCTATATCGTTATTGGATTTATCCTTACTATGGTTACCATAGAAACGCTTAAACACCATATCTTAAGAAAAGTAATCAGATCCGTTGTTCTTTTGATAATCATCATCGCAATTTTCATTGGTATGAGTGGGTACTTAATAGAAAGTAAGCTTTTAAAAACGGATAATAAATGGGTAATAAGTGGAGCTGCCATTTTCGAAAAGGCAAAGAACCTAAACAAAAAGGATTTCATAGATTTTAACTTACAACCAGAAAAGTTTATAAACAAGTTGGAGGTTGATGTGGCTAATGGTAGAAGATGATAAGAAGTATTCAAGACAGATAATAGGAAAGACTGTTGTAACAAAGTCAGGAAAGAAATTTGGTGAGGTTGGAAATATAAGTTTTGACGCAAGGACTGGAGAATTAATACAAATTATTTTAAAGAATCCAACCCCCTTAGCTACCAGCGCGGATCTTGAGAAAGATCAAAAGGGGAGTCTTACAATACCTTACTCTGCCGTTATTGCTGCAGGTGATTTTGTTGTGGTTTCTGAAGAAGATATTATATAATGGAAGAGATTTCTTATTAAAAATCAACTTTAAAAAGGATTGACACAATGTTCTAACAAATTTATAAAAATGGTACAAAGAACTGCAAAAAACATAAAGGTCCCAGATAGGGTGGTTGACCAGGTTATAGGGCAGGATGAAGCCGTAAACCTAGTCAAGAAAGCAGCAAAACAGAGGAGAAATGTTCTTCTTATAGGAGACCCCGGGACTGGAAAGTCAATGATAGGTCAGGCTCTCGCAGAATTACTTCCCAAAGAAGAACTTACAGACACACTCTCTTTTCCAAACCCATCAGACGAAAATGTGCCTTTAATCAGGACAGTTCCTAAGGGTCAAGGGAAAGATATAATATCTAAAGCAAGGATGCAAGTACTTTCAACTACACGGAGTCAGAATGTAGTGCTCTTCATTGTGATTTTCGTAATCACTTTGTTCCCTTGGTGGTTATGGAAGACAGGGAGGATACCAGATGTTGTTTATGCTGCATCGCTCATATCTTCAATGATAGCAACAATAGGGTTTCTTTTTTTCATCAATATAAGTAAGAGAATGAAAATGTCAGACCATATTAAGATCCCTAAACTCCTTGTTGACAATGCAGACAAGAAAATACCCCCCTTTATTGATGCCACTGGTGCGCATGCAGGGGCCTTGCTTGGAGATGTCTTACACGATCCACTGCAGTCAGGGGGGCTGGGTACCCCCTCTTATGAACGCTTAGTAGCAGGGATGATCCATAGAGCAAATGGAGGTGTGCTCTTTATTGATGAAATAGCCACCCTCTCACCAAGGTCCCAGCAAGAGCTCCTTACAGCGATTCAAGAGAAAAAGTATCCAATAACTGGTCAGTCAGAACGTTCATCAGGTGCTCAAACAAGGACTGAACCAGTCCCCTGTGACTTTATTCTTGTAGCGGCAGGCAACATAGATACAGTGAAGAACATGCACCCTGCGTTAAGAAGCCGCATAAGGGGGTATGGGTATGAAGTCTACATGAATGAAACAATGGAGGATAATGAAGATAATCGTAAGAAAATTGCACAGTTTATTGCACAGGAAGTGGCCAAGGATAAGAAAATACCCCCCTTTAACGACACGGCGGTAAAAGAAATAATAACTGAAGCTAAAAGGCGTGCTGGAAGTTCAGGCAAGCTAACTCTTCGTCTACGAGAATTAGGTGGGTTAGTGAGGGCGGCAGGAGATTTGGCTTTAGAGCAACAAGAGAAAGAAGTCAAGGAGATATGTGTGGTTCAAGCAAAGAAGTTGGCAAGGACCCTTGAGCAACAGATAGCAGACCGTTACATAGAGAATAAAAAAAAGTATGAAGTAATTGTAACGAAAGGTCACCGTGTTGGGAGGGTTAATGGTCTTGCTCTAATTGGTTCAGGATCCGCCTTCTCAGGGATAATCCTTCCAATTGAGTCAGAAGTGGCCTTGGGGGGGAAGAAGACGGAGTTTGTGGCAACAGGAAAGCTAGGAGAGATAGCTAAAGAGGCTGTAAAAAATGTATCAGCAATAATTCTAAAGTCCTTCGGGGAAGATATCAAAGAACGCTACGACATTTTTATACAGTTTCTCCAGACTTATGAAGGGGTAGAGGGAGATTCAGCATCAATAGCTGTTGCAACTGCAATTATATCTGCACTAAAAGGGGTTCCAGTAAGGCAAGACCTTGCCATGACTGGTTCATTGTCCGTAAGAGGTGAAGTTCTCGCGATAGGGGGGGTAACAACAAAAATTGAAGCCGCTCTTGAAGCAGGTATAGGAGAAGTGATTATTCCAAAAGCAAACCTTCAAGACATTGTCCTGTCAAAAGATAAAGAAGGAAAGATAAAGATAATTCCGGTAACCAATATTAAAGAGGTGTTACGCCACGCTCTTATTTGGAAGGGTAGGGAAGGTATATTGAAGAAGTTAATCTGAAACAAGTTTTCCATACTCCTGGTATGCTGTATCGGTTAACCTCCAACATTTCTTCCTGGAGTTCCTTTTCCCGACATGTCTGACAAGACCCTGACACTCGAGAATAGATAAAAGGCGCCTCACAAACTCCTTATCCCGTCCAAGTTCAATAGCTATGCTACTTGTGTATAAAGGTTTAAGGCCAGCTTCATAGAGGGTGTAGAGGATGGCTTCCTTTACTTTCCTTTCTGTACTTTGAGAGACTCTTGACATCTAAGACTGAGAAAAGTCCAACTATAAGTGATTTGCGGTTAAGCGCTAATATTCTATCCTCCTAAAACCTTAAATATCTTGTACAAGAATTGGAGAGAAATGTTTGAAAAAGATATAACCCGGACCTTAGCAAAAAAGTTAGGTAAGACCTATAAAGAAGTGGAGGGGTTTTTGGAGCAGCCTCAAGATTCCTCTTTTGGGGATATTTCCTTTCCTTGTTTTGTAGTTGCAAAGGAACAAAAAAGATCTCCTTCAGAGCTTGCAGCGCAGCTCAAGAAGAGTATTGCGCTTCCAAAAGGAATAGAAAATATAGAATCAAGCGGTCCATATTTGAATTTTTTTATAGATTACTCATCCCTAGCAGAAACCATCTTTCAAGAGACAAGAAGAAAAAAGAGTAAGTTCGGACATACGAATAAGGGAAAAGGGGAGGTTGTGGTTATTGAGTTTTCTTCACCAAACATAGGTAAACCTTTTGGAATCGCTCATTTGCGCTCAACAGTTATAGGTAATAGCCTAAGCAACATTTACGCTTCGCAAGGGTACAAAGTGGAAAGGGTTAACTATTTGGGAGATTGGGGTACGCAGTTCGGAAACTTAATGTGCGCGTTTCAAATGTGGGGTGATGAGAAAGAATTAAAGAAGAATTCCATAAGGCACCTTTTGAGTTTGTATATCAAATTTCATGCTGAAGCAGAAAAAGATGAAGCTTTAAAAAAGAAAGGCAAAGAGTGGTTTGTGAGGTTAGAGGGGGGAGATAAGAAAGCAAAGGGAATGTGGAAAAAGTTCTGCGGCCTCAACTTAAAAGAATTCAAAAGAATTTATCACCTTCTGAACATAAAAATAGACCACACCATCGGCGAGGCTTTCTACGAACCAATGCTTAAGAAGACGATCGAATTCTATAGGAACAAAGGATTGTTAAAAGAAAGCGATGGAGCCCTTATCCTTGAGTACCCAGATCTACCCCCCGCGATTGTACAAAAAAAGGATGGGACCACAATTTATCTTACAAGAGACCTCGCAGCAGCAAAACACAGAAGGGATATCTTCAAGTTCAAAAAGATGCTCTATGTAGCGGACGCAAGGCAAACCCTTCATTTTCAGCAACTTTTCAAGGCCTTGGAAATTGCAGGGTTCAAGTGGGCAAGACAATGTGAGCATGTCCCTTTTGGGGTCATGAAATTTAAAGGAGAACCCCTAGCGACTAGGAAGGGGTTCATCTTTTTAGAAGATGTTCTTCTAAAAGCCGTAAGCAAAGTAGAATCTATCATAGATGAAAAGAACCCCTCTCTAGGCCATAAGGAAGAAGTGGCAAGGCAAGTTGCTTTTGGTGCTGTAATTTACTGGGACTTGAACAGCGACAGAGTGAGAGATGTTGTTTTTGATTTGGACCAAGTGCTTAACTTTGAAGGGGATACAGCCCCTTATATACAATATACCTCCGCACGTCTCTCAAGTATTCTCGCAAAGGCAAGCCCTCCCAGGAGAGTAGATTCCTTCCTCCTAAACTCTCAGGAAGAAAAGAAAATTATTGGTTCCTTAGCGAAGTTTGAGAGTGTAATTTGGGACGCAAAGATGCACAATAAGCCACACCTTCTTACAAACTACCTCTCTGCTCTTGCTCAAGAGTGTAACAATTTTTATAATAAACACCCTGTTCTGGTAAATGAAAAAGACTTACGGGCAGCAAGACTGCACCTCATCTTTGCAGCAAGGCAGGTATTAATAAATGGGTTGAGTTTACTAGGGATTCACTCCCCATTTCAGATGTAATAAAAATCTTTATAAAACGTTAGAAAGAAGGATTATTATGCCCATTGTTGGATTTCAGTTTGATAAGGTTTCAGCAGAAAAGAAATCAAAAGTAAAATCTAAATTGGAGGTGAAAAATAGTATCAATATTAAAGGCATCGAATTTGAGTCTGTTGCCCTAACAAGAAGTAAAGACTCTTTGCTCCGTTTTAATTTCTCCTTTCACACTGAGTTTAGTCAAGGTCTTGGGGATGTTGTTTTAGAGGGTCACCTCTTATACTATGATGAAGAGAAAAAACTCAAAGATTTAAAAAGGTCCTGGGATAATAAGGAGGCAATGGACCCAAAACTAATGGCACGTATCTTAAATCACATCTTAATTCGTTGTAACATAAAGACCCTTGTTCTTTGTGAAGAAGTTAATCTCCCCCCCCACTTGCAGATACCAACAATCTCTCCAACCAAGCAAAATATTTCTAAAACTGCAGTGCACGACTATATCGGTTAGCTTATTGTGCGTTTATTCAACAATTCTTAAACAGTTATTCAACACTCTAAATCTTATTTAATAGGTATTTTTCAACTACTTGATGCCAGGAGAAAAGGATATCCTAGAAGAAAACATAAAGAAATCCTTTACAAAGGTAAAAGAAGAGATTTCTGGGCTTAAAGAAGTCCTAAAAGAAGATAGGTTGGTTCTAAACAAATTAACCTCCCTTTTTGAAGCTCTAAAAGACGAACTGAGCTCTGTCAAGGCAGAGCTTCGAAAATCCGCTTCAAAGACAGAAGATATAAAAAATAGTTCCACAGGAAATAAAGGGGTCTATTCATTCATTCAACATTCATTCAACATTCATTCATTAGACAAAACTCTAGAAACAGTACCTTTCATAGAGCGAAATGTCTTTGAAATGCTCAAAACTCTATCTAAACAAGAGTTTCTAACCCTCCTAACAATCTATCAACTAGAGGAAGAATCTAGTGGTCCTACCTCTTATTCTCGAATTTCTAAACAACTAAAGCTCTCTGAAGGCTGTATCCGGACATATGTCAGTTCTTTGTTAAAAAAAGGGGCCCCAATCCTCAAATCTCGCTTTAATAACCGTCAAAACTTACTCTCAATTCGACAAGAATTCCGCTCTTTAAACCTCAAAAACAACCTTCTGACCCTATTCTATAGTCTAGACCCCTCTCAAACCACTCTCTTCGACCATTACCCCCAAAATTAATCTTCCCCCTTTTATACCTATAGAAAGAATTCAGAAAACCCTCCTTATTGTTCAGTGAACGTTCACTGAACAATCCAGAGACGTCTTTGAACGTTCACACAACAAAGAAAAAATTTATTAGTAAGGACTAAATTTTAGTTGTCATGTTTGGATTTTTAAAAAGGAAAAGGGAGCAGCCCAATCTGAGAGCTATGCACATATCTTTAACAAACTCTTTCAAGAATATAAAAAAAGATATATCCCATCTTCATGCAAAGAAACAAGACCATGAAGGTAGGTTAGATCAAATAGAAAGACTGTTACACCATCTCCATGGAAAAATAGAGGTTATACTCTCATACTCTGACTCAGAGAGTCGGTCCTCTACGAGTCCAGAGGTCATATCCCCTAACGAGGCGACCAGCACTTTTGATTTTGGGGCACTTGACTCTTTGACAGTTGTACAGAGGAATATTTTGGAAATGTTAATAAGGCTCATGAATGAGAGGGGTTCTAGTTTGGTATCTTTGAAAGACATTTCTGAGGACCTATATCCGAATAAAGACTATAGGGCCATAAGGTCTTTGATGTCAAGCTATTCTGATTATCTTGAAGAGCAAGGATTTATAAGGAAAGCAAGAAAAGGAAGGCAAACCTATCTCCTTTTAACAGAAAGGACAAAGAAATCTCTCAAAAAGAGTAAAGGGAAAACAACGTTAAGTGTTAGAAAGAATGGTGAAAGCTCCAGGTAAATTTATAAACTGACCAGAAAAATGGGTTGTTATGGATGTTGCTATCCTTTATTCAGGTGGAAAAGATTCAACATATGCAATACATGAAGTTCTAAAAAAAGGATGGAATATTAAATACTTAATTTCTATAAAGCCGACCAGGACGGATTGTTATCTTTTTCATTATGCTACCATTGAGCACACCAAAACGCTTGCAAGAATTCTTGGTTATAAGCATGTCTACGAAACCTGCAATGTTGCAGATCCCAAAAAAGAGGCAGAGATAGTTAAGAAGATAGTTGAAAAAAGCCCTGTTGATGCAATTGTTTTGGGTGGAACAGGGCTCCAGCAAACTCAGATCAAAAGCATTCAAGAGGTTCTAAGCCATCTAAAAGTAGGAGCCTTTGCAATGCACGATTCCCTTGATCATGATGGTCTTGTAAGGCAAATGATTGAGGATGGTTATAGGATCATTATCACTCAGATTGCAGCAGAAGGTCTGACAGAAGAGTGGTTGGGTAAGGAGATAACCAAAGAGAATGCTGAAAAACTCTTTAACCTCTCAAGAAAGTATGGTTTCCATTGTGGTGGTGAAGGGGGTCATTTTGATTCTCTTGTAATAGACGGCCCTATTTTTAAACGAAGCTTAGAGATTTTAAGCGCAGAAAGGATTATGGAAAGTGAGTGTGTAGGTCACTTGATTCTTAAAAAAATTAGAGTAAAGACTAAACCGATAGAACATTCTAAAAAAATATATAATTCTCAATGTACCCTGACTAAGGACTGAATATGAACACAGATTTTACCTGTTTTCTTGATAAGAATACAAAAGACTTGGTTTTGAACCTATAACTAGGAAAGACGGCATAAAGGACAATCTTGTCCTAAGTTACAGAAAGCCACTGACTTAATGATTAAAGACTTTAAGCAAAACCTAAAATCTCTATAACTATCAGAAGTTCGTATAATAAGGATTATACGAAACATTTATCTATAATAGCTCTATGCTGCTTAAAATGGCAAAGAAAGTCGGAAATAAACCCCATGGTAAGAAAAGGGGTTCTAAAAAGTGTTTTATAGCTATAGACGAGTCCAATCATGGAGGGAACCCTGAGGTCATAGTTGCGGCTCTTACAAATAACCCCGCCTATATACAGCCAAACCTTGTTGCAGGGGGAACTTTGGATTCTGAAGGTTATTTTTTAATTAGAGGTGGTTTGTCGAAACGCAGGAACAAAAGTAGGAGAACTCCCTCTCCAGAAGGTGTCGAGTTTGTATATGCAATTTTATCCAAAGAGGTTGTTGCTGCCTACTCTTATGGGGAGGTGAAGTCTTTTTTTGTCAGTCAGTTAGTGCTTACTCTTTTGGAAAGAAAGGGACTCGGAAAACGTTCAAAAATAGAATTGTATATAGATGGGGTACTTTCAGAGAAGGCCACGCAAACCATTGTAGGAAGTATCCAAGCAAAATATCCTCTTTTTGACTCCAGAAGGCTTTACACTTGGCCTAATTTGGACTGTTGTATACCACTCGTAAATGAAGCAGACGCCTATGCTTACAGGATTAAACGACCTTACGAAAATCTCAACAGATCAGGAAGGGGTGGTCTTCAGCATCCAAGAAGAGTTAATCAAAAACAGAGGGTTGAAATTGGACTTCCGGAAAGATCTAAAAAGCCTAGAGACTGAGCTTAAACTGCGTGGTTTCTCAAAAGAGACCGTTAAAACCTACCTTTATCACAACGAAGTTTTTCTAAAGTCGGTTAAAAAAAAGCCGAAAGAAATTAATGAGAAAGACATAAAAGCCTACCTTGTCCACCTCCTAGCAGACAAAAATGCTCATCCGAGGACGATTTCTCTTAAGAAGTCTGCCTTGAAGTTCTTCTATGATGGACTTCTCAAGAAAAATATTGTTCTCATAAAAACCCCCAAACTGCCTAAGAATGTCCCTGAAACCCTCTCAAAAGATGAAATTCGCACACTCATAGGATCTGCCCCATCCACAAAAGCAATGTTAATAATCAAATTTCTCTATGCCACTGGCCTACGTGTTTCAGAATTAACCCACCTAAGGGTAAAGGACCTCAATCTAAAAGACAAATCTGGTTGGGTACGTCAAGGGAAGGGGGCCAAAGACCGTTTTTTTCCAATTTCAGATTCCATGCTTATATGTTTTGAGCATTACATAAAAGATATGCCCCAAGGGAATTATCTTTTTTCAGGTAAAAATGGTCCGCTCACCACAAGGGCCGTACAGAAAGTTATCCAAACCACGGCAAAAAGAGCAGGAATAACGAAAAAAGTAACACCTCACAAGTTGCGCCACTCCTTTGCAACCCATCTGCTCAATGAAGGCACGGATATCCGGCTCATCCAGGAGCTTCTCGGTCACGCGCAACTTTCTACAACCCAAATTTATACTCATGTCTCTAAAGAGCAACTCAGGAAGGTAAAGAACCCTCTAGATATTCTTGGTATTTAGTGCCAAAAACTTTTAATAACTGATTAATATTTTCGCTTTGTCCTTACACCTGCAAAGATGTTCGCAAAGACAGTATAGGTTATTTTCAATTCGCGTTTTCCCTTGCGGGTGAGGTGGTAAATTTTCTTTCTTCCCTTCTGTCGCAAGAGGATTAATTTATTTTCGCGAAGGTACTTTAACACAGGGTAAATTGTCCCTGGTGTGAGTTTTCCAGCCTTTTTAGATCCGATGATATGTGCCAGTTCATCACCACAGTAGTTTTGCTTGGTGAGATTATGAAGAATAAGGAAGCGTAAAAACCCTCTAATCTCCAGATACTTTGGAAGTTTCACTTCCTTAGGAGGTTTCTCATTTATATAAATCTATTGGGTGACAGATAGTTGCCTAGCCAATATATTGTTCATACAACAATTATAAATTCTGCTAGAAATCTTCTAGCAATCTAATAGAAAATAGTATTAGGATGCTATAGGTACCAAAAACTATACCTTTAGTCTACTGGGTTTCTTGGATTTGCTGGATAGATGTTACCAAGGCCCAAATCCATACGCCAAACATCAAAAAGAGCCCAACAACCACAAGTATTAGTGGAATTCCAACCAAAAACAGGACTAGTTGTAAAATCCCTTTCCTTGTATCGCCACCAACTATCGTTCCAACACCAGGAAGGACTAAAACATTGAGAAGTAGTCCTGCAATTGCTGCACCTTGACTCCGTTTTTTACTTGAAGAAGGCGTCACGGCAACCCTTGGTGTAGTCCCGACAATTCGTTTCCGCTTTGCAGAAACAGTTTTTCTAGTCGCTGTTGTTTTCCTTGCTGACCTTTTTTTTGTAATCCTCTTTTTTGCCATATCTATGAGGAATAAAATATATTATATAAAACTATCGTAATTTTTATATGGGAGTTAAACAATTCACTTAGGTGAAAGCGGTCATTTTCCTTTTGTTTTGTGCTGTTGTTCTTTCTTTAACTGCTTGTAGCGCTCCTGTAACGGGTGATGGGCCTCAAGTCGCGAAGTTCACTATCTTGGAAAACAAAACACTCGATCAAGAGGAAACGGCTGAAGAGCCAAATATTGTTAAAGAAGAGTCACCAGTACCGCAAAAGGTGGAAGGTGATAGTCAATCAAAAGAAGAATTTAGGCTCAAAGGAGGAGAAGAAATAACCTTCAAAGGGGTAGCTGTGAAGGTTGGTCAGATAACCCCAGAAGCAAGGTTCCTCGTATCAGTCGATGATGTTACCTATATCATAACAGAAACAAAATATGAAGAACTCATCAAAGGTCTTCTAGTGATGGTCAAGGATTTCGTTTATAATAAGACTCATCATGAAGAGAGTTTTGTTGTATTAAAGGTAAAGGGGCCCGACCTTGGTCCGGACGATTATATATTCCTCGGAGAAGATAGGAAAGTCATAATGGGAGATAATTTTAAGGTAACTACCTTTGAGCCCAAACAGAAGCTTATAGAACTTCTGGTTGCAGACAGTTTCGTAGTCCGCTTAAAAGACAGTTTCGTAGTCCGCTTAAAAGAAGGAGACTCAAAAATGGTTGGTGTTTATAACCTGACAAACCTAAGAACTTTTCCAAGAGACAAGCGTTTTGAAAGTTCTGCAATTATCAGGGTGCTCGTACAAAATAATCAACAATAAAACTTATAATCCCCTATTTACTGTGTGGTGTTCTGGGCCCGTAGCTTAGGCTGGAAGAGCACTTGGCTCTTAACCAAGGGGTCGGGGGTTCAAATCCCTCCGGGCTCATTTCTAGGGAGAATAAGATTCTTTAAGAACCCTGCGAACCTCTAGGGCTTTTTTATCTCCTATCTTCTCAACCTTACAGAGTTCTTCAACAGAAGCGTTCATTATTTTTTCCACACTCCCGAAATGTTGAAGAAGGTTCTTTGCAAGTTGTGGGCCAATTCCAGGAAGAGCCTGAACAATAAACTCCTGCTGTTCTGGAAGGCTGAGGGGTTTATGGTCCGCACCTACCTTTGCTTCCTTGTTTCCTTTTTCATGTTCTCTCTTAGCAAGTGCAATAAGAATCCCTGCAGTTTCAAGGTGGTTTTTTGTGTAAAGGATAGGTACTTTGAAGTCAAGGAGAATGCTTGAAAGTGCTCCTTGCAGTGCATTGGGGTGCACCTTTCTTAGACTATAAATGTCCTCTTCTCCCTGAACAATAAGAAGGGGAACTTCATAATTGCTTCGCAGAGCTTTTACTTGTTCAAAGAGTCTCCGGTCAATTATTGAAGCAACAAAATCTGGCTTCGTCTTAATTTCCACAGCACAACGCTCAGAAAGAAGATAATCGCCGACAGAAATCTGCTCAAGACGGACATTGATTCCTTGATCTACAAGGTGTTTGAGAAGCGCTGAGGATTTCTCACGCACATCTGCAATAAAAGATATATCTTTTCTCTCCACAAAAGAGGATATTGGTTCTTGCCGCTCAAGGGTAATCTTCTTTTTCAGGTCTTTAAGAAGACTGTACATCCTTTTCTCTTTTCTATGGGCAATCCAATGATGGGCTTCATCACGCGTTCCCTTTGTCATTAGAACAATAACCTTCCCTTCTTGATGGCGTCCGCTTCTTCCTCTTCGTTGAATAGTGCGAATAGCCGATGCAACTGGCTCGTAAAAGATAACAAGATCAACGCTGGGCATATCAATTCCCTCTTCAGAAACACTTGTCCCAACAAGAACGTTATAGTGCCCGTCACGGAAATCTTGGAGGGTTTGAATTTGTTCTTTCTGACTCATTCCTACACCACCTTTCTTAAGCTGTCCAACGAATAGTTTGCACCTCACCCCTTCAATTTTGTTAAGTTCTCCCACAAGGAAAGCAGCTGAATCCCGAAACTGGTTAAACACAAGTATCCTTTTGGCACCCGACAAGGTGGCTTCCTTAACAGCTGAGCAGACTTCTTTAACTTTCGGATGCTCTATGCCTTCTTCATGAAGCTTCTGGAGAATTACATAAGAAGATTTAAATGATATATCCCGTACAAGGTTTTGTATCGCCTTGACTTTGCTCTTCCTGCTTTCTTCATAAACCCCCTTGATATAACGAAGTGATGCACCAACCCCTTGGGTCTCAAGCATTTCAAGGGCATGGTGTGCTTTAAGTGCCTCTGCAGTAAGAGAGATTCCTTGCCAGTATCTCACATCACGCTCACCGCGTGAGAGGTGGCCATGGATTCTTCCCTGAAGCTCAAGAAGTTGGGTCTTGCTTACCGTATTCTGCAATTTAGCGACAAGCCCCCACTGAGAGAGTTGGGTAAGTTTTGAACGAAAGCAGGTTTCAAGGTGTTGTTGCGCTTGTTGAAGTTCTTCTGAAAGAGGAATTTGTCTCCAATCTATTTCTAAAGGGTAGTTATAAGGTGCAACATCTGGGTCATCGGAAGTGCGCACTTCAATTTCTTCAATAAATAGGTTTTTGCAAACATCCTGAATAGAAGATGGGTCAGACCCGGGAGAAGCAGTTATCCCCAGTATAAGTGGGTGGTGTGCCTGCTTGCGGTACTGCTTTGCAAGAAAGGTGTATGAATAGTCTTTTACTGCGCGATGACATTCATCAAAAATGAAACAGGAGATTTGAGAGAGGTCAATTCTTCTGTTGATAATGTCAATTTCAATAGTCTGAGGTGTTCCGATGATAACCCTTGCTTTCTTAAGGAGTTCAACCCGTTTTGAAGCCCGAATAGCTCCTGTGAAAAGGGCAACCTCCTCTTCGGAAAGGGAGCTGTGTTCCCTAAATGTTTCAACATGCTGCTGGTTTAGGGGTTTCGTTGGACTAACAAGTATAATTTTAGAATCAGGAAAATTGTTAAGGCGATGAATCCCCAGCATAAGGGCAATCCCGGTTTTACCTAGTCCGGTCGGTAATACGACCAAGCACGACTTTCTTATGCAACTATCAAGGATTGTTTGCTGGTAGAGTCGGGGTGTAAAATTGCGAAGTTGAATCATGAATATGTTGGTTTCACAAACCTTAAAAACGCGATCATTGGCGCAAAGTTATGCTATTGAAACTAATGGGGCTTATGGACCTCCTTTGCGCAATCACCCTCTTTTTCTTACACTTTGGTCTTTTCAAGGTCTTAGGGTGGGTTTGCTTAGGTTACCTTGTTTTAAAAGCATTGATGTTTATAAACTCTTGGGCGACATTGGTCGATGCTTTAGGGGTAGTTTTTATTTTCCTTGCAATTTTTGGAGTCTTTGTAACTCCTACCTGGATTTTTGTGTTTTGGTACTTCCAAAAAGGCTTGTTTAGTATGTTCAGCTGAACCGCCAATACATGCTAAGTGCAACAATAACCACAGAAAAAGAGCCGCTCAAAAGTACACTTGTAATTCCTCCTGCAAAAAAAGACAGTACGAAAAAAACAACAGAAAAACTAAACCCAAATATATACAGGAAGTTTGACCCGAAGAATATTTTTGCTCCATCAAGGTCAGAAAATGGAATAAAACTAAAAAGTGCAATTAAAGCATTTATCAATATGACTTCGCGAAAAAAAGTTGGTGAAAATGTCTGGAGCACAGCAGCGAAAAAAATATTTGCAAGAGGCCCCCCAAGCGCAATAATGCCTGTTTCATAACCCCCAATATTCTTGAAACTCCTTCCAACTCGTCGCAGTGGTTCCTCAAAGATTTCAAACCTCTCTACAGAAAGGAAGTATCCCTTTCCAAGTGAGAGGAGTGTAACAAAGAAACTAAGTAAGAGCCCCAATGGAATGTAAGTAAGGACATAGCCCTTGCCAAAGAAATTGAATCTCATCGGGCACTTTGTCCTTTTCGCAAACCCATAGCGTTGGATTCCCCATGTTCTATATTCGGTTGTTGCTCCATAACGTTGAGCCATCCACTTATGCCCTATTTGGTGTATGAGAAATGCAACAAGAACAACAACAAAGGTCTTCAAAAAATTGAGAAGCCAGTGTATGGTTGAGAAGTTGCTTCTTCCATCATCGAAAGCAAACGCAAATGTTACAATGAGCACAGAAATAATAAGGAGTTTGAGTTCATGGGTGTTGAAATTTATGGTACTGTTTGAGAAGCCTGATGACACCATCTTCATGACCTGCGCCGATGACGGCAACAACTGTTTGTTCAGATTGAATGAGTTTATATAGGTTTCTTGCAAGTATCCTGTCTCGTTCATCAATAATTACCTTGTATATTGATGGATAATCTTGCTTTACCTTTTCAATAAGTTCAAGGATTACTTTCTTGCTAGGAACAGATTTGATATCAAAAGGAATCTTCTGGCGCCGGAGTAAACTAGTAAAAATTTCTTTTATGAAACGAAGGCGTTCTGTCCATGTTAATTGCTTAGAGATTCGCTTCAAGGTGGTTCTAATGTCTCTATCAATCAAGGCAATCTTCGCGTTGACCTCTTTTGCACTTCTAACAGCTTGGCGCATCTCATCTCCAGGTCGGACATGAACAATATCCCCCAATTTTCTTTCAACCCACGCACCTATGACTCCCATAATATACGCGCGAATACCAATTTTTACAATGTCCTTAAGGTTTAGTGAACGTTTTTTCAAGAAAAGAGAGTGCAATCGAATCAAGTCTAGTTCTATCGCCACTACCCCCGGCCTATTCTTTTCAATAACCTCCCGCACTTTTTGGATGCTTTTGGCAGATATGTGGGATGTACCGACAAGGGTCAAGTTCTTAAACCGGTACATAACAGAGAGAAATCTTTATATAGTTTAAAAGAATTGTCGTTACTGAAGCGGAAAACCGGAGGCAAAAATGTTGAGGACAAGAGAAATAACAGGTGTCTATGATATGAGGGTATATACTGACATGGGGGATTATTTCGGGGATGTGGAAGAGGTTATCCTCACAACAAACAAAATTTTCGGATGGAGAATAAAAGCAACAAGGTCATCCTTTCTCACAAAAGTACTTGGAGGAGCAAAAGGAGTTATTGTCCCTCATCAACTAGTCAAGGCAATCGGGGATGTTATGATTATCAATAAATCAGCCATCCCTTCTCATGAGGAAAAAGAAGAAAAAGATTGATTGTAATCCTTGTAAGGAAAAAAGAGGCTCATGGCATCACCACTAGAAAATGCAGTCCAGTTCTTAATTGATTTTGGTTTCTTTGATGTCATTCTGCCTTTTCTGTTGGTCTTTACAATCATCTTTGCGGTCTTGGAAAAGACAAGAATTCTTGGTGCTGAAGGAGATAAAGAGAAAGCAAAGACAAATATTAATTCATTGGTCGCATTTACAATCGCTTTGTTTGTAGTGGCAACAAAAGAGATTGTTCGTGCAATACAAGTTTCCCTTCCACAGGTTGCACTTATCTTAATAATTCTTATAAGTTTTCTTCTACTCGCAGGATCCTTTATGAAAGATAAGTTTAGTCTAGAAGAGAGGGGATTTTGGAAACACTTCCTCACCATAACGTCTTTTCTTGCAATAATAACAATATTTTTAAATGCATTCGGTTGGTTAAATCCAGTGCTTGATTACATCCGGGACAAGTGGCAGGATACCTTTGTGGTCTCCATAATCTTCCTTGGTGTTGTTATCGGCGCAATTTATTTTGTAATGTCAGGAAAGAAAAAAGAGGATTGATAGTTTATGGCAGACTTAGTCGAGATTTTCAGCTTTCTAGAGGATGTGGGTGCGTATGAAATCGCTCTCCCCTTCTTGCTCATTTTCACCTTGTCCTTTGCAATCTTGGAAAAGTCAGGTCTACTCTCAGATAAGAATAGGGGTATTAATGTTGTTGTTTCTATTATTCTAGGGTTGCTTTTCGTGAGGAATCAGTTTCTCGTAGCCCTTATTGGTAGGTTCCTGCCAAACATATCTCTCTTTATGGTTATCATCTTGATGTTTTTGCTTCTTATAGGTCTTTTCGGTGCGAAAAGTGATTGGGCAGGAAATTCCCTAGGGTTTGCGGCTATCGTTTCAGTGCTGTTCGTTATTTGGGCATTAGCGGAAGACTTCCTAGGAGAGAATGTAATCTCTATTCCAAGCTTTCTTAGAAATATTACCCCCCAGACAAAGGCAACTGTTGTTTTCGTAGGTGTGTTCATCCTTATAATCTGGTTGGTCACAAAACAACCCAAAAATGAAGGACAAAAGAATTTCCTTGAAAAAATCGGTGAGGAGCTAAAAAAGTCAAGTTAGAAAATGGCGACCCTTTTTGAAGGAGGTCTAATAGCCTTCTTGCAGCCTCTTTTCACATTTATCTTTGTTTTTACAATATTGTTTGCTGTTCTGGAGAAGACAAAAATTCTTGGTGGAAATAAAGGCTCGCACTCCCTTGTCGCTTTGGTCATCGCTATGTTGGTGATGCTAACCCCTGGTGTGGCAGAAGTCTTGAATATTTTTACCCCATGGTTTGTTGTCTTTATAATCTTTCTTATATTCTTGGCCCTTATATTTATGGCCGTGGGTGTGAGCGGGGATAAGGTAACCGCTGCCTTTACACAAGATTGGGTAGCCTATCTTATAGGAATCATTGCAATTTTTGGAATTTTTGGTTTTGCATTCAGCAAGGTATTCGGGCCAGTACTAAGCGGGGCAACTGGTGCCCCAGGAGCAGAAGAAGGGTTTGGGTCAACACTTGTAACCATCATTGTAAATCCAAAAGTGCTCGGAGCGCTTTTCATTCTCGTCATGGCGTCTCAGATGGTAAGACTCCTTTCAGGTCAATCAAAGTCCTCTTGAGGTGTCCCTGTTCGGACGCCCACGCAGAGAGTTCGTAATTTCAGAAAGTTCTTTAACATTGCTTGTGAGTGGTTGGATGATGTCTTGCAAGACTTTCTCAAGAGCCTTAATTTCAGAGCCAACATCTTCCATGTTTTTTCCATATTCACGTACGCGCCCAAGGACAGAGGTTTGAAGGTTGTCCACCCTGCTAGAAATACGAAGGACTTCCTGCTTAATCGCAGCGAGCTCATCATTAACCCTGCTCTTCCACACTTCAATGTCTCCGACACTCTCAAGAAGGTGCTGCCATTTTTCTTCAATAATGCTCTCAATAAGTTCTTCATTCGTCGCCTGCGTATTTATCATAACAGGTTGCTGCATAGAAAACCCTCCAGATGAGGGTATACTAAATGATGAAGGTGCTGCAGAACCGAATTCAGGACTGGATTGGGGTGGAGAAGGGACAGGGATCTCTTCATCCGGGATTTGCTGATCTAACATAGAGGGTTGCATCCCTCTTTGGTCGCTATCCCAGCCCTGTGAACCTTGATAGGGGGGTACCTGCATTGCTTCGTTATATTCAGCCTTATCCTGTGTTTTGTTCTTGTTCTCTACCATCGGCCCCCTCTGCTAAAATTCGTTTAACTTCTTCATGTGTAACAAATCTAAGTGGATTCCATAGTTTAATATATTTTTCTAAGATCGTAACATTCTCCTTCCTGGCAAAGTACTGCATTTCCCCAACAAGGTTTTTGAGAATTTCTTTAACATGCTCCATTTCTTCCTGAAGTTTTTTCATTGATGCTTCGATATTTTTTACATCTTCAACAATTAACTTATATTCAGAAATCATATTTTTGTTGATAACAAGGAGTCTCTCTCCGAAAAGGTTGTATTTACCCTCAAGAACGCGAATACGGGCGTTCAAATCATTAAGAATATAAGAAAGGTCTGCATAATCTTGTTGTTGCGCCATAGGGAATGAAAAACTATTTAATAAAACTTAACTGCACAAAACGGGTGTGAACTATTAAACCTTGTGTGAGTTTTTTATAGTGGTAAAATGGCAACGGAAGCCGAATCAAAAAGGGGATATGAAATAATCAAGGAAGGTGATGAAGAAGTTTTGCGCATCAACGCGCTTAACTGGAACTTTACCCCCTCTCTAGAAGATAGTCCGATCTGTATGGGTCTGACCATAGACTACCTTGTCGAATCCCCAACTGTATCAAGAATTATTTTCTCGCAACGAAGAAATTACACTTATAGCTATGAGCAGACAAGGCTTCTTCAGGAGATTGCAAACCTCTATAAGATGTTAAGTAAGCAAAAAAAAGTTATTAGCCTTGCAAGCCTTTCGCTTGACCCTAACTGTGCTTCCCTTGTTCCGCGCTGGACCGCAACATTACAAAGAATAATTAGTTCCTTGCTTCGAACCGACCCGATAGGAGCTTATGTCGAGTTAAAACGTCAGCTACGTTCAGAAAATATATTTTTAAAAAAATCTCCTTTAGAACAGGTTGAGTGTTGCCAGTCCTACATCAATCTCTTAAATTATGTTGTAACACTACTTGAACAGACAAGGTTGGTCCAGCAGGTGAAAAGGGAGATTGCTGGTTATGCGTTAGGGGACAGAACAATATATGCTCAGATATTCAGACCAACAATAACCCCCAACTTTATGTTCACGCGCCTGATGGCAAGCCCCCCTGAAGATGGAATAATAAGGGAAGCATATGACCTAGGGAGCGCAGAGGTAAACATTTTTGAAACTCCTGATTCAGTAAGGCCACTTTACCATCTTACCCCACCTGAATTTAAACTTACAGAAGACAAGTATGCCATGCTTGACCTGGCACGCTCAGTTCTTGCAGAGCACAAGCCCCGTGACGAGGAGTTCCTTGAACCAGAAAGAATGCGTAGCACATTTTTCAATATTGGAAGGGATCTCCTTCAAGAGCTGGCAGAACAACGAAATGTAAATATTGGTTTCCAGGAAGTCAGTGAGATGGCAGAGATTTTAGTGCGTTATACAATCGGATTTGGACTGATAGAGACCCTTCTTCAAGATGAGCGGGTGCAGGACATTGTTATTAATGGGCCAATAGGGCAGACACCAATCTTCATCGTACATCAACAGTTCGATGAATGCGTAACAAACCTTATACCATCAAGAGAAGATGCAGATTCGTGGGCATCAAAGTTCAGGATCCTTTCAGGCAGGTCCCTTGATGAAGCGAACCCCATCTTAGACACAGAACTTTCTATTCCAGGCGCCCGCGCCAGGGTGGCAATTGTGCAAAGTCCGCTCAATCCCCATGGTCTTGGGTACTCATTGCGCCGCCACAGGGATAAACCCTGGACATTAACCCTTTTTGTAGAGAATAGAACAATAAACCCCCTTGCTGCGGGTCTTCTTAGTTTTCTCATTGACGGAGCAAGAACAATTCTTTTTGCAGGAACTCGCTCTTCTGGAAAAACCTCCCTTCTGGGAGCTACACTTATCGAGATTATGAGAAAGTTTAGAATAATTACAATCGAAGATACGTTAGAGCTTCCAACAGAGGCGCTTCGTACTCTTGGCTACAATATTCAGGCGATGAAAGTCCGTTCAGCATTGACAAAAGGCGGGGCTGAGGTTCCGGCAGATGAGGGTATCCGCGCATCTTTAAGGATGGGAGACAGTTCTCTTATTGTTGGAGAGATCCGCTCTTCAGAAGCATTTGCACTCTACGAGGCTATGCGCATAGGTGCCCTTGCAAATGTTGTGGCTGGAACTATTCATGGAGATTCTCCTTATGGTGTATTTGATAGGGTAGTCAACGATCTAAAAGTTCCAAAAACATCCTTCAAGGCAACAGATGTTATTGTGATTTCTAATCCAATAAAAAGCGCTGATGGTCTTCATCGTTGGCGTCGCGTCCTGCAGATAACGGAAGTGAGGAAACACTGGGAAGAGGACCCTATTGCCGAAAGAGGGTTTGTTGACTTAATGCGTTACAATCCAAAGACAGACGAACTAGAGCCAACCCCAGAACTCATGAATGGAGATAGCGAGGTTCTTAAAGCCATAGCAGGTAATGTCAAGGAATGGGCGGGAGATTGGGATGCAGTATGGAATAATATCATGCTTCGAACAAAAATAAAAGAGACAGTTGTCGACTATGCAAGAAAGTACACTCGCTCAGAACTTCTTGAAGCAGATTTCACAACAACCATGAACGATGCTTTCCACAAGATCTCTAGTCGGGTAAGGGAAAAGTCAGGGAAATTTGATACTGAAAAAATATTTGAGGAATGGCACACGTGGTTCAAAGAGAAAGTAAAGAAGTGATCTTTGCTGCAAGAAGAGGGTTGTAATGCCGCCAATTCAAAAAGACGAAATCGCCGAGATTCTTAAAAAGTATGAATCAAGATTAAAGCAGCAGGTTTCTATTGAAGGTGTTGATATTCCCCCTTCAGATACCTTTTCACGTGAGTATGAAATCTTCCGCGAAGAAGCACTAAGCGGCGCCAACACGTTTTATGAAGATGTATGTCAGAGTGCAGAGAAGATCTTCTCGGTCAGGGGAAAACCAGAAGAAGAAGAAGCGCTTGCAAACTCTATTGAAATCTCTCACTTAAACATCACCCCCAGGGGTGCGCAAAGTTTTGGAGTCCTGTTCGCTTTGGTGGTAATACTAGCAGCGATTATTCTTGGAGTCGGTCCTGCGGTTTTGGCTATCCTCTTTGGAGGGGAAGCAACCGTTAGTGCATTTATAGATGATATTAATTTAGGTATTTCAATCGCCCTTATACTTGCAGGTGCATTGATTATAAAACCAGCTGCAAAAATTCCGCATTATATAGCAAATCGCTGGCGCCTCAAAGCATCAAACCAGATGGTACTGTGCATACTATATGTAGTTATGTATATGAGGCACACATCTAACCTTGAACATGCAGTTAAATTTGCATCCCAGCATATCGGAGACCCTCTTGCTTTAGACCTTAGAAAAGTTTTCTGGGATGTCGAAACCTCTAAATTTAGCACAATAAAGGGAAGTCTTGACCATTATCTTGAAAGGTGGTACGAGTCAAATCTAGAATTCATCGAAGCATTCCACCTGATTGAAGAGAGCCTTTACGCTCCAAGAGAAGAAAAGAGACTGGAGCTTCTTGACAAATCCATTGAAGTTATGTTAAGCGGCTCATATACAAGTATGCTTCACTTTGCGCAAGACCTTAAAAGCCCGATTACAATCCTTTACACACTCGGTATTATCCTGCCCATACTTGGATTGGTAATCTTTCCACTGATAGCGAGCTTCTTGCAAGGAGCGGTCAAGTGGTGGCATCTTGCCTTACTTTATAATGTTGGACTTCCACTCTTCGCTTTCCTTTATGGAAGCAGTCTTCTATCAAGAAGACCAACAGGCTACGCTTCCTCTGATGTGTTAAAAACTCACAAGAAGTATAGCCAGTATGGAAAGTTAAAGGTGGACATTGGTACAAATTCTCTCTTCATAGACCCTAAATACCTCGCAGGAGTCATAATTTTCTTTTTCCTTGTCATCGGGTCAATGCCTCTTCTTCTATTCTCACTTGACCCAAGTCTCAACGACATCGCCTTTGCCAAGGGAACTGTGCTTGAGTTGCGCCTGCTAGACTACAAATGTACCCAGCAAAAGTGCACCGGGCCATTTGGAACGGGAGCCTTGATCCTAAGCCTATTTATTCCCCTTGGAGTCGCACTTGGTATGGGCACATATTATCGGATTAAGACAAAAGAACTTCTGAAAATTCAGAAGAAAGCAGATACCCTTGAAAAAGAGTTTGCAGGAAGTCTTTTCCAGCTTGGAAATAGGATAGGAGAGGGCATGCCTGTTGAACTTGCTGTCGGAAGGGTATCCGAAACCCTTCGTGGAACTCCGACAGGGGATTTTTTCCGCTTAACAAGTATCAATATACGAAAGTTGGGGATGAGTCTGAAAGAAGCTATTTTTAACAAAGAAAGGGGGTCTGTTCTTTACTTTCCGTCAGGTCTGATCGAAAGTACAATGCGTGTGGTTATTGAGTCTGCACAAAAGGGTCCACAGGTTGTATCAAAAGCACTTGTGAGCATCTCAACCTATCTTGACAGGATTCAGGCAGTAAACGAGCGCTTGAAAGACCTTCTTAGTGATATCATCTCGTCGATGAAAAGCCAGACAAGCTTTTTAACTCCGATGATTGCCGGCATTGTTGTTGCAGTCTCTTCAATGGTTGTTACAATTGTCAATAAGTTAGGCGAGCAGTTCAACCAAGCAGGTGTTGAAGGGATTTCGCAGCAGGAGCTCAGTCAACTTGGAAACATCGTAAAACTTCTTGACATAGCAGATGTGATTCCAAGTTTTCATTTTCAGCTAATCGTTGGCTTGTTTGTTGTAGAGATTATAATCGTACTTAGCATTCTAAGCAGTGAGATTGAGTCCGGGGCTGATAAGCTAACAGAGCAAGCAACAATTGCAAAAGGTTTGTTTTTCGGTGCAGCACTCTACTTTGCTATCGCCCTTATAGGAATAATTGTATTTAATATCCTTGCAAACGGAATCAATCCCACAGGTCTTGTTTAGAAAAAGAAAAGATTTATTAGCATGAATATCAGGGAAAAATAAATGACCTTTCATCGTAAAAAAAATCCCAAGAGGAAAAACGATGTCTTTGAAAAAATAGGTGTTGTCTTTACAATCACGGCCGGAGCATTTTTGCTTGCCATTCTTACAACAACCCAGATAACTGGTTCAAGTGTTTACCAAGGACCTATAAGTCAGGGAACAAGACTGCTGCAAGCAGGAATATTCTTTGTTGTCATCCTTGCCTTTGTTTATTACCTCTTTTACAGGATCTTCAACCATTATGAACATCATCACCGCGCGAAAGGTTTATATAAATATTAAAGAGGAGTGCATCTGATGAAGAGGGGAAAAAAGAGGTCAAAAAGAAATCATCTTATTGCCCTTGTCGGTGCCCTCCTTGTTTTCGCTTTGTATTTAGTCACTGAAAGTTTCACAGGTCTGCCTATTTTTGAAACAGATCAATTCTCAGGTGGTCTTGGTGGTGGTTTTAGTGGAGGATTCTCTCCCTATGGCTATGGGGGTGATTTTGGGTTTCTTAACATTCTTGATTTATACAATCAGTTTCCATCTTGGATTGACTTTGGTTTGTTTCTTGCAATATTTCTTGGTCTTGGTATGAGTGTTTTCGGAGAACATTTTGATACTCAAGGGGGAAAAGCAGTCTATACTGGTCTGGCGATTTTCCTTGCATTGGCACTTCTGATTTTTGAACAAAGGACGGGCATACATTTAATTACCTTCTTTTCAAGCGTCGGTTTTGCAATTATAGTCCTACTTATCTCAGTATTCATTTTTAAGTGGATTCATCAAGCCTCAGGTAGCTCTATCCTTGGAACTACTGTTGGTTACGTATTCTTCTTCATTTTTGCATCTCCGCTCCTTGGTTGCGGGTCAGGAGCAAGTGGTTTCCAATTTTCTTCTGCAAGTAGTTTTATTACCTTTGATGCACTATCTTTTATATACAGTTACGTCCCGTTTTTTTGCCCACTTATGTATGCCCTTTTTCTGTTTAGTATCTTCGTAGGAGCCTGGGGGGTAGTTAAATTAGCATTCCCATAATGGAGGTTAAATGAGAATAATTATTATTGTCTTCGGTCTTCTGACAACCTTTGCAGGTGTTTGGCCTATTCTGGTAGAGAGAGGGTTTGCTCCGCTGAATCTGCTGTTCATTCCAGCTTCAGGCACATTCTATTATGGAATGGTCACAGCGATAGGGCTTTTAACTCTGCTTTATGGATTGAAGAAATCTTATCACTACACCTAAATCTTTACCAGGCTAGAATTGGTCGGTTCCTATTTTACCCAATTCCGCATCTAGTTTATCTAGGGGTCTCCTGAACCCCTTTTGTCCCGGAGAAGAAGATTTGAGGAAATAAGTACCTCTTAAAAATAGTTTCCATTGCCCGTCCTTCTGTTTGATAAATGTGATGGGTCTGATTAACCTTTCTTTGTCATTTTCAAACCCAATCCTGAAGGTAAAAGCAGCTAAATTTTTCCCAACGTAGTCGAAATCCCCTTCAGGAGTTACATCTTCAAACTCTCGAAGTACATAATCCTTTTCTCTCCAACCAGGATCAAGCCAATCTTCAAGATGATTGTCAAGGTGTGTAGATGGAAAATACCTCATTAGTCCTTTTCTATCTCCTTCGATAATCGCTTCTCTTGCACCTCTAAAGATCTTATGAAAGTTCTCCCTTGTTCGTGCCAAAGGAATTTGGGTTTCAATGGCAAGGGCTACCCTATAGTTAGCTCTCTTGAATTTCTCGCCTTCGGTGCTGTTATTAGTTTTGACTCTATCTGTAAATTTCTTATACAATGGCTGGTCTTTTAGAGCACCCCCCACAATTGCCTCAAGCCTTTTCCTATCTGTAGCATCAAATATTTTCTTTCCAAAGATAGGGATAACCTCCTCAACAGGAAGTATTACCCTTAATGGGTCTTTCGCGTTTACAGCCTTTTCATAAAGCTCAAGGCTGGGTTCAGTATATACAGCGACAACTAATCCATCGTGCCTTAGTCTTTGTGCTTCCTCAAACCCAAAAACACCCTTTTCACTGGCATCCCTGAGTATTTTATTAGCATCAGCAAAGGAGGTATCAACCATGCGATAAGAGTCATAAGCAAGATTAATGAGTGCTTTTCTGACATCACCGCTAAATTCTTCAGCAGCACGCTTCATACTTTCTTTGCTAAACTGGTAAATCCCTTGAAAGTTAATAGGGGCATCTCCATAAATCCCGAGGCTATAAAGAAGCAGGCGTGCAGGCATGCCTAAAGCAAACTCAACAGTCCCATGGTGTTTCATAGTCAGGGCTTGGCCTTTGCTCAAAAGTGCAAGAAGGTTGGTAAACTTCTGCCCTCCAAGTTTTCCCTG
>JAGVYI010000009.1 GCA_018303365.1 Candidatus Woesearchaeota archaeon
GAAAGGCTAATAGAATAATTAGAAGTAGTATTTGAATTACCTGCATTATCTATGCACCGTACAGCCCACAAATGGTCACCATTGTTACTACTAGTAAAACTCTTGCTAAAAGACTGCGAAGTGTTTACACTAATGGAATTATCAGTTTGGTCTAAAGAACCATCAAAATAAAGGCTGCAGTTTGAAAGGGCAGTATCTGTAACATTATAAGAAAATCCAACAGATGTACTTGTCGAGTTTGTACCATTTACCGGAGACTCAAGATAAACAATTGGAACAATAGAGTCTAAAGAAAATGATACAGAAGTTCTGTTTTGCTGCAAAATAGTGTCATTTGCATAAAGAAAAACTATATGGGGCCCATCGCCGCTTAAAGCAAATGTTGTATTGCCTAAAAGGGTAATGTTTGTACCAGCGTCCACACCAAACCAGCGAACAGATAAGTGAGGGTCAATAGCGCTAAAGTTAAATGAAAGGTTGCTGACATCTGCATAAGTAATGTTTTGCGGATGGGAAATAAATAACGATGGTGGATTGGAATCAACTCTTATTGTATAATTACTTTCGTTAAACGCTGTCCTTCCGGCTTTGTCAAGGCACTGTACATTCCAGATGTAATCAGCATCAGGAAGCGAAATATTGGAAAAAGAGGTGAGCACCACTGAAGAAGCACCGATTGTTTCTGTATCGTTACTGCTAAAACCACCTGTAAAGTTGCCATAAAGGGTACAGGTGTTTATGTTCGTATCATTGACTGTGAAATTAAACTGGACAGTTGTATTTGAAAAAGCGTTATTTAGGGGTGTAGACAAATAAACAACAGGGTCAGTAGCATCAACAGTCAAAATTCTCGTTTCAGTTGTTGTTGTAGTTGTTGTATCATTGCAGGCAACATTCCAGCTATGTTGCTCCTCAGATACATTTAAGTTAAAAGAATCAAGTGCGCCCACAACCACAGAGGTATGAGTTTGATTAAGAACACCATTGAGAGTAAGACTACAATTAACAGTTGAGTCAGGAGTATCAACAATAGTATAATTAATAGAAACATTAAGACTTGTAAAGAACGTATCATTTAAAGGAAGGAGATTATTGAATTTAGGAGGACCAGTGAGACCACCAGAAATAACAAGAGAAAAGGTCTGCGGACCATTTGGAATATTCTGACCCGTAACATTAACAAGGTATGTTCCATTATCTGGAGTGGGCAAAATAACCTGCTCTACATTGTTCAAAGTATCTAATGTATCGTTATGCGGGCTTGTGAAATCATTTCCATAAAAAAGAGTACCATTAGGTGAAGTAACGCGCAAGTCAAGGTTGTTTACAAGATTAATCGAAGCAGAAGCGGTACTTGGATAATCAGTCCATACAAGGGTTGCTTTAAGTTCAACAGTATTATTTACAACAGTATAATTAAATATTGTAGAGTTTCCAGTTGAACTAAGGCTAACGTTATCTTGATACACTATAGTGCGGGGTGAAACAGGAAAAACAGAATTGGTGATGTTAATACGTCCCCAACCAACCTGATTACTTGGAATACCATAACCAACGTCCTGTGCACCATTAATAAGAGACGCCTTAATCAAAGAGGCAGTAGGTGTGATGCTTTGGTTTTCAACATAATACTGACGAACAAGGGCGGCAGCACCAGCAGCAAGAGGGGTTGCCATTGAAGTACCAGAACAATAAGAGTAATTCGTATTACTAGCAAAATCAGCGTTACAAGAGCCAATACCACTAATGGTAGATTGTGTTGAAACAACATTAGTTCCAGGAGCAGCCAAGTCAGGCTTTATCCTCCCATCATCAGTCAGACCACGACTGCTAAAAGAAGCAACTTGGTTGATATTATCAGAAGCAGCACCTTGATCCGGATGATTGTCTTCAGTTGCTGCAACACTCAAAATATTTTTTGCAGTAGCTGGGCACTGGACAGTATTTAATGTGCCACCAGTTCCATCATCGTTCCCTCCCCCAGTGTTTCCTCCAGCAAAGAGGATAAGAAAATCTGTGTTGTTAAATGCATAATCATCGACTTCAACAGAATCTGAGCTATAAGAACCGCCACAACTACCCCCCCAACTATTGCTATGAATACGAGAACCATTTCCGTAAGCAGGAGCAAATAAGTTATGAAGATCTAAAGGAGGATAAACACTACCATTTCCTTTATCATTTCCGATAGCTTGAAAAAAAAGATTAGCACCAAAAGCGGTGCCGCGAAATTGCCCAAAACTCAAATCTCCATCACCAACAGCAGAACCAGCAACATGCGTTCCATGACCCAAATCATCATCAGGAGAAGTGCAACTCTCGCCATAAGCAGTGCAGTCAATATTTGTAATAGTAGTCCTATTCCAAAAATCACGAAGAATTGTAGCAACATCACCAGTATCAAGACCGCTATCAGCAATAGCAATAGTCTGACCGCTTCCATTAAGGCCATAAGTAAATGAAGTGTAGTTCGCTCCGATAATAAGCCCTCCTTGGTCATTCAAAACAGAATAAGTAGGACGAAGAGTAACCCACTCAACAAAAGAAAGAGAAGCAATTTTTTCAATATTATCTGAAGACGTATGGAGCGCTGCAACACCATCAGAAAAAGAAGGAAATAAAATTCCTGCCTTATCAGCCTCTAAAAGAGCCTCTGAAACATCAGTTTCTGGAAAAATACGAACCTCAAGAAAAACATCTTCATTAGAAGAAGCAACATCATTAAGAAGAGAAGGGTCAATTTTGTAAGAAGCAGCATAAGAAGAGACCCCTTCAACAAAAGAAAGACCGCGAACAGAATCAAGCTGTGAAGAATCCAAAACAGCAAGGTAAGCATAATCCGGAAGATAACGGGAAAGAGAAACACCAAGAACCTTCAATTCATCCTTCCATAAGTCTTCAATAGGACCGCTAAGGTGAATGATGTAAGGCCTTCTCCCAGAAAAAGAAACAGAAGATGCTACCAAAAAAACCGAAGGTGTTACCGTACCTGCCTTAAGATGAACTTCTGGAATTGAAGGCGGGGCATCAGCAAATCCAGGAACAATAAGGACTGCAAAAATGAGTAGAAAAAAAAGCATAATGCTACTTTTTCTCATGGGAAAAACAAGATAAGGAGAATTTATAAGGATTTAGCTAGAAAAACTTAACCAATGCGACGAACACCTTTACTAAAAGAACGCTCTTCTAAAAGTTTAGAGCCATATTGCAAAGAAGAGCGGGCTTCAAGGGGGGTCATCCCAAGAACTTGGGCAAAGTTCAAAAGATCATGTGCGGGTCTCATTTCATAATGGGTTCTGGCAAAGCTTGCAAAAATCATCGGAACCTTGTATTTGCGGCATAAAAGAATATTCTGGTGCATTCTGCCCATAAAAACAAAGCGAGAAGAACTATCAGCAAGGAGAAGCGAAGAAAAGCTAAAACCAATAGCAATATGGTTTTTGACAGCAAGCTTGCAAAGAACCTGATTCAGACCAGAATTTCGATGATGAAGAAAGTCTCCTTGAGATGATTTTTCAGGGCACAAAAGAATAGAGACATTTGGTTGCTCAAGGATCTCACGATTAAACTTCCCGCCCTCAGCAACAACAAAAGATTGTGAACTACTTACGCGGCGAACATCAGATACATTTTGAAAATTGATTTGCTTAACAGGATACACCTTTGAAAAACCAAAGGGATTAGGGGGATTATCAAAAAGAACAAAGTCAACAAACATAAAATAAGCACAATAAAAGATATTTTTAAACCTTTAGCTAATCAGAAGGCTGCATATAATGTCCAAAAAAAGTATATTTGAGTCCAAGAGGTCCTGCAACTCCATGAAAGCAACTTTCAGGAGAATCCCCTGATGAATTTGTACCAACAAGTATACTCAAAGGAATACCATTATGGTAACTATTAGTGAATAAAAGATAACCTTGGTTAGTAAGACCATCAAGAAGTCTTCTTCCAACTTCAGGATTTAGTTTTATCTTTTCACCACCAGAACTAACCATGCCTTCTAAATTAAGATCAAATCTATAAAGATAAAGATTTTGAAATAGACCGGCCATCGTAAATCAGTAAAAAACCCTGGCAAGCTCTTCCGAAGAAGAGCCTGCTGGGGAAAAAAGAGGTGATACATTTTTCAAGAAATATGGGTTTATATAGCTTTCGGTTGTAGCAACTTTAAGGTAGTTACAAATAGAAAAATTTATAAAGCATTTGGGAGAATAGCAAAAAACAAGGGGATATGCCCTTAAGAAGAAACCAGATAAACAACCTTTAAATAGCTACAAAAAAACAAGCCTAGATGCACGACAGAATTTACGATCTTCTCATAAAACAGGACGAAATAACCTGGCAAAACATCATTCTGGAGTTAATCAGAACAGAGCAGATGAACCCCTGGGATGTTGATATCAGCCTGCTTGCAAAAAAATATTTGGAAACAGTAAGAAAGCTTCAGGAAGCAAACTTTTTTGTTTCTGGAAAAGTGCTTCTTGCACCCACCCTCAGAACAGGTATCTGAGGAGTTTGAAGAGATTGAAGAATTCAGGGATATTATTGAAATCCCGAAACTTGCAATAAAAACCCCTCAGACAAGAAAGAGAAAAGTGTCCGTCAACGACCTTCTTCTTGCACTCCATAAGGCTCTTGAGACAAGTCATAAGAAGGTCATGAAGAAAATGGAGGAAAGAAACTATGAGCACCCGGAGATACCTCAAAAAAAGATAGACATAACAGAGCTCATAGATAATGTATACAAAAAATTGCTTGCCTATTTTGAAAGTCGGCAGAAAGTAACCTTTAGCAGACTTGTTCAGTCAGAAAAAAGAGAGGATAAAATCCTGACATTTGTACCACTTCTCCACCTTGACAACCAATTGAAAATTAATTTAGAGCAAAAAGAGCACTTTGGTGAAATAGATATATATAAAATATAAAAAAAGAAGATATTACTTGCGTTTATGGTCAATAGCAGCCCGGCAACCTGGACAATTGTGTTGGGCAAAAGAAATTACCCCAATAAGGACAAAAAGGACTGTCCACCAAGAAAGGTTGAAAAAATTCCAGACGCCAAAATCAACAAGCAAAAACAAGATGCCAAAGAGGAGAAAAAGAATTCCTCCAATTTTCATGCATTTTGCACAACCATGGATCATAAAAAAGATAAGTAAAACATCTATAAGAAGCTTGTGTAAATATAGGATTTGTGTAGAAAGTAGCAAATATTCATCTTCTCTTTACTTCTTCTTCAAAAAAGAGCCAAGAGACTCTAAAGACAAAAGCCGCTCCTTGCCGCTTTGCATATCCCGAAGTTTATACTTCTTTGAAGAAATCTCTTTCTCACCAACAAAAACAACATAAGGAATATTCATTTTATGGGCATAATCTAAATTCTTGCTCACTCCCCGGCCAATTAAATCAATTGAAGTGGAAATGCCGCAATCTCTAAGCTTTTGTGCAATAAAAAAGGATTTCTTTTGTGTGTGAATCGGAACAATATAGACAAGAGGAAGATTTAATTGCGTTTTCTGCTTTTTAGAAAGCACAGTAATAATTGGCTCAACACCAAAGGAAATCCCCACAGCAGAAACAGCGCCTTTTCCAGCATAAAGACCAATCATATTATCATAACGGCCGCCACCACAAACCGAAGAAGTCATCTCACCCTTGGTCAGAAACCCCTCAAAAACAGTACCCGTATAATACGCAAGCCCACGTGCTAAAGATAGGTTCAGCTTGACTTTTCTGCGCACAGAAGAATCAAGATAAGAAAAAAGCTCTTCAAGCTCCTTTACACCCTCCTGATTAATATTCATCTTCTTAAGCTGAGGCAGTGTTGCAGTAGAGAAAAGAGATAAAATCTCATCAGCGGTTGAACCTGAAATCCCAATAGAGGATAATTCACCGCGGAATTCCTTTGGTGAGAGCTTCTTCAGCTTGTCAATTATGATAATCGCTTCTTCTTTTTTTGCAATACCAAAAGAATCAAGAAGAGCGTTCATAAGCTTGCGGTTATTAACCTCAATTCTGGCAGAAAGCCCCAAGCTTGAAAATACATCAATGGCAAGGCAGATAAGCTCGGCCTCACAAAGCATAGAGGAAGAACCGACAGTATCGCAGTCACACTGGTAAAACTCACGAACCCTTCCAAGCCTTATAGGACCATCCCGGTAAACTCGTCCTATCTGGGAGCGTTTAAACGGAAACTTAAGTTCAGGGTGCATAGCAACATAGCGCGAAAGAGGAACTGTAAGATCAAAACGAAGCCCAAGCTGTCGCCCTCCCCGGTCTTTGAACTTGAAAATCTCTTTCATGACATCAGAGCCCTCTCCTGCAGCAAATTTTGCAGAAAGAATATCATATCTTTCAACCTGGGGGGTATCAAGAGGCAAGAAGCCGTAGCAGACAAAGTGCTTTTGTAGAAGCTGGAAAATAGAATCCCTGAAAAAAGTCTCCTGAACTGAAAAATCTCGCATACCACGCGGGGTCAATATATCCATAAGAAGAAAAGAACACAAATGGTTTATTAAGGTTGTGACAGTAAACAAAAATATCCCTATCTGTTAGACAACCTAAACATGGTGCCTGTGGTATGATTGAAAAAGAATAAATCCAAAAGAAACAGATAAAAGCGCAAGAGAAGAAAAAGCCAGAAAGAGAAAAGCGCTCGGGTAACTGCCTTGTGTTATTATATAACCCAGAATAAAACCGAAAACAGCAGCTACAATGCTGGAAAGCAGGGACTCTATTGAGAGGATTGTAGCTTTGAAATTACTCCTCTCAATTATGTCAAGAAGATAATGATTCTTAGTTTCCTTAAAACTCCAGTTAAAAGCTGAGGCAAAAATAAGAAGTGGTACAATAACAAAAGGGATTGGAAAAAGACCCAAACCAAATAAGATAGCTAAAGAAAAAAGAAGTTTAAGACCTAAAAACTGATGAAAAGAAAGATATGTTTTTACCTTGTCGTTAATAAGGAGCAAAAGGGAAACAAGAACCCTAGAAGTGGCCCAAAAAATACCATAATATATTATTGGAACGCCTAAAAAAGCCTGGTAAACATCTTTATATCCTGAAACAGAAAGAATAAGACCCATCACAAGAGATAAAAAAACCGCGTACTTGAAAAATCCAAAACGGTAACATTCCCTTACAACAGCCCAGAAGTTATGCACACCAATCTCTTTTATTTCTTCTTTTGTTCTTTCTGGAACAACCAAGAAAATAGCAGAAACAAGACCAAGGATATCTAAAAGAGCAACAACAGCAAACGGTACTCTAAAACTAATGCTTACAAGAAAAGGTATAAGGACAATAAGGGCAATAGGGATAGCAAAACCAATTGAGCTAACCCTCCCCATAACCTTTGAATATTCCTTCTCACGACCTAGTCCCCTGAGGGTCTCGTGCATAAAAGCTGTACCAGTGCCACTATGAAAAGAGATAGCAAAGTTCAGAAAAACAGCACCGACAACAAAATAAGATACACTGGTTCCAAAAAGGTATAAAAGAGTTGATATAAGCAGGGATATTTTAGAAAAGACAAGTGCTTGTTTATGTCCTATCTTATCAGCAATGTACCCGCTTGGAATCTCAAAAAAGAATCCGGCAAGATACCCTGCTAGAAGGGTAAGCCCGATACTTTTAGGAGTAGCGCCTGGAAGGGTCAAAAGATAAACCCCAAAAATAGACATAAACGGCCGTTTATGGGTAATAAGGAAAACAGTATATTTCCAGATGTTAGAAGCAAGATTTGTAGGCTGATTAGTCACACTCAATTGCCCTCCAAAAGAGGAGTATAATATGGGGTGGTATAGGGGAATCGAACCCCTGTCTCGGGATCCACAGTCCCGCGTTCTACCACTGAACTAATACCACCATCATAAAACAGAAAGCAGGAAGAGAATTTATAAGCGTTTTTATAATGTTAAAAGAACCTCCACAGTATAACTAAGACTTAAGAACAGAAGACATAAGTCCCCTGCTGTCAGAAACAGCAAAAACAGGAGCATTAAGGACAGCACGGGCAGAAGATAAAGAGCACCCCTTGCCAAAAAGAACAGTGCCAAGAACAGAAAGACCATTCTTGCGACAGGAAGAAATAATCCTGGACGCCTCGCGCAAAGAAGAGGCATGACCATCACAGAAAATAATAAATTCATCAACTACTTTAGGAAGAGAGGAAAAAGAATTGGCATCTTCGCGGCTCACATCAACAAATACAAGGTCATAGTGGCTATGCACATGGGAAAGAAAGCCGGAAAAGTCAGAAAAAACAACAGAGGAAGGAACAACGCTAAGACCAGTGTCGTGAGCATAGTGAGAACCAGGATAAAGTGATAATTCAAGAAGTGGAGAAGTAAAATTAGCATCAACAACAAGAACAGTCTTTCCTGCGCCGAAAAATAAAGACCCAAACCCCAAGGAAAAAAGAGAAGAGACAGACTCACCTTTTTTTGCACATAGAACACCAATATAGCGGGTCATAGGACATCAACGGACGTAGTTATATGCAAAGCGAACAAAGTCCTTTGTTTTCATGTAATAAAGGTGAAGTAAATCAACAGTCACCTTATAATCTCCAACAACCAAAGCAACGTTTTTATGATACTCATCTTGTGTCTTAAAAGGAGAACGATGAATTTTCTTAAGAAGGTGGTAAAAAGAAATATAGTCTAAGATAGCCCTTTCGCTTTTAAGCACAGAAGGAAGCATTTCAACAACCATCATTGGGTTGCTTGGAATATGCTTGACCCTACCATGTTCACGAGCAGAATGCATAATATCAGATGCAGCATACTCAATAGCTGCAATAAGGCGCTGTATGGTGTTACGAATAACATCTCCAGTTCTGGTATATTTTAAACTCACATGAAGAAGATGGTCAGCACGTTGTATTTCTAGCCTTGCACCCTCCTCATATTCATCAAGCATTATTATCCACCACCTTTGTAATTTTTATTAGGAGAGGTCTTGCCCTTGTAAGGTAAGAGCGCATCTTCTCAATGCTCAAAGTTTGCATTTGATAGTTTGCATCACAAATAACAAGACGGTCACGCCTAGTAAACTCAACAGGACTCTCTTTGTGCTGGGTAAGAACACCGCGAAGGTCGTCTAGAAGCACAACAAAATCCCGGTCAATACTATAACGCGGGGCACACTTGTTTTTAAAGACTTCAAAACGGGAATCAAAGTTATCCGGAAGTGGACGAATGCGCCTATACATTCTGTCGTATTGGAGTACACTCTCCATTGCCTTGACCATAGACAAATATAAGTTTTCTGCAATAGATAGCAAAAGCTTTGTCTCGCGAAGTGCAGGGTAAGTCACATAAGCAAGATGGTCCGCAGTGGTGTAAAACTTTTGAATCTCAGAGGATAGTTGTTTTAGTGGGGGCATAAGAAAAATAGAAAGACCTGCAAATTAATAAAGGTTATTGTTGCAACCGCAAAATGGCAGCAGCAATATCACCTTGCTCTGCTTCAAGAGCTTCACGTGCTTCTTCAAGAGTACAATTTGTTTGCTCAGCAACAGTACTAATATCTTCATCTGAAAAAAGAGAAATTGGTCTCTCATGAATATCACCAACAACCTGAATGCTTTCCTGACCCATCATATTAACACGGGAAACTTGTGGATTGGAAATAACAAGCTCTTTGTCCCTTGTACGAATAACAACCTCAACAGCATCAATTGGCTCTTCTTTAATGCCAAACCTTTTCATAGCCTGCTTCATTGCTCTGGGATCCATGCCAGGAAACAAGAAAATCACCCACCCGCACGAAGAATAAGTTCGATAATAATAACAGCAACAGCAAAGCCAACAACAACATAGGGACTAAACTCCAGTTTACTCTTTGAACTATCGCTATATCTAAGAACACCCCCGCCAGAAGATGGAAGGGTAATGCGATCATGCGCCATCAAATAAAAAGGAAAAGAGAGTATAAAAACATTGTGGTAAGCATGCATTTTTCAATTATTAAAATTCTAGGCTCTCAGCACGACATACAAAACAAACAAGATTATGAGGGATGTAAATATATGATATGCTGCAATGAGATTCGCATAAATCCCAATGAAGTCCCTGTACTCTTTGCTCCCGACTATTGTAGATTTCCCTATCACCTGTCTTTTTATTCTTTTAAAATAAGAAACAAGCCCAACAACAGGGATAAAATCTCCAGGCTTTAGTTTATAGTCCTCCTTTCGTAGTTTCATAGGAGTTAGAACGTCTAATCATCTTATTAAATACTTTTATATTAGCCAAAGACACAAAAGAATTTAAATAAAAAAGAAATGAAGATTCTAAATGAATGTAGGGATCATGGGTTTTGGAGAGGTAGGAAGTTCCCTTACAAAGGTAATTCAGGAAAAACACAATATCTACATTCATGACAAAAAAGAAGTAAGTCACGAAGAAAAACTTAAAGAAGGCCAGAAAATAGACATTTTGCATATCTGCATACCTTATACAGATGATTTTCTGGATGAAGTGACAAGACTGGCAAAAAAAACAAATCCCAATCTGATTATAGTAAATGCATCAGTCCCATTAGGAACTACAAGAAAAATAGAAGAATTAACGAAAATAGATACCGTTCATATTCCAATAAGAGGGATCCATCCCCGGTTAGCAGAATCAATTAAAACATTTACAGTATATATCGGAGCATCCTCAGACAGGGCAGGAAAAAAAGCAGTAGACTATCTTAAGGAATTTAAATTAAATATAGTGAAAGCAAATAATCCAGAAGAAACAGAACTCGCAAAACTTCTAAGCACAACATACTATGCATGGAATATTGTTTTCTGCAAGGAAGTAAAAAAACTCTGTGACAGTTACAATCTTGACTTTGAAACAGTATATACAGATTTTAATAAAACCTACAACAAAAAAATGAACAAGAAAGAGGTTGTAAGGCCAGTGCTAAAACCAGTTCCAGGACCGATAGGCGGACACTGCCTTATTCCTAATGCAAAAATACTAAAAAGTATGGAAAAAAGAGACAATATAGCCCAAAGATTGGCAGCGCTCATACTTGAATGGAATAAGGAGTATAAAAATGAGAATTGAAAAGAAAATATGGCCTGAATCTTTCCAAAAAGTATTGTCTGGAGAAAAAACATTTGAAGTAAGGCTTGCAGATTTCAAGTGCAATCCAGAAGATATCTTAGTATTAAAAGAATGGAATCCTAAAACAGGAAAGTATACTGGAAGGGCCATTGAAAAAAGGGTCAGTTACGTCATAAAAACAAAAGACATAAAGTTCTGGCCAAAAGAGGAAATAGAAAAATACGGGTTTCAGGTAATAGGATTAAAAGGGTAGGAAAGGTATAAGCCATCTTCTGTAAAACCCTCAACTCAAAATGAGTCTCATTGAAGGTTTTGCTACCATTCAACTAAGCGTCAAAACTGACTTGCACCGGTTGGGGCTCGCCGTTTCACCGAAACCCTTTGCCTATTCAGCCAAAAAGCCACATCTTTAAAGCAGCAAAAGGCCGTCTCGTTTCTGTTGCGGTTGCCTTCCGTTTCCGAAACTTGGGTTTCCCCAAGCAACCCATAAAAGACGAGTCAAAGACCCGTAGTGGACGGACTTTCCTCAGCCAAAATGACCGACGGGTAGCTGCCTTTCCTACCAAAGAAAAGATAGATAAAAATGATTTAAAAGCCTTGTGGAATTAAATGTAAGTCTGATCCCTTAGTTGTACACCCCTCAAAATAAAAGAGGTATTTTTTAGTAAATTTAACCAGCATTTAAAATAAAGTGTAAATAAGCTACCATGATATTTATGGGGTTCGTAACGGTACTTTTTACATAAATCATAGATAGCCATATCATAATCCAATAATAAAGGATTTATTTTTTTACCTGTTTTAAATTCAGTATAGGAAACGATATTGTCTACAGAATACTTTATTGCTTTAAAACACCATATCCTAAAGCTATTTCTGTCATGACAAAGTACAGGCAGTACAAGAAGAATAAAATATGACAAAGGGAAAGTTAAAATCCTATCTACAAGAGATAAGTCGCCAATTTTAAGTTTGGATACTAAATCATGGCCATAAATTACCTCATAATTCCTTTTAAGATTGAATAAAAACAACTCTTTACTAGTAAGAATTGAAGTAAATATTTTTAATCTCAGACTTTTTAAATTAAATCTGGCATCAAATTCATCTTCTGAGAAAATAATTAAATGCAATCCAGTAAGATCAGTTGCACCAAAGAAATTTCTTTGAATAAAATCGGATTTTGCTGAATGAGACTTACCGAAAACTTCAGATTCATGTCTCCTAAAGGTTTTCATAACTTTTGAAATAGATTTCTTTGATCTAGAAACAATAATTAAATCAATATCACCAAACCTAGGGTGTTCTAAACCAATTTTAGAACCAAATCTTACGATAGTTTTAATATCAGACCCGACCTCTTTCAATACCAAAGAAATTAATTTATCAAATTTTTCCATATATGGTTTATTTCCTACCAAATAAAGATGAAAAAACGTGTTTAAAAGAATTTCTGTTAGCTATCCCTCAAACATATTGTCCATACAAAACAAATCAACTTACAAATAATCCTCAAATACAGTTTTTTATATCTAAGGACCAATATCTAGAATTTCAATTTTTTTTTCATCACTACCAAAATTAGTTTCAACAACATCCCCTATATCATGACCAAGGATAGCTCTCGCAAGAGGAGAAGAGTATAAAATTTTATTATTATCTGGATCTTCTTCACCCATCGCAACAATCTTAAAGCTTCCCTTTCTACCGTTTACTGAAACAGAAACATTACATCCGAGTGCTACCCGGTCGTACGAAGAAGGACATTCTACTATTTTAGCTTGATTTAGTTGCTCATACAGCTCATTTATTCTCCTATCGTAAACACGTACCTCATCAGTCAACATCTCATATCCAGCATTATCGTGCCAATCATCGCCCCCTGTTTCAGCTACTTCTTGTACTTGAAGTTGCAAAGCTCTCAACTTAGTTTCTAGTTCACCTATCCTCTCTTTAAATAAATTATAACCCTTACTCGTAAAATAGATTACCATCCTTAAAAACACCTCACAAAACATTCATAATTTCAAAGAGGGTATCGTCAATAGCCTTAGTTGAGGTATCAACTACTAACCAATCTTCCCTCTCAGCTATTTCAAGATACATATTATTTATCATTCTCCTAAATGAACTCTGATTATAAGAAAGTGTATCACTGCCAGTCATAATCTCACCATTTCTCTCGTAAATTCTCCTTAATTGTTCCCCTTCTTGCACAGTAAGAAGAATGGTGTGGTTAGGAATTTCCAACCCGTCCATAATAAACTGAAACTCCCTCTTAATATCCCAAACCCCCCGTTGTGAATAAACAGAATACCCAACCAACGAGCTCCATATATAACGATCGCACACCACCGGACCATCTCTTAAAACCGCTGCAACCAAATCAGAAGCATATTTCACAGATGAAAGATAATACAAAAATTTTGCAAGAGGTTGAGCTTCACCCTCTACCAGACTCCTTATTGGACTATGTATTTCACCAGGAGTTTTTATTAACATGGCTTCAATTCTTTCTGATAAATGCTCACAAATTGTACTCTTCCCTACTCCATCTCCCCCTTCTAATACAATAAACTTATTCATTAAATAACCCCCCATTTTTCATTACAATGTTCCTATAATTCATTGCAACAACAACATCTTCATCAAACCCAATTCCCTCAACAACCGCCACAGCTCATTTTTCGAAGTAATTGGGTCTTTTCTTTAAACACAAAACCTCTCTCTTTTAGATTACCTCTTAAATTAGCTATATCATTCACTTTTAGCTTAATCTCTACTTCCCCCTTTTACCCCATAAGCCACAAAATAAACTCCTTTATAAGTATTAACTTCATCTACTCCAACCCTTCTTAACCCCGCATCAATAAAATGCCGCTTAATCTCCTCAGTACTAAGAAAATGATGTTCTTCTTCATCGAGTATTAATCTGTGTTTGAGAGCGTGCCAAAACTTTCCTTTCATATTATTTCTTACAGGGTCATAAACATCAGCGCAAAACACCCTCCCACCAAGACTCAAAAGATTCATTTTTGCTCTCAAAAAAGAGATCCTTGCTTCCTTCCTTAATACAGGGTTAGGATCATCAACATGATGTATAACACATTTTGACAGAACTACATCAAAAGACGCATTTCTAAAAGGATAAAAAACATTGTCACACACAAGACTTTGCACTCCGCTATCTCGAGTCTTCGATAGTTGTCTCTCAGAAATATCGGACCTAAGATATCTAACAAAAGGATTTCCTCTAAGAACAAATTTATAAAAATCATCATCACCAGCCCCAACCTCCAAAACAGAAGTTGGATGTCCCAAATTGATTAACTCACTTAACCTTATTTTCTCGTAAGGAGTCGGCCTAAAAATAAACTTATATGATGCGCTAACCACATCCCCAATTATTTTCCTAATAGGGGACTTACCATTCTGGTAATCTCTCTCCTGAACGCAAGATAACTTACTCTCTAGCACATAACCTAACTCAATGATAAGTTTTATTAACCCTCCTATCCATAAAATAAGGATAGAACTTATAAGGGTGGAAAGCTGGTCAAGATTTAGATGGTAAGGGTGATAAGCTCGTAATTGAGAAGGAGGACGATTAGAAATGAGTATTTGTAAAAATTGTGGGAAACAAGCAGAATATGAGATTGAAACGATTTCAGCAGGTATTGCTCAAAAGGTTTGGAGACAAGGCAACTGGATTTTAAAAGAAGAAACTAAATACAATAAAACTCTAAAAAACAGCATTTTCGGTTGTGAAAACTGTATGGGAAGAAATTAATTTTTTTATGAATACCAAACGTAAACCTTACAGCTCAAGAATTAAATGCAAATATTGATTTATTCAAGAAAATGACTTACACAACCGTAATCCGATCTGGAAATGTAGCAGAAGGTAATCTTGAATCAAACAGTCTCTTAAGATTCGCATACAATCAAGCTGGAAAAAACCTATTAGAAGGAATCGCTGGAACATTTGATGGTCCAAATATCCCGTTCTCAGGAATTGTAAACTTAATGCAGGCAACAACAACCCCCTTAGTATTCCTATATTACCTAACAACAGGACCATTTCTTTACAAAAAGAGAATTTAAAGAATAGACAAAATACCCTAAGACTCTGGCCTCTCAGCAAGTTTTACAACAAAATCTCTTCTTGTCTCATTGCGAAGCACAGTAACAAGAACCCCGTCCCCTGGAGAAATAAGTGCAACAACATTGCGAAGAGTATTGGAACTGTCAATAGTCTCGTTATTCAAATCAATTATAAGGTCTCCAATTTTAAGACCAGCCTTGGAAGAAGGTCCATCCTCTAAAAGACCAGTAACCAAAGAACCATTAAGAATATGCCCATTTCCGTTCTCATCAAAACGAATATCGTCGCGAACCTGCACTCCCAAATAACCCCTGACAACCTTCCCATCATTAAGAAGACGTTCAATAATTTCCTGGAACAAATTAGAAGGAATAGCAAAGCCAAGCTCACCAGCAACCTGTGAAGAAACAATAAATGTATTCAGGCCAACAACCTCTCCTTTAAGATTGACAAGAGGCCCACCAGAATTTCCAGGATTTATTGATGCATCAACCTGTAGGTAATCCCTGTATTCGGTAGGACCAGCATTACGGTGCTTTGCGCTGATAACTCCTGTAGTAACAGTAGAGGTAAACCCAAATGGACTACCAATGGCAACAATAGGTTCACCAACACGAAGAGCATCAGAATCACCAAACTGTGCAACAGGAAGGTCTGTGGCATTCACGCGCAAAAGAGCAACATCTGTAAGTTGGTCTGTTCCAATCACCTCAGCCCTGAAAATGCGCTTATCAGGCAAAGTAACACGAATGGGAGCACGGGTATTATTTGCGTTGTTAATCACATGAAAGTTTGTTAAGATAATACCATCATCCCTATAAACAATCCCGCTCCCTTGGCTATCCCCGGCTTCAATAGCAACAACTGAAGGAGTCACCTTTGAAGCAACTCTCTCAAAAGCCGCAGAATCAACCAAGCCAGTAAACTCTGGACGAACAACCTCTTGATGATTCAATGAAGAAAAGCGCTCTTCAAAAGAATAAAATACATAGGCATTAAAGGCAAAGCTAAAGGCAAGCACTACAGAAAATACAATAAGAAGATGCTGTAAGGTTCGGCGTCGCATAAGCAAAACAATGAAAAGTCTGTTTATAAAAATTGCCTTATAGGTAAAAATAAGGTCTTAATAGTTGTAAAAGCCTAAATGTTGCACTAAGTTTGGGAGATGGTGTTCGCGTTAATATAAAGCCAAGATTTTGATTTAAACCAGATGCTTTTATAGAACAGGTAAAATCCAACAAACCTTATATACCTCCCTAAATAATTTATTATATGCCTTATCAATGTTCTAAGTGTAAAAGAGAAATAACAAAAAAAGAACATGATTATTCTATGAAAAATTTTAATTCTGCACTTTGTAGAACACATCAAGAAAACAATGATTCTACTTCCCAAACAAAAGGATTATCTAAAAGAGAAAGCAGTTACAAAGAGGGCATGATAAAAGGTAGGATTGCTGAAACTTTAATCGAAGAATTATTTTTATCGTTAGATTATAATGTTTTTAGATACGGAATGGAAAATACAGTTCCTGGAATAATGGAGTTGCTAAAGGGTGTTCGTAGCGATGTTGCAACAAACATTAGAAGAATGCCAGATTATGTAATTCAGCATAGAAGAACCAAAGAAGTATTTTTTATTGAAATTAAATTTAGAGCAAGTGAAGAATTTAAAAAATCAGATTTACCAAAAGATTATCCTTATGAAAATTGCTATTTTATAATCGTTTCAAAAAAACATATTAAATGTATAACTTATGCCGAATTAATAGAGGGGAAAGAAGTAACCCCAACATCTAAAAACTATTTGGGAAGTAGAAAAGAATTTGACCTTGATAAAGATGTGATTATTGATTTCTGTGATTTTGCCGTAAAATTCTTTAGTGAAGTTTAAAGAGTATAACTAGAATCAACATTATAAAAAATGAGAAAATCTATAAAAAGTAAAGGTAAAATAAATATTAGACACGCACTTTATTTATCAATATCTACGAAGCAGACTAAATTTAAGGAGTTTCCATCTTAAAAGGCGAAGCCCAATCAAACAAGTACAACAAGAGAAGGTAACCCTTTAACCGATTTTGTCTTTTAGAAGTAGTTACAAATAGGAAGGTTTATAAATTGATTATTTATTTCTTTAATTATGTCAAAATTAGTTAATATTGTAAGAGCAACCGGAATAATCGCAGGAACAGGATTAGCTACATATGGCGGTATTGAATTAGGAGATAAATTAGGAAATTACCTGCCACAAGCTTATATGCTTCCTGAAATCACACAAGGAGTTACTGCTTTTCTAGTTGGAACAATTGGCAATAGAGTCTCTAGAAGCATTTTGGGAAAACGAAGAATATCGGAATCTGAAGCATATTCTATTGCTGCATTAAATGCTTTTGCAAATACAGTTAATGATTCAAGAAATCTGAGTACAAAAAAATCTTTAGAACAGATAAGCGACAATCTTGTTGAAATTATGGTAGATAACAATGGGAGAAGGTCACTTGGTTCTGGTTTGATGATAACAACAGATGGATATGTTATTACTGCCCACCATGTTATTGATAAGATAGGTGATGGTGGTCAAGCAAGAGTAAAAACTCAAGGTGGAATTACCTATCAAGTATCAAAAAAGAATGTGTGGTATAATGAAAATACTGATATTGCGGTTGTTAAAGCCACAAAACCATCTGGACATTCTGAACCAATAAGAGTGAAAGTTAATCAAGATTGTAGATTAAGCAGAGGCGATGAAGTTAGGATTCTTGGATTTTGTGATGGACAAAAATATAATACTATAGGCGTAGTTACAGATCCAAGTCATACATGGAGACAAGACGATGGAAAGGTAGTTCAGGATTTATTTCAAACAGATGCTCGAGGTAAGCAAGGGCAAAGTGGCGGAGTTATTGCGAATGGCAATGGAGAATTAATTGGCATAGTTGTCTATTCCTCAAGAAAAGATGGAGAAGATATTGGAACAATTGGTGGAGCAAAACTTTCAAACGCCTTAAATTATATTAATCAAATTGCTGCAAAGAAATCAGCTAAGATGTTTAAGTAATTCTAAGTTCCCCTTCCATTTCTAAAAATTAGGAACCCTTTATTCTTAAAGTAAAAATTCGATAACCGAAATGATGTTATGCTCCATTCATTAAAAGGTTTTCACATATGGATCAAATTTCTTATAACCACTAAAAGCAATTATAAAAAATAAAAAACCATGCACAAGTAAGATATATCATAACGAGTTGTTGGAAACTGCAGGCTGAACACCTCGTTACCTCGGTGCGTACACCCCAGTCCCATCAAACAGATATTCTGTCCGTACTCTGTGTCTCTTTTCGAGGGAGGTTTCGTCCTTAGATGCTTTCAGGACTTATCCCTTAACGCGTAGCTGCTCGGCCTGCCTTGTCAGACAACCGATACACCAGAGGCGTCGAATCCTTGTTCCTCTCGTACTAAAGGATCCTTCCTCTCAGACACTTCCACATCTCCAGTAGATATCATACATACTGTCTCACAACGTACTTAACCCAGCTCACGATCCCTTTTAATAAGTGAACACCTTCACCCTTGGGCGCTTCTGCACGCCCAGGATAGGAAGAGCCGACATCGAAGTAGCAAGCAGCGCCGTCGATTTGAGCTCTTAGGCGCTACGACTCAATTATCCCCGAGATAGCTTTTCTGTCATGTCTAGCCCCCATCAATGAGGACATAGAAGTTCGCTAGACCGGACTTTCGTCTCTGCGTTCTGTAGTATTTAGAACACAGTCAGGCAAGCTTTTGCTCTTGCACTCAACTCCGGATTTCTAAACCGGATGAGCTTACCTTTGGGCCCCACTGATACCATTTCAGCGGGGTGCCGCCCCAGCCAAACTGCCCGCCTGCAGGTGTTCCCGATTTCTCAGGTAAGTGATGTAAAGTCAGAAGGGTGGTATCTCAAGGTTGTCTAAACCTTAACTTGCGTCAAGGCCTCAAGCAACTTCCACCTATCCTGCACATCTGGCCCCACACCACAGCTACAAGTTGCAGTAAAGTTCTACGGGGTCTTCGCTTCCCACTGGAGATCCCTGGCCTTTGCACCAGGAAAGCGTGTTCGGGGGACTCCAACCCGGGACAGTGGCGATCTCGTTACGCCATTCATGCAAGTCGTCAATCAAACGACAAGGTATTACGCTACCTTAAGAGAATTATAGTTATTCCCGCCGTTTACCAGCTCTTAGCACCATTGAAATGGAGTTTAAAGTACTGGCACTGGGCAGACGTCACTACCTATACACACCGTTACCGGCTAGCAGATAGTTACGTTTTTATTAAACAGTCGGACCACCTTAGTCACTGCGCCCTGTAATCGCCAACCATAAGGCCACGATCGCAGGGACCCCTTATGCCGAAGGCACGGGGCTAATTTGCCGATTTCCCTGGATTGGATTAAACCCTCATACCGTAGGCTTCTCACCTAGACTACCAGTGCTGGTTCTGGGTACGGGTTCTGGGGATCCTTCTTGCTTCCTTTTCACGGGCTCTAGGCAAAAGCCATACGAACATAAAGCCCGCCCATCACACCTTATTCCAGTTCTCGTCATAACGACACTCCCTGGAACTATAATGCTTAGCAGTCGCGACGACGACTGACAGCCTAGCCCAAAGCGTCAGAAGACAAGCTTGTGTTACCACACGTACCCCAAAAGTACAGGAATCTTAACCTGTTTCCCTTTCCCGAGCGTCCAGTTAGGAGCACGGTTAGGACCGACTTACTCTTAGCTGATCTACATTGCTAAGAAACCCTTAGTCTTTAGGTATTAGGGAGTCTCACCCTATTTAGATCCTACTACCGCCAGGATTCTCATTACAATGTGGTCCACTCCTTCTTACGAAAAAGCTTCTACCCACACAGTACGCCTGCCTACCACCAAGCTCTTAGCTCGTCTGAAGTATCGGTAATCGGTTTAGCCCCGTCCATTTTCAGGGCATACAACCTAGACTGGTGAGCTATTACGCTTTCTTTAAAGGATTGCTGCTTCTAAGCAAACCTCCCAGCTGTCTATGCTTGTACACACCTTTCACCCGTTAACACTTAACCAATATTTTGGGACCTTAACTTCAGTCTGGGATGTTCCCCTCTAGGAGTACACGCTTACCGCGTAAACCTGTTTCCCAACGTCTACGACGCAAAGACATTCGGAGTTGAACAAGAAAGCGAGGGATTTCTCCCCCTAACCTCCTAATCCGTGGCTCTACCACCTTTGCAATCTCAGTTGAGACTAGACTGCGGCCTATTTCGGCAGGAACCAGCTATCACCGAACTCGATTGGCTTTTCACCCCTAATCCCAAATCACACGAACGCATGCACGCAGCACCGCTTCGGGCCTCCACGAGGAGTAACTCTCGCTTCACCCTGCTCAGGATTAGATCGTCCGGTTTCTGGTCGTACCCCTGTGACTTCAGGCATTTTCATACCTCGCCTCTCGTAAACTGCAGGCAATTTGGTTTCCCTTCGAGTACAGATGGAAACATCCTTACCCTCGCCACAAAAGCACACTCCCTGGCCCGTTATTCGAAACGTACGATACAACCCCAAAGGGCCGTATCTGACAATAACCATTAGATTTCAGGCTCTTTTCACACCCTATTACGGGTTCTTTGCAACGTTCCCTCACGGTACTATACTCTATCGGACTCAAAACATATTTAAGGTTGGAAGTTGATGCCTCCCAAATTCCCGCATCATATCCAAGATACGGTACTCAGGATACCTACAAACCTTTCCAGATTTCTTCTACGGGACTATCACCCTCTGTGGTATTTCTTTCCAGAAAACCTCGAATCATCTGACGAAGGTCGAAAGTAGGTCCTATAACCCCACATCTCCTTTGTATTTCTACAAGGATTCGGTTTGCCTTTTGCTGTGTTCGGTCGCTCTTACTAACAGCATCTCGATTTGATTTCTTTTCCTGCGGGTACTAAGACGCTTCAATTCCCCGCGTTTGACGCCCTTTCGGACTAAATGGGAAGTCCCATTCAGGGATCCTTGGATCAAAGGCTGCATGCACCTACCCAAGGCATTTCGTAGCTTGCCACGCCCTTCATCTCTGTCTTGAACCAAGTCATCCATCTAATGGCGTAGTGGGATATATCTTACCTATGCACGGTCATGAAAAAAAATCATAACCCTTAACCCGCAACATTATGTTAGCGAGCCGCAGAGTGTCACAACAAATAATGTGATAAAAATGACAATGATATGGACCCGTCGGGACTCTTCGATAAGCCACTAAAAAGGATGGCATTATTTTCGAACCCGAGGCCTCTGCCTTGCAAGGGCAGCGCTCTACCAACTGAGCTACGGGCCCATAAAAAGAGTACGTGAACATCTACAGGATTGGTAGAGAAAAATATAGGAGGTGATCCAGCTGCAGGTTCCCCTACAGCTACCTTGTGACGACTTAACCCACCTTGCTGAACCTAGGTTCGTTTTAACCTTAAGGATTAAACCTCACCTAGACCCTGCTCGGTTGGTTTGACGGGCGGTGTGTGCAAGGCACAGGGACATATTCACCGCTCGCTGTTGACAAGCGATTACTAGGGATTCCGGCGTCATGAGGGCGAGTTACAGCCCTCAATCTGAACTAGGACAGGGTTTAGAGGATTGGCTTCCCCTCTCGGGGTTGCAGCCCATTGTCCCTGCCATTGTTGCGCGCGTGTAGCCCAGAAGATTCGAGGCATACAGACCTACCGTAGCCTACACCTTCCTCCCACTTACGCGGGCAGTCTCTACAGTGTGCACGATCATCCAAAAGGACTCGCTAGCAAATGTAGATGCAGATCTTGTTCGTTAACTGACTTAACAGCACACCTTACGGCACGAACTGACGGCGGCCATGCACCATCTCTCGGCTCGTTAGGTAAGACCTTTAATCTGACCTTCATCCTGCCGTCGCTCCTGGTGAGATTCTCTGTGTGGAGTTAAATTAAACCGCACGCCGCACCCCTTGTAGTGCGCCCCCGCCAATTCCTTTAAGTTTCAGCCTTGCGACCGTACTTCCCAGGTGGCCAACTTAACACCTTCGCTACGGCACTGCATGTTCCCGAAGAACATGCAACACATAGTTGGCAGCGTTTACAGCTGGGACTACTTGGGTATCTAATCCAGTTCGCTCCCCCAGCTTTCATCCCTCACCGTCAGACCCGTTCTAGACAGACGCCTTCGCCACAGGTGGTCCTCCAAGGATTAGAACATTTTACCGCTTCCCAAGGAATACCTCTGTCTCCTCCCGGTCCCTAACAGTACAGTATCTTATGCACGTCGCTAGGTTAAGCCCAGCGATTTCACAAAAGACTTACATTGTCGGCTACGGATGCTTTAGACCCAGTAAATGCGATCGCCACTTGTGACGCCGGTGTTACCGCGGCGGCTGGCACCGGTCTTGCCCATCACTTATTCGCCAAACTATTTACATTTGGCAAAAGCCCACCATGTGGTGAGCACTGGGGGTCCCCCTATCACGCTTGCGCGCATTGTAAAGGATTCTAGCCTGCTGCACCCCTTAGGGCTAGGGCCCTTATCTCAGTGCCCTTCTCGAGGCGTGGACTCTCATCCCCCCTACTGATCATAGCCTTGGTGAGCCTTTACCTCACCAACAAGCTAATCAGCCGCCAACTCATCCTTTGACGCAAAAGCTTTGAAGAAAGGAACCTTCCAGTATCCTTTCCCTATCCAGTATTAGCCACAGTTTCCCATGGTTATCCCGAATCAAAGGGCAGATTATTGACGTGTTACTGAGCCGTTCGCCGGTGCTCAAAAGAGCCCCTTGACTTGCATGGCTTAACGAACCCCCATAGCAGCGATCTCCCGCAGGATCAACGGGAATTAAAATTGGTCGCAAAAAAGGAAAAAAATCTCTACCAAAAAAACTGCTGGTCACGTACTCCATCATACTTAATATGGGTGCATTAAGTACTCACTAAATAACTGTTATATGCCATAAAGACATATTTTTATGAAAAAGGTAAAAATTCACTCAAAAAGACGCCTTTGCATCTTTCATCATTCGCGCACAAGAAAAACCAATTTGCGGTTTAAAAAGTTTATGGTGCCAGAAGCAATTGATAAGACCACTTGGGGTAAACAACAGAAACCCCTAAGCAAAAAAACTCAATCAAAAGAATAAAATTGAAGCTCAACACCAGCCTCTTCAAGCATCTTTTTTGCAGTCTCCCCTAAAGGATAATTTGTGTTATATATCACCTTTCCAATACCCGAGTTGATAACCATTTTTGCGCACCAAAGACAAGGAGAAAAAGTAGTATACAAAACAGACCCGTTTATATTTACGCCATGATACGCTGCCTGCACAATAGCATTCTCCTCGCCATGAGAACACAGGCACTCATCAAGTTTTGTTCCGCCTTCAGCATACCCGTTGCAACGCGGACAACCACCTTCGTTGCAGTTTTTAACCCCGCGCGGAGTACCGTTATAACCAGTAGATATTATGCGCCGGTCCTTAACAATAATGGCTGCGACATTTCGTTTCATACAATTGCTTCTAAGAGAAACTTGCTGGGCAATACCCATAAAATAAGCATCCCAGCTCGGCCTGGCAGGAGTCTGACCACACTGGCGCAAGATAACATCAACTTTCTTGTGCAAAGAAGAAAAATCTGAATCATTGACCGCGGTATAGTCTGCAAGTGCTATGCAAGAAGAAATTTGCTGTGCACTAGGATCGAAAGAGTTCTCACGCTCTTCGTACTTTCGAAAATCATCTACATTCGATACGCCTTCACCAAGCCTGCTGCGAGAAAGCAAACGCTTGTAGCGGATCTCCAAAGGAGCGTCAACAGCAACAAGAACAAAACCCTTGTGTCGGCGTAAAGAAGAAACTTCAGCTGGATTGCGAATAGAACTGACAACAAAATGAACATACCCTTTTGTAGAGTTAATCTTCTCAAGAGTAAATTCTGCAAGGACAGATGGGCCATGTTCTTGGCGAAGCTTGTTTCCAATAGCAATAAGGTTTTCACGGCTTGATTCCCTGCCTTCTTGGGTAAGACGGTCTCGCAAAATATCAGAAAGAGAATAATGGCGAAAGCTCTTCTGTTCAAGATACGAAGCAACACTGTCCTTACCAGAAGCGTTTGTGCCAGTAAGACCAATAATCATAAGAAAAGTAAAAAGAAGCATTTTTTAATAATATTGCTCTTAAAAGTTATAGGTTAAAATAGCTACGAACAGCTTCTTGGGCAAGTCTCTTTGTCTCTACCGGACCACTTGTCTTAGTAGTATCAAGATAAGAAATAGTAGTGCCTTTGCCTTCAAAAAAAAACCGAAGCCCTGAAGAGAGGTAAGCTTCAGTCACCGAACGCAAAAAGTCAACCTTCTCGAACATACTCTTGTCAACCTTTTCAGTACGGGCTCTCTTGCGCTCCAAAAGAACTTCAGCATCAGAAGTAACAATCAAAAGAAGGCCTGGAGGGTGCTCTAAAGCAAACCTATTTCCAGGCAAAGATAAGAGAAAAGAGTAAGTCTCATCTCTTGGAATGCCTTTTCTAAGAAAAGTATCAAGAGGTTGGTACGTCAAAGAACTTACGACCCCCCTTTCTTGAATTACTATTTTACCTGCATCAAGAGCAGGCAAAATCACACGACGGTATAATAAAGAGCGGTCAGCTGAGAAATGCTCTGCAATCTCATGAGGATGAAAATGACGGTCATTCTCATACGTAGATTCGCCCCGGATAGCAGCGCCAATCCAGGCATGAGTTGGCTCACCAGATAAAAGCACATCAAAAGATGCAAAGTCTGAGAATTCAGGAAGGCGATGATTTTCTTTGGAAAATAAGCGGACATCAAAGATGGTCTTGCCAAGAGAAGCAAAATAATCCCGCACACCATCAGCAGCAGTGCCTTTTCCAGAACAGTCAGGACCTTCAATCATAACGAAGTTTTCAAGGAGAGCCATTATGAAAACTCCAAAGCTTTATCTTGAATATAAGGGATATTTTTTATAAGGGCGATCTCAGCTTTTTGCAGCTCACAACCAATATCAAAAGCGTGAGATAGCTCAGAAACAACATGACCACTGCAAAGTTCTCTATAAAGTATAGCAGCCTTTGTACCCTCATAAATTGCTAAAGGAGAACCTTCAGGACTTAGGTGGCGGACCTGGATTTTACCATCTTGAAGACGAATAATAAGGTTTCCCCTTGGGTCACCTTCAAAGCGAAGAGGAAAAGAATGTTTATCAAGAAGCTCTTTAGCAGCCTGCCAATTGCGCTCATATATATGTGCGCTACATGAAACCACACTAAGTGACCCCAAAGCAATGCCTGCTCCTTCAGAAATAAAAGATTGCAAGCGTCGAAGTGCAAAAATATTGCGTGGCCATGCATCAAACATATCATGACTTCTAAAATAAACAGTCATAAAAAGTTTATCATCTTCAACAAGGCACTGAAGTAAATCAAGGCACGGAGCATTGCTATTGGTAGCATCGTGAAGAATATCCCACGTAACAGCAACAGCGCGCCGGGTATAAGAAGAATCCTTGAGTTTATCAATAATTCCCTGAATTTGATTAAGATTTTTAAAATTAAATAAACGCTGACCATATGTATATTCTACATTATCGAACCTGCGGTCTGATAAAACCTGGGGGTAATAGTCTTCAAGATCCTGCCTGGTAAAAGGAAAAAATTCATACCACTTAGGAGAATTGCCATCTTCATGTTCAATAACTGCAACAATGTTAAGTACCTCGCGTTGGTCCTCAGAATATTGGCTTTTTTTTACAACCCCAAAGCGCATAATAGTATCAAGAACAGAAAGCCAGACCTCTCCAACAAAATTACCGCGAACCTTAAAGCCAGAGTAGTCAGTGGGAAAACGTTCAGGAAGGGAAATTTCAGGGTCTGGAAAGGATTCAGGTTCGCCATAAGGCCCATCTGATGAAAGCTGTGAAACATATTGGGCAACTTCTGAAAAATCACGAACATCTCTTAAGTCATGGATATTAACATTGGAGCGGAAGCGCTCAACAGCATCGCATGGAATCTCTTTATCAAGTTTCGCAAAAGGGACGCCATTAATATTGCCTTCATCATCAATTCCTTTCTTAAATAAATTAACAAGGGCCTGACCGCTCTGGTTTATGTCAGTACCAGTCACAACAATGTGGCGGATGTTCTTATTTAAAAGACAGTTTCTAACAAGGGCGCTAATGCCCTCTTGCCTGGAGTAAAGTTGGGAAAGGATTGTATAATCATCCAAAGGCACCTTGGAAGCAACAACATCCTTTAAAGTCCATAAAGTAACGATACCCACCCCTTTTTCAGGATTGCCTAGAAGGAGGTTATCATTAAAATAAACCGGCCAATCAGCCAAAAAACCACCCCCATAATAAGGACAAAACAAAACCAATTTATATAGATTTAGCCAACAAAATAACTAAAAGTGAAAATAACCATTACAGGGCAGCCCGGGTCAGGAAAGAGCACAGTTGCAAAGCTTCTTGCAGAAAGACTAGGCTGGAAACACTATAATATGGGTAAGATAAGAAGAGAATACGCAAGAAAACAAAAGATTACTATTGATGAATTAAATAAAATTGCTGAAAAAGACCCAACATCTGACTTTTTAGTAGATAACTACTTAGAAAGCCTCGCAAACAAGAAAGAAGACGCAATCCTTGAAGGAAGGACAGCATTTTTCTTTATACCAAAGAGCATTAAAATATACCTTGACGTTGAAAAAAAAGAAGCAGCAAGAAGAATTTTTGAAGAAGAAATGAAGAACAAAGAAAGCAGAAATGAAAAAAGAGGAGGGACAATTGAACAAACAAGAAAGACAATCCAAGAAAGGATAGAATCTGATAAGTATAGGTATAAGAAACTTTATAATATTAACCCATACGCAAAAGAAAATTATGATCTGCTTATAGATACATCAAGAATGAAAAAAGAGGAAGTTGTAAAAAAGATAATAAATATATTGAAAGAAAAAATAAAATGAACCTTGTCGGGCTGTCGTATAGTTTGTTTCTTGGAGAAGAAGACCGAGGTCTAACAGAAGGCGACCTCGAAAGAGTAATTAAGATCTCTGATGGATTAAAAAATGCAAGAGAAAGCATCAAAGAGGAATATCCGGAAACAGGAGTCACAGTAGTCTTTGTTAAAAGTAAAGGCGGAGAGTATCTTGTGTACTTAAGAGGAGAAGAAACAGAACTAAGATCTGCAGCAGAAACATTAATAGAAATGGCAGGAATACCAGATAGGGTCTATAGGGGGTGTGACCTCATTGGGAATATACTTGGCCAATATGGCAGGAAAATAAGAAGAAATATCTTTGGTCTGTTTCTTGGAAATAAAGTAGTAAAAATACCAAGAAAGACACAAAGATGAAAAGCCTAATGCCCTCTTACATGGCTATTGAAATAGGTCAAAAACCAGAAAACGCCTTGGATATTTCTCTTCTATATATAACTAGTTCAAAAATGGCAAGCCCGATATACACCCAAATCAAAAGAGGACGTGGAGAAACCCACAAAAATTGAACAAGCCAGAGTATGAAAAGACTGATTGCCTCAAAACAGGTAAAACGAAGCTTAAGAAGAAAAGTTGCTGCATCAAAAGAAGTGAAATAAATATTTATTATAAAATTTTTTATAAATTCAAGAATAGCAAGATATAAACAAAAGTTATATAAAGAAAAGTAATAAAAATAGGACAATGTACGATTTAATTATCATTGGCGGCGGTGTAACAGGCCTTGGTGCAGCAGTATACGCAGCACGTTTTAATCTAAAAACCCTTATTCTGGCAAAAAGAAAAGGAGGTCTTATTCAAGACACACACCTTGTAGAAAATTATCCCGGGATTAAAAGGATGTCTGGCCTTGAAATGGTGCAAAAGTTTGAAGAGCATGTTAAGGACTATGAAGTAGAATATTTAGAAGATGCAGTGGTAAAAGCAAAAATAAAGGGTGAAAAAGACAAATGCACCTACCTTGTTAAGACAGAAAACGGAAAAGAATATGAATCAAAGACTCTTCTCTTTGCAACAGGAACAAAAAGAAAAAAACTAGATATTCCGGGTGAAAAAGAATTCACAAATAAGGGTGTAAGTTACTGTGCAACCTGTGATGCCCCACTTTTCAAAAACAAGGTCGTGGGGGTTGTAGGTGGCTCTGATTCTGCAGCAAAAGAAGCTTTACTCCTAGCAGAATATGCAAGAGAAGTGTATATCATCTACCGTGGAGAAAAAATACGTGCAGAACCAATTAACTTGAAACGGGTAGAACAAAATCGCAAAATAAAAGTGATTACAAACACAAATGTTACTGAAGTCAAAGGAGAAACAATGCTAAAAAAAGCAATTTTTGACAAGAAGTACAATGGAAAAAAAGAACTTGAACTTGAGGGGCTATTCATTGAAATCGGCCATATCGTAGAATCAGAAATAGCAAAGACTCTCAATGTAAAAGTCAATGAAAAAAATGAAATAATTATTGATACAGATTCAAAGACAAACGTCAAAGGAGTCTATGCAGCAGGAGATGTAACTAACAGGGAATTCAAACAAGCAATCACAGGAGTGGCTGAAGGAGTAATTGCTGCCTTCTCAGCATATACATACATCAAAAGTGGTGAATGTCCCTATTAAAAGAATCATAATCCAAAGATACCGCCATCTCCAGCAGAACCCTTCTTACGTCTTTCCCGCTCTTCTGTCTTGTTAATCTCTTCAAGAACGCGGCGCTTGAAATCCTTTACTTCATCTTCACGATTGCCAAAAGAAAAGCGAAATGGCCTACGAGGGGGCTTCTTTGAATCACCGGTAGAAGGTTTGTGGTATATATGCGCCACTTTATCAGGACGTGGCAGATGGGGCTTCTTGTGAGAAGAAGGGGTCTTAAATTTATATTTCTTCATGCCAAAAAAGTATATCAAAAAGGCAACAAGAAGTGCTAAGAAGAAAAGGAAGATACCGACAGCGTGTTGGGAAGGAACACTCACAACCTTCACATTTTTAAATCGCTCTACAGTATCCCCGACAGTTATGACCACATCGTACTCGCCTGGAGGACCAACATCATAAAGTGGAACAGATATCACCTCTTCAGGAACAACAGCTACCTTTCTAACAGCAACATACTGGTCATCATTAAGGCTTATTTTAATTGGCTTTCGAAGCTCAACATTACCTGTATTCTGAATATATGCTGTCTCATTATCAAGCCAGATAGACACACTTGAAACACCCCCAACAACAAAGGTCTCCTTTGAAGATATATCTGGAATTGAAACCTTTACTGTATAGATACCGGGGTCGGCAAATTTAGGAATAGTGTATGAAACATCTTCATTTGTTTTGGCAACATCAACAAAGAGTTTTTTACTGCGGTGATCAAGAATTTCAATAGATAAGTCGTCCTCAACAAGTTGGTCTGCTTGGTCATAGAGAAGGGGAGTTACAACAACACTATCGCCTGGTTTGAATGATTTACCGGAAAGGGTAGCAGTAAGACGGCTTAATTTTGGCTCAACAAAAAACTCAGCAGTAGTGCTCCCGCGGTTACCAAATAAATCTGTCACGCGGACAATAACAGTTTGCCTTCCAGAATTAATGGTAGATGGAAGGTTAAAAGTATAGGAAAATACCCCATCTTCAAGAGAAGTTGTATGGACAGCTTTTCCGATCTCCATACGAACAGCACCATCTCTTATTTTTTCTCCAAGAAGAGTTTCAGCGCTGCCACTTATAGTCAGCTCTTGACTAGGAAAAGCAGTAACGCGGTCAACACGAGCGCCCACAACAATATCATCAACAAGGTCAAATGTTGCAATCTGCTCAAAGAGCTGTTGGTTCCCGCCAGTGTCGATAACCGAAATATCAATACTGTAAGTCCCAGGAAGGCCTGCCTTCGTTGAGTGAGTATATCTTAACCTGCCATCAACAATGCTAATAACATTCACAAGGTATCGACCACCACCTCCATCAAAAAAAAGTTCTGCAGAGCCAGCAACGTTCTGACCATTTTGCTTAAAGACAGTTCCTGTAATGGTAAGATTATCTCCCACCTGTAGGCGGTCGGCATCTATGTCAAAATTGCCATGAAGGGATTTTGTAATGCGAAATGAACTTGAGACAGCAGAATCAACAACAACATCATTCTCAATAAAATCCGCAACAATGCGACAATCACCTGTTAAGGAAATTGGAGCAATAGTACGGGGGACGGAAAACTCGGAAGGGAATTGTTTTTTATCTCCACCTTCAACGCCAAGAGCAACGCTTGGTAAACGGGAAGTTTGTGTATCACACTCAAAGGAAAGTCGGAATAACCCATTTGTAGTGCGGTTCTCAAGTATATATCCTGAAAGGACAATTTCATCACCAACATTATAGATGTCTCTGTCAGGGCCATCTAACGATACAGTTGCATAAACACTTGGAAGAATAAATACAAAAAAGAAAAGCATCAACCCCTTTTTCATAGTAGTAAAATGGATTAGTAATATAAAAAGGTTGCGATGAAACTGTGTATCTTTGCCTTGTTGTATACTTTGGTTAAAGACACTCGATGTGAAGAAAGTTGTTGGGTTCGCAAATTTAGCTTCTTACATTAAAGAGAGGATTTAAATAAGAAAGGGCAATAAAAGATAATATGAGAAAAGCAGCGTTCATGCTTGTAATGGTCGGGTTAGCTATACTTAGCGCCTGCTCTGGAGCTGCAAATCAAAACACAAATGAGGGAAAAGCAATTGAAGGATACCAAGGGAAGGTGCTTGCAGGAACAACAACCCCCTACATTGCCTTTACAGACGAAGACTTTCAAAAAGCCCAAAATGAAGGAAAAACAATTTTTATCAACTTCTATGCAAATTGGTGTCCGACCTGTAAAAGAGAGCAAGTAGACATTTTCAGGGCTTTTGATGAACTAGAAGAATCAAATGTAGTTGGATTTAGAGTAAATTTTAGGGATAGTGACACAGACAATATCGAAAAAGAATTAGCAACACGTTTTAATGCAGCTTACCAGCATACAAAAGTTATCCTAGACAAGAATGCCAGTGAAAAATTCAACGCGCTCCAAGTCATGAATAAAGAAGAGATTAAAGCCTTGATAACCCAGATGGCAAATAGGGCGTAAATATGACAGAAGCAACCATTGCAATAGCTTTTATTGCGGGCCTCATCTCATTTCTTTCACCCTGCATACTGCCACTCATACCAGCATTTCTAAGTTATCTTTCAGGAAGCAGCCTTGAAGAGATAAGAAAAGGACAAGCAAGAAAGCTTCCAATTATACTAAACACGGTTTTTTTCGTCTTGGGGTTCTCTATCATCTTCGCAGCAATCGGGGTGCTGTTAAATACAATATTCAAAAACGTATCTGTAAATGTGCTCGACATACTAGGAAAGGTAGGTGGAATCATAATCATCTTGTTTGGGTTGTACGTAATCGGCCTTCTTCCAAAATTGTCTTTTCTTGAAAGAGAGCACAAGATACGTGTGAGAGCGGTAAACATTAAGTATCTCAACTCATTTGTATTTGGTGCAGCCTTTGCAATAGGCTGGACTCCATGCGTTGGAGCGGTTCTTGCAGGAATACTTACACTAGCAATCACGCAGCCAGCAAGTGCATTCTCTCTACTAATTTCGTACTCACTTGGGCTGACAGTTCCATTTTTACTTACAGGAGTATTTCTGTCCCAGGCAACAGGCTTTATAGGAAAGCACAAAAAAGCATTAAAATATTTCAACATTGCAGCAGGAATAATTCTTATAACTCTGGGAATACTGGTCTTCACAGACAACTTGGTTAGAATATCAAACTTCGCTGGACCGCTAAACAACTTATTTTTGGATTTAGAGTGAAAACGAAAAAAAACCATAAGAAATACATCCTACTTACATTGGTAATCATTGCAATAATTGGAAGTATTAGATACCTTGAAAAAGCAAACGGAGATAATCAAAATATGAAAAAAGGGGCACCCGAATTTATTGGGATAGAGAACTGGTTGAATAGCGACCCAATAACATTGGAAGAGCTAAAAGGAAAGGTTGTCTTAGTTGATTTCTGGACATACTCTTGTATTAATTGTATCAGAACCCTTCCTTATATCACAGCATGGGATGAAAAGTACAGGGAAAGCGGTTTGGTGGTTGTAGGCATACACACACCAGAGTTTGATTTTGAGAAAAAGCCTGAAAATGTAGGGAAAGCAATAGAAAAATACAATATAAGATATCCAGTAGGGCAAGATAACAGTTATGCAACATGGAATGCGTTCCACAACAGATACTGGCCACGAAAGTATCTTATAAACTACAAAGGTGAGATAGTCTATGACCACATAGGGGAAGGCGGATACGAAGAAACAGAAAAGAAAATCCAAGAATTTCTCCAGGAAAGAGCAAAATCCCTAAAAGAAAAAATCGAGGTTGAAAAAAAGACCATTAACAGAACAATAGACATTGATCCAAGACAGATAGGAACACCAGAAATATACCTTGGATACCAGTTTACTAGGGGTAATTTTGGAAACAAAGAAGGATTAAGACCTGAACAGACAATTGAATATACAATCCAAAAAGAAGTTGTTCCCAACAATGTATATCTGCAAGGGAAATGGAAAAATAATAAAGACAATGTAGAACTCATAAGCAATACAGGAAAAATACTTCTCATCTATCAGGCAAAAGACCTCAACATTGTTGCAGAAAGTAATGAAAACACGCCAGCAGAGGTTCTGCTAAATACAAAGCCAGTCAAGGAAGAAAAAGGAAAAGACATAACAAAGGGGGGCATAGCAATTATTAATGAATCAAGGCTTTACAATCTTGTAGAAGCAAAAGATTACAAAATAAGAGCGATAGAAATTAACTTCAAAAATAGCGGTGTTAAAGTGTATACATTCACCTTTGGATAATTATTTATAGAAGACAATAGCAGCCAAGATAAATGGAACTCACACAAAACCAGAGAAGTTATGTCATATGGCAGGCATATTACAGTACCAAGACTGTTCAAGAAATACTTGAAACAGAATTTCCAACAGCAGATCTCGCGCTTATAAGAAGTTACGACCGGCATGAACAAATACCCTGCACCTTAGGGGCATTCTTAAGTGAAGACGAAGCAGAACTAGCCCTAGCTGGGCTGTCTTCAAATGGAGTATGTAACCTGCTTATATTATATAGCGATAGGAAAGAAAGGATAATAAAACTAAGTTTGGAAAAGAAAATAGATGGCAGTCCGTATATTATTAAAACAACTGTAGAAAAGCTGGCTAGAGGCAGGATAGTAGATAAGTATACAGGAACCAAGCTAGATGAAAGGGACGGGAAGGTAGCCTACCTCTTGCTTGAGAGCACGCTTTGCGAATAAAATTAATGTAAAAAAGCCAAAAGTTTATATAATTCGCAGGAAATTCTATAACTTAGAATGAATTTCAAAGAAGCACTCGTAAATCTTAGAAAGTCAAGAGAGTATAAAATATTTAAAGAAAAAAACAAAGAAGCATATTTGACAGCGGGGTTTATAGTTATAGAAAAGGGAAAACAAGAACCATGGCAGATAGATTTTTATGACCAAAAAAAAGACAACATAACAAGCTTTAACTTAAAAGAAAAGATAGAAGAGAAAACAGACAAGGTATTCAGAAAGGGGGATGAGAAAGTAGACAAACTTAAAGAGCAGGATGTTAAAATCACACTAAAAGAGGCGTTAAAAAAAGTAGATGAGCTGAAAGAAAGAGAATATAAAGAAGGGAAGTGTGAAAAGACTATAGCAATCATCCAAAGCATTAATAAAAAAACATTATGGAACATAACTGAAATAACAAACAACTTTAACATTCTTAACATAAAAATAACAGCAACAGACGGCAAAGTAATACATCACGCCTGTGAGCCAGTTTTCAAGTTCAAGACTCCTGAAAAAAAGAAGTAAATATGGAAAAAAGAATAGAAAAGATATTCAGCATTCTAAAAGAAGAATACCTGAATACAAAGGGTGCTCTGAATTTTTCAAATCCGCTCCAGATACTCATAGCAACAATTCTCTCAGCACAGTGCACAGACGAGAGGGTAAACAAAGTAACAAAGAACCTTTTCAAAAAGTACAGGATCACGGAAGACTATGCAAAAGCAAACATAAAAGAGCTTGAAAAAGACATTCATTCAACAGGATTCTACAAAAACAAGGCAAAAGCAATAAAGGGGGCAGCGACGCTTATCATAAAAAAATACAAAGGCAATGTGCCAAGGACAATGGAAGAGCTTATCACTCTTCCGGGGGTTGCAAGAAAAACAGCGAACATTGTCCTAGGAAATGCCTACGGCATTGTGGAAGGGATAGCTGTAGATACACATGTAAAAAGGCTCTCGCAAAGGCTCGGATTGAGTAAAGAAAAAGACCCGCAGAAAATTGAAAATAACTTGATGGGAATATTGCCAAAAAAGCAATGGTTTGAGACAACTTATTTGCTTATTGAACATGGAAGAAAAGTGTGTAAGGCACCGACCCCCATCTGTAGTACATGTAAAATAAGCTTATACTGCCCCAGAATAGGCGTAACAAAAAGCAAATAAGATGAAATTATACATTCAAAAAGATGCAAAAATCTATGAGCTAAAAGGAGAAGGAAGCGAAGATTTACTCCAGAACACATCTACAAACGACATAAAAAATCTAAAAGAAGGCCAAAGCTGTAAAACACTCTTTCTTGATAGGTTTGGTAAAATAAAATCTATTGCAACTGTGCAAAAAGAAAAGGAACATTTCCTTCTTGCATTCCAGAAAGAAGCAGACAAAGCTTTCAAAGAACTTCTGGAAATGAGTATAAGGTTAATGCAATGCGAACTTGAAGAAAAAATGGGGTATGAAGAAGCAGTATACATTGATGGAAGAGAACACACACAAAGTATAAGACCAAAGAAAAAAGAAGAAAGCATAACAGCAGGCGAATTCATAAAATGGCGAATTATCTACAAAGTTCCTGAATGGCAAAGAGAACTGGATGATACAATAATCCCTCTTGAGGCAAATCTCAAAGAATACATTGACAGTACAAAGGGATGTTACACCGGCCAGGAAATCGTCGCAAGGATGCTCTCAAGAAACGCAGAACCCGCAAAGATGCTCACAAGGTTCAAAATAAGAGGAAAAGCAAAAGAAAAAGAAGAATTCTATAAAAAACAAAAAGAAGCAGGATACCTTACAACAGTTTTAAAAGAAGATGCCCTTGGATTCTTGAGAAGGGAATATAAAAAAGAAAAAACATTCAGTACAAAAAAGGGGGCAATACTGGAAATTGAAGCTTGAAGAATATAAAGATAAAAGGAATTTTAGAAAAACGCCTGAGCCGCCTGCAGAACTCTCTGAAGATTTCTGTAAAGAGGTAATAACAAAATATAAGGGAAAAACCCTAAAGCACCCAGTCTATGTAATTCAAAAACACCAAGCCTCAAGGCTTCACTATGATCTTAGACTAGAAGAAAGCAACACCCTTACAAGCTGGGCAATACCAAAAGAGCCGTCAGAAAACCCAAAGGAAAAAAGGCTCGCTGTCCAGACAGAAGACCACCCGATAGAATACGCAAATTTCAAAGGAACAATACCTGAGGGAAATTACGGCGCCGGAAAAGTTGAGATTTGGGACAAAGGAACTTTCGAGGCTATAGAAAGAACAGAAAATAAATTTATTGTAAATTTAAAAGGAAAGAAACTAAAAGGTGTATATTGTCTTATAAAGCTAAGGCCAAAAGAAGACAGTAAAAACTGGCTGTTCTTTAAGAAAAAATAAAATAGCTTTACAAAAATTTATCCTTTCGCCTTGGAATAATAAGTCACGCGATTCGAATAAACAGTATAAAGCTTGTGAGCCTTTCGAAATTGAACAATAGCATTAGGTAAGGTGAGTTTGCCAATGATTCTCATCTTTGAATGAACCATATAGGAGACGACACGCTCTTCTCCAGGTTCAAGAGTTGCAAGCTCCCAAGTCAAGCGTATTCCGTGAACCCCACGCTGGATATTATCAGGGCTAAGGGTACCAAATTCTTTTGAAGGAGTTACAAGTTCTGGCAGAATATCCATAATTTTAACATGCTCAACCCTTTTGCTTCTATTCTTAACATGAAGCATAACCTTAAGGTTGGAAACACCCTGATCGTCTTCTTTTACAGTAAAAATGGATTTACTTATCGTTACTTTGCGTGTTGCAAAGTAATAAAGTATAACCCCAGCAAAGACAAGGACCAGGAACAAAACAAAAAGAGACCGGTAGTCTTTTACAGCAACCAGATTGAAAGATTCTCCGGGAGCAAGCTCAAATACCCACACCCACGAATCCTCTCTCTTTTCTGTAGGAGGGACGCTCGCCCGTGTAAAAGGTTTTGAAAGACTGCTGACAGGTAAAGAAAACCGTTCTTCGACAATATAATTTCCATTATTTGTTTTAGTGACAACAAATCTGTCTTGGAGAAAGCCATCAAGCTGTTCAAGGCTTTCGTGAATATTTGGGTTTTTTACTATTTCAAACTCCTGGGATGACTGGCCCCGAAGAGTGTTGCTTTCAAAAACAACAACATCAAGAGCATAAATCCCCGGAGATGTAGAAGAGAGTACATCAAACTTAATTGGAATTGTAAGTTCCTGATATGGGAAAATCTTAACCGTTCTCTGCTCTTCAAAAAGCTCGCTGGAGATAATAACAGTAGCGCTATCTAATATTGTGTTTATTGTGTTTCTAAGTTTTACATCAAAAGTAAGCCCTTTCCCAGGAATAACCCGCTCAGGCAGGGTGGTCTCAACAGAGATAAGGTCTTTAGGAGAAACAACTGTGACTACAAGAGGCTCTTCTTGTTCAACACTTAAAGCCTCAGAGCGGACTATAAGTGAAGTCCTGTAGGTCTTGCCTGGAACAACACTCGAAAGCATGCGTACAAAGACAGGGATTTTAACAGTACTGTTAGGCCCGACCTGAACAGAGGTATCGTCAATAACAATAGATTCAATAATATCTGAAAAAGGAAGCGCGGCAAAGGGGTCTGATTCAATAACAAAATTATCCAGCTTTGAAAGGTCGTTATGTATTTCAAGTAAATACGCTGCAGTCTCGCCTGGAGCAACCTTATTAGTGACCTCAGAATGCTCAACGCTAAATGCAAATACGGACGATGAAAAAAGAAAGAAAAGGGTAAACAAGGATAAGAAAAAGACAAAATTGAATCTGGCTAAATTCCTCATCATAAACCTCTTTTCAAGCAAAAAGATAGGTAGGATATATAAATATTATGGATAAAATGGGGTGGGCAGGATTCGAACCTGCGATCTCCAACACCCCAAGCTGGAATCCTAGACCAAACTAGACCACCACCCCGGATGAAAATGAAAAAGAAAGGGGGTTTATATTGATTTATCCATTAATGTACTTACAGTTTAATTTATGCAGAACAGGCATTGTTAGACTTAGTTTGGTTATATCCTCAACCTACAAATACAATGCTACTATCCAATAGTAAATCTTATAAGCACCAAGCCGAGAATATTACACATGAACGCAGGTTAAGTAAACAATCACCCAATAAATTCATCCAAGTTTAAAAATTCAATCTCTTCTCTTGTAGCTTTCAGGTCTTTAAAGGTAAATTCTTGCGTTTCATCATCAAAAGACACACAACAGTCTTTGATAACTTTAATCTCAAAATTCCTATCATAAGCATCTTGAACAAGGCTTCTTACACAAAGATTGGTCAAAATCCCGCAAATCACAATTTTATTTATGCCTCTCAATACCTTGTCTAAATTAGTTTTATAAAATGGACTGATTTTGTTTTTAGTAATAAGCACGTCGGAATTTTGCTTATGCAATTCTTTGATTATTTCAACATTCTTTGTATTTGGAGCAAAAGCAGAATTAGAATCTTTTTCGACGTGTAGAGTAAAGATTATTTTGTAACCTTTTTTTCTACAAAAATCGATAAGTTTGTTAGTTTTTTCTATTAAATCAGAAACATTACCAACAAAATAATCTGAACTTTTATCAGTCCATTCGTTTTCAAAATCTACACAGATAAGGGCTTTTGATGTCATAATACTATTGATTAAATTTGAATGATTATAAATTTATCTGTACGAATATAGATTGTCACAAGACAATGTCAACTTGATAGTTAAGAAAAGCCCAAAGTGCCCATAAACAATTCATTTAGCAAACTAAAGGCTTTTTGTATAGCAGAGGTCTAGAAAGCTCTCAAATACCAAAGGCAAATTTTCAACCAAATCATAATTCTTATAGTCTTTTGGGTTAATCCAAACATACCCTTCATGGTCCTCGCTTAGGGTAACTTTATCTGAATAACTAAAACATTCAAAAAAAGTTCCGACAATTTGCCACTGTTCACCTCTAACATTTGGTCTCCACTCATCTACAAAGAATGGCCTTCCAATTGTTACATTCAACCCGGTTTCTTCTTTGATTTCTCTTAAAAGACTCTCGTCAAATCGTTGTCCCTGTTCAACGCGACCACCAACCACGTCAAATTTTCCAGCGTTTGACCCATCAGAATATTTTGAAGATTCTCTAAGTAAAAGGACTTTTCCGCTGTGAACTATGAAAGCCTTCATAGCAACAAATATTTTATCTACCATACTAACCTGAAGATTACTAGTGAGTTATATAATTTTTGATTCAAACAATATTTTGACGTTAAGTCCACCCAAATCATTTAAGTTTTGGAGGTATTGTTCATCATAAGTTTTTGAAACCCCCGCTTCAAGAACAAAGCCTAATTAAGCAAACACCCAAGAATGGATGATAAAGATTAAATAAGACGAATTGGTCATGGTTTTAATGATTTTAATCTATATTTTGTTGGGGTTAATTGGTGGATTGCATAGGGCATCCTATGGGGCTTACAAAGATTCTCCTTATGAGAATTTTTATATTGGCAGATTTTTAAGAGATTTAATAATCGGCGTCTTGGCTGCAATAATCTTTTTCAATTTCGGATGGGGTAAAAATGAACCATTACTAATATTGGCTCTTACTTTCTTTAGCATCTCTTACATTATAGTAGAAGTTTGGAAAGTGTTTATTAGATATAAAGATGAAAGTGATTATAGAATACCAGTAAGAATGCACATTGGTGGTAAGGCAGTTGAATCCCATCTAATAAGGGCATTGTTTGCATTAATCTTTATAGGTGTAATTTATGGAATCTATAAGATAGGAATTTTATTGCCTGAAAGCATCGACATAATCTATAAGGGGATGATTATGGGTTTCTTAATAACTTTATTTGAAGCCATTGGTGGTGGTTATAAAGATGGAACTATTGAGGGATTTAAATTAATCACTTTTTTAAGAAGTCCTATGTTGGGCATAATTGGTGGTTTTCTAATGGCTTTGTTAACAAAAAATTTAGCTTTAATCCTTCTAGGTCTACTCGCTTTTGAAAGAATCATAATTGAGACAAGAAAATTTTTCAAAGGGGGGTACATGCCTGGAAAATTCATACAAGGTAAGGTCGTTTATCAAGAGTGGATGAAAAAAAGATGGATCTTCTTAATCCCATATACCTCGACTTGGATAGGGTTTATTGTGTTATTGATTCTTTATTTTTATTAGTTTCCTAGTTTTTTACTGGATTTGGTGAGATTAGCTTTGCCAGAATATAAGTAATTGTATCAATGTTTAAATTTTTTGCCCTCAAGGCACTGTAGAAAGTTTTATATACTATAGTTAATTATAGTTTACTATGGCAACAACAATACAAATATCAGAAAGGCTCCAACATGAGCTTGCAAAAAAGAAATTATTTGATAAAGAAACCTACGAGGAAGTAATCTGGGATCTTATGGAAGATACAATGGAACTTTCTGAAGAAACAAAAAGGCATATTGCTCAAGCCGAAAAGGACATCAAAGAAGGACGTGTGTATACACACGAACAAGTCAAAAAGAGACTAAGTCTTTAAATGTTTGAGTTGCTGTATTCTAACCAAGCACTAAAACAGCTTGAAAAGCTTGAAAAATCAGTTAAGGAAAGGATTATTAGAACACTTGAAAGAATCAGAATACGACCTGTTTCTCATGTTAAGAAATTAGTTTCATCTCCTTATTTCAGATTACGTGTTGGTGATTACCGTGTTATTCTTAATATTAAAAATGATGAGATGATTATTCTCGTCATTGAAGTTGGCCATAGAAGAAATGTGTATAAATAGGCGCAGTGTGGTGCGAAACGAAGTGGAGACGAGTTGCGAGATAGCGTTAACTTTAATAATATGTTAGGTTTTTTGATAAATATGAGCATAAAAGAATATCCCATTTGTTATGATAGCCTCGGAGATGATGGGGATCAGCTACATAGAAGATGGGAATTAAATGTTATGGGTACTGGTTTACTGTTTGAACGTTATGGAAGTATGTGCGGTTGGAGTCAACTTAAACTGAAAAAGAATGGGGCAGAAGTTTACCGAATTGTAAAACCTTGGGGTAGTGAAGAAAGAACAGAATTCTTTTTCAATCAACCAACAAGAACCTATATGTGCAATCAATTAAGTTTTGTTGAGTACCTCATATCAGTCGCAGAACAAGAAAGGATTCCTGAAGCCCAAGAATTTGTTCAAGCTGGTTTAGACGCCGAAGTAGAAAAACAGTACAGGAAACATCTTCAAAAAATCATTGATACAAAAACGCCATTGAGCAATTGAACATAACCCTTGTTAAGTTCTTTTCCCGCTACGCAGTTCGGGAAAATTTCGACCGAAAAGTAATTTTTAGTGGCTCGTGTTCAATCCAGCGAACAAAGTGAGCAATTAAGAACAATCGTTAAGGGGGACATTTCGTTTCAGTCGTTTCGTTTTCGTAGGGGGCGGGGCGTATCAAATCAAGATTTATTGTGTACAATTCTATTTCTTTCTCTAATCAACTTTTGGAACGTTTCCTTAAATAAAAGTTCAGTTTTTTTTGATGGCTCTTTACTCTTAAGGTTTTCAAATTCTTTCAATATATCAGTAGGGGTTAGTATTTTAATTCCTTTTAAATTTCGCTTCATTCCATGGAAGTCTCTTGTATTCCAAGTAATGAAATAGTCTAGTTCATTTAGGGCAAAAGTATGTGCATGTACAGTATCTCCTGTTGGCGTCTTAAATTTAATAGTTGTTTCTATGAGGTTATCTATGAGAGTTGTAAACGAGGTTCCCCTTTCCATAGGTGGTAATGGATTGATAAATTTCTTCCACGAATTTTTTACTCTATACAAAAGAGAATAAGTTTTGTCTTTATTTTTTGTTCTACGTATCATTGCAGAGGCTAATTCAAGAAAAGTAAATATTGAAGTAAAAAATTCTATATCTTTATCCTTAGTTTTTAAAACATAATCCATAAATTTCTTTGATTCTACATGGTTTTGCTCGCCTTTTATTTCGGATGCAACCATTACGTCAGAATCAATATACACATTTAAGCTCATTTTATCTTCCAGCCTAAAATTTAACCCTCTTTCTGCGTTTTGCAGGAACTTTTGCTATAAAAGAGATTCTTTGCCCTCCGGAAGTAAAAGATACCCTTTTTCTCACCTTCCTTCTTGCTAAAAAACTAATTCGTCTTGCCATATGGTTAATAACTCTGCTTTGATATTTAAGATTTTGTAAACCACTGGACATACATGCGTAAGATTTATATACTTCCTCATTTACATACATTTGTATTCATTTGAGGGGATTAT
>JAGVYI010000010.1 GCA_018303365.1 Candidatus Woesearchaeota archaeon
AAAGATTTTTAAAATGAAAAGTAAACAGAAAAATGTGGTAAAGGAAAGTGAACTTGGTTTGACAGTAAAAAAAGAATCTGACTTTTCGGAATGGTATACTCAGGTCGTGCAAAAAGCCGAACTTGTAGATGTGCGTTTTGGGATACAGGGATTTGTTGTTCACAGGCCATGGGGCTTTGCAATCATAAAAAAAATTTATGAATACTTCGAAAAGGAAGTTGAAGAGCAAGGTCACCAGCAGTTTCTTTTTCCAACGGTTGTTAAAGAAAAAGCGCTTAATCAAGAGAAAGAGCACGCAGGTTTTACACCAGAAGTATTCTGGGTATCTGAAGCAGGAGACCAAAAGATAGAGGAGCGTTTTGCTCTTCGTCCAACAGGCGAAGCACAAATTTATCCTATTTATGCCTTATGGTTAAGAAGTTACAGGGACCTACCATTTAGGGGATATCAGGACAGGATTTCTGTGTTTAGAAATGAAATGACAACACGCCCGTTTTTGCGGGGAAGGGAATTTCTTTTCTTTGAAACACATGATGTCTTCAATAAACACGAAGAGTCGTTAAAACAGATTCAAAACGACCTTGAAACTTGCTGGAAAGTCATCTATGAGAAATTGAAAATTCCTTTCTTTTACTTTAAGAGACCATTCTGGGATAAGTTCAATGGAGCAGATGCAACATTCACCCCAGATACACTGATGCCTGATGGAAAAAGAAACCAGCTTGCGTCAACGCACGACCTAGGACAAAATTTTTCAAAAGCATTCGAAATAAAGGTGGCTGGAGAAGACGAAAAGGAGCACTATGTCTGGCAAACCTGTTTTGGACCTGGAATATGGCGTATAATGGCCGCACTAATTGGCATCCATGGGGATGATAAAGGACTGGTCCTGCCTTTTGAAGTGGCTCCTGTCCAAGTAGTGATTATTCCAATATTTCTAAAGAAAACAAAAATGGAAGAAACACGAGTAAGTAAATTGGCAAATCTTGTAAAAGAAAAGCTCCAAAAAGAAGGTTATAGGGTAAAACTGGATGAAGGTGAAGAAACACCTGGTTATAAATATCATCATTGGGAGCTGCTTGGTGTCCCAATTCGAATAGAGATAGGTCCAAAAGAAGTTCAAGAGATGAAATTAACTTTAGTGAAAAGAACGGATACAAGGAAACTTGGGATTAAGCTTGAAAGTCTTCAAAAAGAGATAAAGAAGAACGCAAATTCAGTTGATGTAAACATCAAAGAAAGGGCGAACACTTATTTTAAAGGAAGCGTGAAAAATGCAGATACCCTTGAACAACTTAAGAGAATAATAAAGGTTCATCTTGGTTTTACAAAGGTTCCTTTCTGCTCTGTTGAAAAGCAAGGAGAAAAGTGTGCCGAGAAACTACAAAAGGAGACAGACGGTGTAAAGGTCTGCGGAACTTTCTATCCTAAACCTGAGAAACCAAAGCAGGGTCAAAAATGCCTTGTTTGTAATAGGAAGGCATTCTGTATTGTTTACGTTGCAAAGAGTTATTAAGTAAAAAGTGAGCGAACAGCCCTCAAAGCACGTGCGTATCTTGGAACATCAGTTACGACAATTGGAATGTTTTCTTCAAAATTATATTGTTTGCCAAGCACGTCTTCATAAGTCGCATAAGCACGAATCCCATCCCTAGGGAGGTCTTTTCCATTAACTAAAATCTCATATTGTTTTGACCCACCAAATTCACGGAGTTCAAAGGTTCCAACATCTTCAAGTGTTATTTGTACATTCTTTACCTTGGTATTGCTTGTAATATTAAGAATAAGGGGAAGTGATTCATAGTAAGAAACGCTCTCTGGCTGCAGTGAAATGTTAACTTGGGGAATGCTCACTATGCTAACATCAACATAGGCATAGCGTATTGTCTCCCCGTTTCCTACACGAATTGAGAGCCTTCTGCCATCGTCCAGAGAAGTTTGAAAGGTAATATTTTTCTCATCAGCAATATTAAGGGATATTGGTTTGCACTCATCAAAAAGACAAACCTTCCCATTTTGGATTTCTGTATTTCCTTCATTTGTTACCCTACAATTTACATTAATTGTTTCTCTAACATAATATGTGGGTCTATCACTTAGACAGGATAGGTCTATGTTGCGCAAGAAAAGTTTATTCTCTTTCTCTGCAAGAGCATCAACCATCTCCCTTGCTTCTTCAAGAGATATTGTGTTTGCATCTTGCCGTATAACAAGCTCACTTTCTGCGGTGCTCCCGAAACTTGTCTCTGCAGAAAGTTTTGAAGTATATATGAATCCGTCTTCAAATTTGTTTCCAGTTGAAGCAATAAAATAAAGTCGTTTTGTCTCCTCGGGTCTAAGAAGAACAGATCGTGAGAATCCGTCTGGAAAGCCAGGACCTTTAGTAAAGGAAATTTGGAGCGGGAGATAAAATTGATACGGATTGCTGGCAATGGCCTCGATAGGTACAAAACTATCAAGCCCGACTTCTGTAGCAAGAGGTGTGATTCTAAGGGTAGCATACGGTTCAATAGTTCCTGAGGCCTCTAGAACTTTCGTAGTAATTGAGATGGGTTCTGGTTCAATAGATATCCCTCTGGAGCGCCAAGAGTAAGACACCGCTGGTTCGCCAGAATCAGCTGTTTGTGCAAGCCTAATGTGGCTCGGGTCAACCCACCCATATTGTGCGAAAGTTACGTCAAAAGGGACCCATCCGTATCCAGGAAAGTAGACCTCGGCCCATCCATGACTCCCAAAATCATTATTTAGGTTAGTATACACCACCCCAGATACAAATCTAGCTGGAATCCCGACTGAGCGGGCCATAGAAATAAATAGGTTTGTCAATTCATCGCAAACACCAATCCGGTTTGCAAGAACCCAACTAGACTTCTGAACGGTTTCTGCAGTTAATGTGCTTAGGTTGTATTCAATGTTGTTTGTTACCCACTGGGCGAGGTTATGGACTGCAGTATAATAGTCAGTCTCTCCCGTAACAATGTCGTTGGCAATAGCGCGGATATCCCCAGTAATATCAATAAATTCAGTTTCATGGTCATAAAGAAGAAATTGTTCTTCAATCTCTTTAGATGGAAAAAAAATGCGTTCTTTAATCTTTGGGAAGTTGTTTATAGAGGTAATGTTTGATGAAATACCATATGTGAATTTGTCTACGCGCGGTTTTTTCCATGTAAAAACAAAATTGTTGTTTTTAATTATAGAACTTGGCGGAGAACTATGCCCCAGGATGGATGTAACTTGGTGCTGGTCATCGTTTAATGGATAATACTGAAGGTTAACTTGGAGTTCTTCAAGAAAGGCATCTTCAGATTCTTTTTGAATATTGAGTGAACCAGATACATTGACTTGTGCTGTAATTCGTAAGACGGCATTATAGTTATTAACTTCCTGTGCAAATATGTTTGGGAAAATACTAAGAAATAATAAAGATAGGGATATAGCGGCAAGTGCCTTTGCCAGTGGGTGCATGAAAAGAGCGGGTAGGTAATATTTAAATAGTTTTACCCAATATGGGTTGCCATGCGGATCATGTTGGAAAAAGAGGCTGAGGATTTTCTGGAAAAGAATAAATTTTCGGTTGTTAAAAGAACGGTTGTTACTAAAGAAAAGGACGTAAAGAAAGAAGCTAAAAGAATTGGTTTCCCTCTTGTGATGAAAGTAACAAACACACTACATAAAACAGAAAAGAAAGGGGTGGTTGTAGGAATAACAGAAGAATCAATACAGGAGAATTACAAGAAGATAGCAAAGAAATCAAAGAAAGTTATGTTTCAAAGGCAATTGGATGGGAAAGAATTGATATTGGGGATAAAGAAAGATCCTGTCTTTGGGCACACAATCTTGGTTGGTGCAGGAGGGGTTTACACCGAATTTGTTAGGGATATTGCTTTGCGTATCTGTCCGATAACAAGGGTAGACGCACAGGAGATGCTTGAAGAACTCAAAATATATAAAATCCTTACTGGTACAAGAAAAACCAAGGTTGTGAACACTGCTTCAGTGATAAATGTGCTGATAAAGTTATCTAAACTTGTAGAGAAATATAAGAAAATAAAAGAGCTAGACATTAACCCCCTCATTGTAAACGAAGTAGAGGCGAGAATTGCTGATGCAAGAATTATTTTTGAATAATTCCAATCTCTCGCTCAACAGCCTCGCAAAATTTAGGAACGTCTTCTTTGGCAACAAAAGCCCCGCATGCTTGGACGTGCCCTCCACCATTGCCATTAAGTTCGGCAAGGGATTTCTTCAGGATGTTGAGTACATGATGGGTTTTACTTCGAAGGCTAAAATAGTAAAATCCTTCTTTCTCCCGTCCAACAACCACAAGTTTTTCAGGATTGCGGTAAGATAATTCCTCAGCAACCTCACCAGAAAGACTGTAATTGCTAACAACATAGGTAAAGAAAACAAGCTGGCTGTCCTCCCTTACAAATTCTGTAGCGTTATTGTAGATGTCCTTATATTCACGTAGAACTTTAGAATATCTGCTATAAAGTCTCTTTGCAGCCGCGCTTTTTTGTTCTAAAAGTTCAAACGGGTCAGAGATTCCTTCAAGAAGACGACAAGCACTGTGCACGTCTTCAACCTTTCCTTTTAAGTTGTATTCAAAAATCTTAATAATTTCTCCAAACCTGCTCTCGTATATTATTGAACCAGGGGTGTTTTTATCCTCAAAAAGAGAAGGATATTCCCTTCTTGCTTCATCAATAAAAGATGGCACATACCAATCACCAATTATGCCTATCAAAGCAAGCCAAAGGGGTCCTCCAACCGCCAAGTAACAAATAAAACTGGTTGGGTGGTAGGCAAGGGGGTCATTCATTTTTGGGTTAAAATAGAGGACACCTTTCAAGTTAAGGTGCAGTTCATGATGGTCAATAACAACAACAGGGCAACTGCAAGCATCTATAAATTCTTGTTCAACCGTCGCCATATCCAGTGTAAAGATAATATCTGGTTTATTGGCTTCAATAGAGTCAAGATATTGCTTCCCCACGCTACGGCTTCCACCCTTATTGATGACTCCAATCGCATGCGGCTGAAAACGCTTGAGAAGAAGATATGAAACAAAACCATCTGTATCTCGGTCATAAATGAGGAGAGGCTTCTTCGCACCATGAAGGAGTGTGCGTATTTTTTGATAATCTGCTTTGCTAAGACTCATTGCGTTGCCTCCTCAAATGCTCTTGAAACTTGTTTTTTTGTCCAACCTTTTTTTAGTAGTGTCGCAGTAATTTCATCTCGGGTTACGCCCCTTGAAAGTTTATCTTTGATAAATGAAACTGCGCGCTGGTCTGCAGGTAGGGGCGGATTTGAAAGTCCAATTTCATGGTTTCTATGTCGCCAACTAAAAAAGACAATGGCTAAGGTAGCAAAGAGTGTACCTATACCAATTAAAATTACCCTAAAGTTATTTGAGGGTTGTTGCAATGTGCATTTGTTGTTGATACATACTTCGCCTTCAATGCAAACAACGTCTGTAGGACAATTGTTACAGTGTTCTCCTGGCTCAACAACCCTATTGCCGCAGGTTGTTGGCGAAGGTATATCTTCATGAGGGGGGAGGGCTCGTTGTTTTTCAGATTGTGCAAAAGCGAACAATGGAGAGGTAAGTAACAAAAAAACAAATGCAACGGATAGATTACGCATCAAAAAAATGAAGGTGCATAGTTTAAAATTGTTTTGAATCTTATTTTCCTAATCGTTTGTGTGCACGTAGGCTTGGCCTAATCTTCTCAGCTCCTGTTCCTTTGTGAAGAAGGCCTCTGCTCTTTTGTCCGGCAGATGTTTTTCCACGAAAAACCCTTCCTCTTTCAGTAGCAACCCAACGCATACCAGGGTATTTGCTTACTTGGACTTGGTCTGCTAAGATGGTTTCAAACCAATAATAGCGCCCATCTTTTGCAACAGGGTAACTTCCAAGCACTTCACAGTTTGGAAAAGAGCGGTTACATCTCTCTTCTGCAATCCACTGATAACTTTTCTTTAGAACAAGTTTACGCCTACTTGTCTTTGACCGTCTTCCACTTTTTTGTCGCGGTCGTTGCTTTCCTCCTCTTGGAACGCGAACACGTGCAACAATATAACCTTGCTTAGCTTTATAGCCAAGAGATCGTGCACGGTCAAGACGGGTTGGTCGCTCAATGCGTACAACGCTCTCATCACGTCGCAAAGCAACAAGTCTCTCTTTCCAAAGAGGACCAAGGAACTTTTTAGGTTGTTGCCATGTTTGTTGAATGTATTTATATATGCCCAAGGTAAATTCCTCCAAGATTCAGGTCGCTCTGCGAAAATCCCACCTTTCTTGTAAGAAAAAGCCGGTAAAACTCTTTTTAAAACTTTCTGCTCATCATTAGAAAAAATATGAGCCTTGCCGATATATTTATAAAACGTCTATTGTCTGTAGGTATGGCATGGCGACAAAACAGGCATATGCATCAAGTCTTAAATCAGGTCGTTTTGTTGTCTTTGATAATCATGTCTATAGGGTTGTAAGAACAGATACATCAAAAACAGGAAAGCATGGTCATGCAAAGACGCGCATAGAGGCAGTTAGCGTTCTTGATGGTAAGAAGATAATAAAGATAATGCCTGGGCACGATACTGTAGATACTCCAATAATAGAAAAGAAAACAGCCCAGGTCCTTGCAGTTCAGGGAAACATGGCAAACCTTATGGATGTTGAAACTTATGAAAGCTTTGAACTACCAATCCCTGAAGAGTTACAGGATAAAGTAAGTGAAGGTAGTCAGGTAATATATTGGATCATGCTTGATGAGAAGGTAATCAAAGAGGTAAAATAAAAGAGAGGTAATATGGCAAAATTCCCTGAAGCAATGGCAAGGATGTATCACAATGTCTTCGTGTGTAAGAAATGTAAGACAAAAAAGAAGACAACAATCACAAAGGTGCTCCAGGGGAAGGTAACTTGTCGCAAATGCGGGAGTAAATCCTTTCGTGCAATAAAGAAAGGGAAATGAATATAAATATTGATCTATTACTATTCTTTGTTTTTCTTAGTATCATAGTTGTATCTCTTTTTATCAGACGAAAACATGTAACAGTTCAGAAAATAGTCTTTCCTATTCTATATTTGGTGCTCTATCGGACAAATCTTGGATTATCTGCAATGGATAATATTTCAAGGCGTTTCAAAAAGAGTGTAAAAATACTGGGGTATTTTGGTATTTTCATTGGTTTTGTTGGGATGGTCGTTATAGCAACAATGCTCACAATAAACACGATAAGTATATTTTCTCAACCAGATATAGCCCAACCAGGGGCGCAGCTTCTGTTACCTGGCTCTAAAATTCCAGGTCTGCCATCACTCTCGTTTGTCTATTGGATCATTGCCATCTCCTCTCTGGTTTTTGTTCATGAATTAAGTCACGGTATCTTGGCAAGGTTCAACAAAATAAAGGTAAAGTCTTCAGGTGTTGGTGTGCTTGCACTGCTGATACCGATTCTTCCTATAGCTTTTGTAGAGCCAGATGATCGTGAAATGGAGAGAAGCAAAAAAAGCTCCCAACTAGGGGTCCTTGCAGCAGGTTCACTCGCAAATTTTATTCTCGCCTTTTTGGCATTCCTTGTTTTCTCTTTTGCGCTACTTCCGGCAGTCGGAAGCATGTACGAATCAAAAGGACTGGTGGTTGCTTCTGTTGTGGAAGGTTCTCCTATTGCAAATGAAGGTATAAAGCATGGAGAGTTAATCTTAAAAGTCAACGGAAACACAGTTGACACGCCGGAAGATTTTCTCAAAGCGCTTGACGGTCTTAAGCCAAACGAAAAAGTAGTAATGCAGACAGATAAGAAAACTCACGAAGTTATAGCGACAACAAGCAAAGATGACCCCCAAAAAGGATATTTGGGTCTTTTTGTACAGCCAAATGAAGTTGCGGTTACAAATGATGCAAGAGAGAAATACGGATCAATTATTCCTCCTGTATTGCGATGGATTAGCGGACTTTTCTTGTGGGTATATCTTGTAAATCTTTTTGTTGGTCTTTTTAATCTGCTCCCGATTTCCATTCCTCCTGTTGCAACAGACGGAACAAGGATGTTTTATCTTGGAATTCTTTCTGTATTAAAAAAAGAAAGACTCGTGAAAGGGATCTGGATTGTTGTTAACGTTTCTTTTGTAGGTATGTTGTTTGTAAACTTCTTCCCAAGAATTTTAACAATCTTTTCATAGGATGAACATGTTCGTAGACGTACATGCCCACATAGATTATGAAGATTTCAAAAAAGATAGAAAGGAGGTTCTTGATCGTGCAATAAAAGCAGGACTTATTGCAGTAATAACAAACGGGACAAATGAGAAAAGTAATGAGCAGGTACTTAAACTTGCAAGGCAATATGGATTACTGAAGCCCGCACTGGGTTTATATCCACTTGAAGCAATAAAACTAGAAGAAGAAGGTATTGAAAGAGTATTTGCTCAAATAAAAATAAATGCAAAAAAGATAATCGCTATTGGAGAAATTGGTCTTGATTATGCATATGATAAAGAAAATCAAGAAAATCAGAAAAGACTGTTTAGGAATTTACTCCATATTGCAAAAGAGTATGATCTGCCGGTGATAGTTCATTCAAGAAAAGCAGAGATGCAGGCAATCGATGTTCTGGAAGAAGAGAAAATGAAAAAAGTAGTGATGCACTGTTTCTCTGGAAGTATGAAATTGGTAAAAAGAATAGAAGATAATGGTTGGTATGTATCTATACCTGCAAATGTTGTGTTCTCAACTCACTTTCAGGAGGTCGTTAAGCGCACAGGTCTGCAATATATCTTGACAGAAACTGATGCACCTTTCCTTTCTCCACAGAAAAATGAAAGAAACGAACCAAAAAATGTTGTGAACACTGTAAAAGTTATCGCAGATCTAAAAGGTTTAGATAAAGGTGAAACGAAAAAAATCATCTTCACAAACTTTCAGAAACTTTTTCACAAAAAATAATGAAATAGAAACCTTTTTAAAGAAATGTGACACTAAAAAATTAATTAATTATGAAGTAAAAAACAAAAAGAGGTGATATTCCGAAATGGCTGCAAAAAGAAAATCGAGTAGCAGAAAAACAAGTAGTACAAGAAGAAAGTCAACAGCAAAAAAATCTACAAGCTCGAAGGGAAAGGGTAGTTCTAGAAAATCTGCTTCTCGAAAAAAGAAGAGATAGGCGTTTAAACTTTTTCTTTTTCTTTTTTTAATTCTTACACAATATTTTTATATCCTAAGTAGTACATTAAACAAAAAGAGGTTATATGGTCTACACAGAGATAGCAATCTTTCTTGTGGCTTTGTTGGTTCTTGCAAAGGCCGCAGATTACCTTGTTGATGCTGCCTCAAGGCTAGCACGCCTTGCAGGGGTGACAGAGACCGTCATCGGTCTTACAATTGTTGCTTTTGGAACAACAGTGCCGGAATTGAGTACTTCCATAATTGCTTCCATAGAGCGAGAAGGGGGAATTGTTCTTGGTAATGCAGTCGGAAGCACAATAGCAAATGTTGGGCTTGTGCTTGGTCTTGCTGCAGTCTTTGGTGTAATTAAATTCAAGGACCATGAATTCATTAAAGATTTGTTATTCCTTCTTGGGGCATCATTGATTCTTTTCATACTCTCGCTTGATGGAAGCCTTGGCTGGACAGAGGGTCTTTTGTTCATTGCAATCTTCGTAGTATATATTTATGTAAAAATAAGAGAGATTATCACAAAAAAGAAAGCAGACAGGCAAGTGCAAGAGGTGCAGGTCGGGAATAATCATCTATGGAAAATATCTCGAGACATATTTCTTATTTTTCTTTTTGGAGCTGTTGTTGTTGTTGCAACACGTGCGATGGTTGATTCAGCAGTAATCATTTCTATTTTCTTTGGGATACCTGAGGATATAATTGCCCTTACAGTTATTGCAGTAGGAACATCACTCCCCGAGTTGAGTATTGCAGTTGTAGGTACAAGAAAGGGAATGAGTGGTTTAGTAATAGGAGATATTATTGGGAGCAGCATTAGCAATATTTTGTTGATTCTTGGAGTTGGTGTACTCATTTCCCCAATTGTGGTATCTCCACTCGCTATTCTGTTTACAATCCCAGCAATGATTCTTTTATCTATTATGTTGTTTCGCTTTATCAAAGCAGCGTGGGCGGTGCGCCCATTTGAAGGCATATTATTAATTTCTTTTTATGCCATATTCGTTCTGGGTGTATTTATTTTCCCGGTCCTCTTTAAAACATAAATTTAATAAAAAGGGAAATAGGTATAATATCATGCCAATAGCAATCCCAATTATCCAATCGGGGTTTAAGCGTTCTTTAGAGAGCCAAGGCTATCGTTTTACAGGAAACCACAGTGCAACAAAGGTTTGTCATTGGACAAAGGCTTCTCTTAGAGGGGAAGGCTCATGCTATAAAAGTAAATTCTATGGTATCAACAGCCACCAGTGTGTCCAGATGACACCAAATATGTTCTGTCCGAATAAGTGTGACTTCTGTTGGAGAGATATGGATGCGTGCAATGAGGTAAAGATGGGGCCTGAACTTGATGACCCAAATAAAATTATAGATAATAGCATAACAGAGCAGTACAAGGCACTGACTGGCTTCAAGGGAAATCCAGAAGTAGAAGTAATAAGGTATGTGGAATCCCTTCAGACTAAGCACTTTGCAATATCACTTACTGGAGAGCCGACTATGTACCCATACCTTCCAACATTTATTAAGACTCTCAGGCAGAGAGGGATTACATCTTTTCTTGTTAGTAATGGGCAATTCCCAGACGCTATTGAAAGGTTGAAAGAAGAAAACGCTGAACCTACGCAGTTATATATTTCCCTAGATGCCCCAACAAAAGAGATCTACCTGAGACTAGATAAACCAATGATGCAGGATTTTTGGGAACGCTACACAAAGTCTTTGGAAATTATGGCTACATTGAAGACAAGGACGGTTCTACGTATCACGGCAGTAAAGGGACTAAACATGTGTGAGGAAGGATCATATGCTTTACTCATTAAAAGAGCAAATCCAAGGTTTGTTGAGATAAAAGGGTTTATGCTTGTCGGTGCCGCAAGTAAAAGGCTTGCTCCAGATAATATGCCGACTCACGAAGAGATACTCACCTTTGCAAGGAGAATAGAAAGAGAAAGTGGTTATAACATAGTAGATGAAGCAAAAGAATCTCGTGCAATTCTTTTAATGAAGGGAGAGGGCGGAAGGTTTTTGGAGGAGGTATAAAATCAATCTAGAAAGGAAAAAAGAGCTACTTATTCTTGGCATAGACCCGGGGACAACGGCAGGCCTTGCAATTTTTTCTATATCTGGAGAGTGTCTTCTTGTAGAAAGTAAGAAGGAATTTGACTTAAGAAAGTTAATCCAGCGCATATATCAATATGGGATGGTTGTTGCAATTGGAGCAGATAAGAAGATAAAGCCAAGATTTATAGAGGCTGTTGCAGCAAGGACAGGTGCCCGCGTTTTTCTGCCAAAAAAGGATTTAAAACTTGCTGAAAAAAGAGCTTTAGTAAGAAATGGATACAGAAATAAACATGAGCTGGATGCAATTGCTGCAGCACTTGTGGCGCAAAAAGCCATCGAACCGACCCTAAAGAAAGTGGATAGGTTTCTTGAGCACAAAGGTAGGAAGGATTTGTTTGAAGCAGTTGCAGTCAGGGCAATCAAGACCGCAACACCCTTTGCAAAAATACTTGAGCAGCTTGAAGAACCAGAAGAAAAACTAAAAAAGCCGAAAAGAAAGAAGGAAACTAGGCAAGAAAAGAAGGGGAATCAAACAGATTTTCTAGTAGGGGAAAACAAAAGGTTGATACAGAAAGTAAAGCGTCTTTTAATTAATGTAAGAAACCTCCAGGATGTTGTGGATGAAAAGGCATTTCTAAAAGCAGGAACAATAATTGGTCATAAGGACAGGAAGGTAAGCTTTCTTCAAAAGGAACTTCAAAAAAAAATTAATGAGAATAATAGCACAATCCAAGAACTCATGCGTTGTAAGAATTATCTTTTACAAAACGAGAAGTATGTCATAGCAAGAAAATATAAGGATTTTGGAAAGGATGTAGAACCAGAAGGAGGTGTTATTTTTATAGAAAATCCAAATAACTTTAGTGAAAAGGTGGTAGGGAAGATAGACCAAGACACTACAATAATACTTTGCAGCCAAAAGCCATCGCAAAAAATAAGGGAACTGCTAGATACAACCTTTATAGACATTCACAAAGTTAGGTTTCACGATGAGAATGATTTCATAGTTGTTTCAAAGATAGATATGCAAAGAGAATTGGAGAATATTGAAAGTTTGGATCTTGTCATCAAAGAATATAAAAAGAAAAGAAAGGGTTAAGCAGCAGCCTCATAACCCTGCATAAATCCCTCTTCAAAGGCAGATATTTCATCATTTTCAACTTGGAGTTCACGGAACTCACTCGTGTAAATATCTTCAAATCCCATAATGGCCACCTCCTTTTTCTTTTGAAGATTTTTCTCGATGAAGAGGAAGGTGTCTAAGCTGCTTAGAAAAAATCTCCTCAATAAAGCTAGTACTAAACTCCATATGGCACCTCCTTTTTTAAAATATTCTTATAGCTCTCTAAAGTTGTATGCTGAATGAACAAGATTAGATTTCGTGCTTGGATGAGTCTCTGATATTCTGACCACCCAAGATAGCTCTTGCTATATCTGCGTAAAAATCCCATACAATCACCTCCGAAAAAGGTTCTGAGAAAACCTTTTTCTTGATAAACTATATGGAAAGACAGTATTTAAGCGCTGCGCGACTATGACCACACTGTCTTCTAGATATCTCAGAGAATATAGAGATTAAAAAGAGTAAAAAAGAAAAAATTTAACCATTAAGGGTCTTTTCCCCCGGTTTCCAGTCAACAGGGCATAGCCCCCCTGTCTGAAGCGCCTGAAGCACACGGAGGGTTTCAGAAACACTCCTGCCGACATTTAGGTCTGATACAACCTGATATCGTAAGACCCCGTCTGGGTCAATAATAAAGGTCCCTCGAAGTGCAACACCCTCCTCTTCAATAAGAACACCATATGCCCTACTTAACTGGTGAGACGTGTCTGCCAGTACGGGAAATTTAACACCAGGCATGTCTCTCTCAAACCAAGCCTTATGAGAATGTGCACTATCTGTGCTTGCTCCAAGGACAACAGCATTCACCTTCTCAAATTCACTCTCTTGTTTGCTAAATCCCTTAATCTCAGTAGGACAGACAAATGTAAAGTCAAGAGGATAGAAGAAAAGGACAACCCACTTTCCCCTAAAATCACTCATCTTGATCCGTTTCATCTGGCCAGCCTGATATGCTTCGATAGTTAGGTCTGGGACATGTTCTCCAACTTTTACAGTCATTTTTTACCTCCTTGACACCCTCTACAGATGCCATAAACATTAATAGATGCCTTCTTGCCGGCAAAATCCTCTTTTAGTGCTCTTTTCAGCGCTGCTCTTTCCGCACCAGCTAACCTTGTGTCAAGTACTTGCTTGCAATTTGTACAAATTAGGTGTTGGTGGCTCTCTAAATTGCCATCATAACGAGGTGTGCCACCAAGGTGAACTTGTTTAATAATATTATTCTCTTCAAGGACATGAAGGTTCCTGTATACAGTTCCCTTGCTAATGTGGGGCAGTATCTTCTTAATGTCTTGGTATACTTCATCAGCTGTCGGATGTGTCTTTACCCCCCTAAGATGTGCTAAAACAGCACTTCTTTGATTAGTTTCTCTATTAGTAATCATTATTAATTAGGAATAGATACTGTTTATAAGGGTTTCGATTCGTTAACAGTTGGATTGTAGTGGGGGATGATGCCCGATATCTAAGCAAAACACTTTACGATAAGACAGTACGGCTAACTAGTCTTTAAATACTAAAATTCGCTCAATTTCCTAAGCTCTCCACCTGACGGTCTTAAGGTAAAGGTCTTTCCTCCTTTCTCAGATGTAACTTGGTTTGCAGTTATGAGCCTATTTTTTGTAAGAAAATCAACCTTGCGCATAAAAGTGCGATACGATTTAGAAAAATCTTTCTTATAGTGTTCGTAAATCTCTGCAACAGTCAATCCAGAATGTATCTTAACAATCTCCACAATTGCCTTCTCATCTTCCTCAAGAAGCGTTGTTCCTTTGGTACTGAAGTCTCGAAGGCGCTGCACAGCATCTTTCGCATGCTCCAAAAGAACTGTACGCGATGCTCGCTCTTCAGCAGCATTACCCGCTTCGCGAAGTAGAAATAGGCCGCTACGAAGGTCACCAACTTCAATAGCTTTTGATACAACCGTCTCAAATGCTTCATCAGAGAAAGTCCCGGAAACAAATGCGTGGTCTTTTCGTTGCGATAGGATCTCACGAACTTGCGATGGGCTGTAAGGTTCAAATTGAAGTTCATCAAGCGTAAGCCTTGACTGAATGCGCACATCAAGAGAAACTACCCACTCTCGGTTATTGGTAATAAGGAAAATTGATTTGTGATAAATGTCTTCTAGAAGGGAGTATAGAATAGAAAAGTCGCTTACTTTGTCAACTTCGTCTAGGCAAAACACCACAGCTGTTTTGTTTAGGATTTTGACAATTTCACGCTCAAGTTCGCCAGTGCCTTTATTGTGGGTAAAATGATAACCAATAATGCTACATATCTCAAGCGCTATTTTATGGGGGGTATCTTTCTTCCAACAGTTAATGTAGATAGGAATTACATCATCAGTTGTTTCGTCAAGTTCATTAAAAACTTGCTTAACACAGACAGTTTTTCCAACTCCTGGAGGACCATGGATGAGAATGTTGCGGCCATTACGCTTAGAGAAAAGGGGTTTCATACACCGGGCCATGTATTCTTGTTGTGCTTCCCTATAAAGAACTTTTTTTGGTTGAAAATCGTAATCAAGGGCAACACCATTAAGAAAAATACTCTCATTCTCATGAAGATATTTATCAAAAAGGCTACTCATTATAAAATAAAGAAGGCCTCTAGGTTTTTATGCTTTATTGCGCTAAAAGGAGAGGCATCTGAACTTGAGGACGAAGGCTTACACCCATTCCTCGTCCAAGATTATAAAATGCAGAGGATGATAACCCACCAAAAAAATCAAGAAGTCCAGAACGACCTCCATATGATGCAATCTCTGCATCTGGAGACTGGGATAGCTCTTTTGCAAGTCTAAAAGCAGTATCAAAATTTCCAAGTTCATCGACAAATCCTGCCTCTTGTGCTTCAATGCCAAGCATAACTGCACCATTGCTGAATTTTTGAACCTCTTCCTCGCTAAGGTCTCGGTTTTCTGCAACAGCCTGGATAAAATATTTGTGAACAACTTCAAGTCTCTCAAGAAGCCTTTCGCGCTCAGAAGGTCCGAGTGGTCTAAATGGGGTTCCCATGTCTTTTGATTCTCCTGAAACAAGGCGCTCATATGAAACGCCGTATCGCCCCAAAAGTTCAGAAAATTCAAGGTATGAACTCGTAACACCAATGCTTCCAACCATAGAAAGAGGGTCTGCAACCACCGTGTCAGCAGTGGTAGCAATCCAGAAGCCGCCAGATGCGCCAACATCGCGAATCCATGCAACAACCGGCTTTTCAGATTCTTGCACTGCAGAGGCAATTTCCCGTGTTCCGACTACGGTGCCTCCCGGGCTGTCGATTTCAAGGATTATCGCCTTGATTGCCTTTCGCTCATTAGCATTTTTAATATTCTCAACAACTTCTCCAGAGGAAACACTCCCACCAAAGGAGAAAGGGTCAACAGCATCCGAAGTAATGATAACACCATTGACGGGTATGACCGCAATCTTGTCCCCAAATTCTGTCGCAGATGTTCCAAGAATAAAGGATATAACCGAAGATAAGATAAAAAATCCCAAGACAAGGAGTATAACAATAAAAATCTTTTTCAAGATAAAACCACCTCTGTTTTGGCAACAACATCTGAAAAGCGCAGACGTTCTCCTTTAACGAGTAGGTAGATGGTATCAATAAAAAGAATAAACGAGAATATTTTTGCAAGATTGCGAATTAGAATCTGGGAGAATGAAACTTTCCTTCCAACAGTGCTGCGAACCTTAATGCCAAGCAGCATTTTTCCTACAGTCTGCCCAAAATAAAATTCGAAAACAACCCAATAAGCAAAAGTAACTACAATGACAGATAAGACAAAAACAAAGGCCGGACCAAGAAGTGACGGTGCGATATTTGCAATTGAAGAGATATCCTGGGGAACCAGATGTTCAACCTTTCGGTCAATTGGACGGAGAATAATAAAAAGCAGTAGTGAGTCAAGGACATAGGCAGAAAAACGCCGCCAGAATCCAGCACGCTCCTGCAACCCAGTTAGGGCAAAAACGTCCCTTTGAGAAGCCATAGATATTAAATGGAAAAGGAACATATTTAAACTTTTGGTTGGAAAAAACAGTATGCAGGCAAAACCAATCCTAGAAGAATTCGCTAAGAAAAGCAAAGGTCTTACAACACAAAAGGAGCTACGTGCACTCCAAAGAGAACTTGTAAGAAAGTACAAACCCGAGAGGATGTTCTCCCTAAGCGAAATGGGTTTGTATGTGAAAGCTATGATAACAAGTAAACCAGCAAGAACCCTCTCAGGCGTTGCACCTGTGGCAATCATGACAGAGCCGAGAGCCTGTCCACATGGAAAATGCACCTTCTGCCCCGGGGGACCAGGCTCTTATTTCGGGGACGTTCCGCAATCATACACAGGCAACGAACCAGCCTCAATGAGAACAAAGAGAAATAATCATGACGCCTATCTACAAACATTTAATCGCCTGCAGCAATATGCCATTCTGGGCCACACACCAGATAAAATCGAACTTATTATAATGGGGGGAACATTTCCTGCATATGATACCCCCTATCAGGACAAATTCGTAAAGGAGGCTTTACAGGGAATAAATGATTTTGGAGCAATTTTTTATCCAGATGGCATTCTTGAAAAGAATAAATTTATAGATTTCTTTGAACTTCCACATGATAAGGATAATCCAGAGCTCAAATATAGGCTCCAACGGAAAATAAATAATCAGAAAAAAGAAAGCACCCTTGAGAATACGCAGTCTGAAAACGAAACCGCAAAACTTCGTTGCGTTGCCCTTTGTATAGAAACAAAACCAGACTGGTGCAGGAAAAACCACATAAATCAGATGTTAAAACTTGGAGCAACAAGGGTTGAACTTGGGGTCCAGACACTTTATGAGCAGGTTCTCAAAAAAACAAACAGGGGGCATACCCTCAAAGATACAATAAAAGCCACCCAACTTCTTAAAGACAGTCTCTTAAAGGTGTGCTACCATATGATGCCGGGGCTTATAGATACCACTGAAGAGATGGATATGTATAATCTGACAGAGATTTTTAAAAGTGAAAGTTATAGACCGGATGCACTGAAAATTTATCCAACTATGGTAATGCCTGGAACTCCCCTACTAGAACAGTACAAGAAAGGGGAGTTTATACCATTGCGTACAGAAAAAGCAGCAGACCTTCTTGTAAAGGCGAAAGAAAACATACCCCCCTATTGCAGAGTGATGCGTGTTCAAAGGGATATTCCAACAAAAGTAACAGTAGATGGTGTGGATATAACCAACTTCAGGCAATACGTTCATGCTTTGATGAAAAAACAAAAAAAGCTTTGCCGCTGTATTCGCTGTAGAGAACCGAGGCAAAAAGAGGTGCATGAAAAAGACCTTACAACAAGAAAAATGATTTATAATGCATCTCAAGGAACTGAAGTTTTCATCTCAAAAGAAGACAAGAAAAATGATTTTATCGTTGGATTCTGTCGTCTTAGGATACCATTTGAACCATTTAGAGAAGAAATCACACCAAAAACAGCTGGAATCCGCCAATTGCATGTCTACGGTCAAGCGGTAAGGATTGGGGTATCAAAAAAAGAGGCAATACAGCACAAGGGTATTGGCACAGAGTTGGTAGACGAAGCAGAAAAGATAGCTAGGGAAGGCTTTGACTGTAGAAAAATGGCTGTCATTGCCGGAGTTGGTGCAAGGGAATACTATAAAAAGAAGTGGAAATACAAAAAAGAAGGACCTTATATGGTAAAGGGGTTATGAATATGGTGATGTGTGTTGGATGTTTTGAAAGTTTTGACCGCGATGATGTTAATCGGGTTAAAACCGACAATGAGGCCGCATTCTATTGTACGCGCTGCTCTGAAAAATATACTCTAAAGGAGGAATGATGATTGAACTTGGAGGAAACATACGCTTGGCGGGTTTTAAAGACCTTGAACCAGCTAAGCTTGTTGTAGTCAAAAAAGTTGTAGGAAATTATGCAAAAAAACTTGAAGGAAGGACAGGTGGATTTAGTGAGCTTAGTCTGCATTTAAAAGAAGTGCACAAAACAGAAAAGAGCAGTAAATTTGAGGTCCAAGGAAAGCTTATTGTCGAAGGAAAACAACCCATGGCAGCAGAAGTTGTTGATTATAACCTGTTCTTCGCTATTGATAAGGTGTTAGCAAGAATCCTTAATGAACTTTCTTAATATTGCTGATAGCCTGTAATGCTTGTAAAAACCACAATGGCTCAATACCCTGACAATACATTGTTGCATCTAGGGACTTAGGTTATATTGAATAAGGTAATTGTAAAATAATGGATTATGCATAGCGCAATTAAAATATAGCTAAGGTATGGTTATTTAGCTATTTTCCAAAGTAACTCAAATTGTTTTCTATACGCATCTGCAACAGATTTACTTCTTATAATGATTAAGTAATCCGGATTTCCCCAGACAATAAACTGAACATTATCCCCATAAATCTGAATTGGATTTTTGTTAAAAAATTTCTCTGGAATTTTCCTATAGATAGATGTTCCTTTTAGAAAAATTCCTTTAGAACCCCCTTTGATAATTACTCTTTCTTGGATTTTATAATGAATCATATCTCTTTCATACTGGTCTAAAATTAGTTTATATTTAAATAAAGGAATAGATTCGTCTACAGCAGTGCATAAAACAGTCCCTCCTTTTTCTTTTAAATTATTGATTATGTCTCTCAAAGCAATTCCTGTGATGTTTTTTCCTTTATAGGTTTCAACGATTAAAGGCTGTTTAGATTCTTTTTCTAATTTATTTAGTTCTGGAAGCAACTGCTTGTAATTTTCCACTTTTTCATTTAAGTACTCTAAAATTAACTCTGGATTGGTCGCTTTATATAACTGAGATTTACCTTCTTTTACAGAGCTAACAAACCCCTTTTCTATTAATCTGTTTAAAGCATCATAAGTAGCTTGTCGGTATAATCCAGTTTTTTTTGCTAGTTCATAAGCTGAAATCTGTCCGTATTGTAATAATGCTATAAAAATATCTGATTCATAATCTGTCAGTCCAATTTCCTTTAAAATATCCTTATTCATAGTAGTATGATATCATACGAATTAAGTTTATAAATATGTTGATAAACTGCTATTACAGGTAAGTAATAAAATGAAAGTTAAACCATTTTCAGTAAATAAAATCAGAATTCCGACAGATTTTTCAGAATTTGGTCAACAAAAAGAAGAAGTAGTTGACCTAGCAGGTTGTGAAAACTGTAGGACTTCTGAAAAAGCATTAGCTGCACTTAGAAAATGTAGCCCAAATATGCTTATTGAACATTGGCAATCTCAAGATAGGTTAATTAAAGAGAGATTGGGAGATATTCATAATGTTGATCCTTCAAATGTATATTTAACATCTGGAGCTATGGGGGCAATTGGATATTCTTTCGATGTCTTTGTAGATCAAAATACAAGAGTTGGGCTTTTAAGACCCGACTTTTCTGGGTTTCAATATTATGCAGATAAAGCTAGAGCAAATATTGGTTGGCTGGAAAGTTTAAATTTTCCTTATAATCATATGACTCGAGATGTTATTGATTTTATTAGAGATGAGGATATTGGATTTGTTATAACTTCTAATCCCAGTGCAGTAACAGGAACTCTAAGAGACACAATTGATATAGAAGGAATAGTCAAGTCTAATCCAGAAACTATGCATATCATAGATGAAGCAGACGCCATTTATCCTGATTTATCTAGCGCTCACTTAACAAGAAGATATGATAATGTGATGCATCTTGGAAGCTTTTCAAAATTTTACGGACTTTCAGGTTTAAGGATAGGATATTTGATAACTCCCGAATCATATTCAGACCATTTTGATAGGATGGTAAATCCTATTGAAGTAACTAGTGCTGCAATCTTAGCTGCTCAAATGGCAATTAGTGATAAAGAATATCAGAGAGATACTCAAGATAGGGTGGAAAGGAATCTATCAAAAATGGAAATGGTTTGTAAAGACTCACCATATAAAATTGTTCCTGGAAGTAAATGTTTTGCTTCTTACTTGGACGCTGATCTATCTTTAGAAGATCCATATGAAACCTTAGGTAGATTTGGGATAAAAATAGCTAAAGGGTCAACCTTTGGTTTATCTAGGGGAGGTAGGGTAAACCTTGCTAATGAAACTAAGGTTAATAAACTTGTTAAAATACTTCAGGAGATGAAATAATTTCAATAAATTAGAAAAATTAATATATACAATTAATTATCCATATAGGAGAGAAAATGATTAAAAAAACGAAAATATTGGCGAGCGTTATAATTTTAGCTATGGTTGTTGTTGCTGTAATATGGGCATTTACATCAACAAATGTTCAAAATCAAGAACCATTGAAAATCGGGGTTATTGTATATCCTGGTTTTGCACCTTTCTTTATAGCAGATGAAAAGGATTTTTTTGAAAAAGAAGATGTAAATGCAGAAGTTGTTTTAATTAATGATCCCAATCAAGCAATCTCTCTTTTAGAAAGTAATCAAGTTCATTTGTTATTTAGTTCTGCTGATTTTACCGCAATTATTTCTGACGCTGGAGTTGATATGAAAGAAATTTTTGCTTCAGATATTGGTTATGGTTCTGACGGATTGTTAGTCAAAGATGATGTTAATGATATTTCTGATTTGAAAGGAAAAACTGTTTATCTTGGGATGGGTTATCCGTCTCATTTTTTGTTTAGATATTTAACTAAACAAGCAGGATTAAAAAATGATGATGTAACTTTAATAGATATGGGAGCAGACCAAGTTGGTGCCGCTTTTGTCGCAGGACAAATTGATTATGGTATGAGTTGGGAGCCGTGGCTTTCTCAAGCATCTGAAAGAGAAGACGGTAAACTCTTATTTTCAAGTAAAGATGAGCCAGGAATAATTACAGATACTTTTGTTATTAGAACCAATACTTTGAACTCAAGAAATGAAGATGTTAAAGCAGTTGTTAGAGCATGGTTTGACTCTATTGATTTCATAAATTCTAATCCAAGCGAAGCAAACTCTATAATGGCTAAAAATATGGGTTTATCTGTTGCAGATTTTGAAGCACAAGCCTCAACAATTAAATTTTTGAGTTATCAAGAAAACCTCAATAAATTTAACAAAGCAACATCATTAAACCTTTATGATTTGACGGACAAAGCCATTGAAATTTATACCGAAGATGGAATCCTTCAAGGAGAAGTTTCAATAGAAAACATAATCGATTCATCAGTTTTAAATAGTCTCTATAATTAAAATGATAAAATGCAAATCCAAAAACAGATTAAAAAGAGTAATTACTTACTTAAAGGATTAATTGGATTTTTATCGTTCTTACTTCTTTGGGTTTTATTGACTTCAACGGGATTGGTTAAACCTTTCTTTTTACCTTCTCCATTAAGCGTTATTGAGGCAACAATAAAATTATTTACTGAATTTAATCTTTTCTCAGATATTCTTGTGAGTGTTTATAGAATATTAACAGGATTTATTTTGGTTGTTTTGATTGCTGTCCCATTAGGTATTTTAATAGGTGTAAACAATAAATTTGGTGAATATCTAGAGCACATAGCGATTTTTTTTAGATATATCCCTCCAGCAGCATTTATTCCGCTTTCAATTCTTTGGTTTGGTGTGGGGGAAATAGAGAAGTTATTTATTCTTTTTATTAGTGGTGCCCCTTGGATGTTTTTCTTGACATTAGACAGCGTTAGAAATACAAAGAAAGAGTTGATTGAAGCAGGATATACTTTAGGAGCTTCAGAAAGACAAATATATTTTAAAATTATATTTCCAGGTTCTCTTCCTAGTATTTGGGACGCAATGAGATTAATGATTAGTACACTCTGGACTTTTGTTATAGTCGCAGAGCTTATCGCGGCAAATTCTGGTTTAGGACATGTTATTATTCAATCTCAAAGATTTTTACAAACTGCAAATGTTATCGCAGTAATTATAATAATAGGGATACTCGGACTAATTACAGACTACTTATTTAAAGTCGGCTATAAAAAATTCTTTCCTTGGACGGAAAGAGTAAGAGGATAAAAATGTTAAAGATAAATAAACTCTCAAAAAACTTCCAAAATGGAGAGAAGATAACAGAAGTTATCAAAGACATTTCTTTTAATATTAAAAGGGGAAATTTTGTTTCTTTTGTTGGTCAAAGTGGCTGTGGAAAAACAACTTTGTTAAAAATAATTTCTGGCTTAATAGATAAAGACCAAGGAGAAATTCTTGTCAATGACAAAAAAATATTCAGAGCTAGTAAAGATATTGGAATGATTTTTCAAGACTTCTCTTTATTTCCATGGCTAAATGTTAGAGAAAATATCGCTTTTGGATTGAGATTAAAAAATATTTCTCAAGAAAAAATAAACAAAATTGTAAATCACTATCTTGAAATTACTGGATTGAAAGATTTTGCCGATGCTTTCCCGAATTCTTTGTCTGGAGGAATGAAGCAAAGAGTGGCTATAGCGAGAACATTAGCAAATGACCCTCAATTAATTTTAATGGATGAGCCATTCGGTTCATTAGATAATTTTACAAGATCATCAATGCAAGAATTTTTGACAAACCTTTGGGAAAAAGAGCATAAAACAATTATTTTTGTTACCCACGATATTGAAGAAGCAATATTTTTATCAAATAAAGTTTATCTGTTGTCAAAGCGACCAACTTCAATAAAAAAAGAATTTGATGTTAATTTCAAAAGACCAAGAAAACATTCGCTGAAAAAAACCAAAGAATTTTTTGATTTAAGAAACAAATTAACTGAAGAATTTTTATAAGAATCTTCTTTTTTTAGAAAAAAGATAAAACTAAGTTCTACTGTTTAGGATAAATTAAACCTTGCTCATCTTAATCAAATCCAACCATCTATTTTTACCTAACTCTAAATTAGGAATGGCTAATTCATAAGGACAGCAATTTATTCCTTGATGTTTTCTTATGAAGTTATAATAAATTTCATAACCCTTCATTATTGCGGAAGCAGACCCCATGCAACCATGAAAACCACGCATGACTTTTGTTCTTTCTCTTATTGAATTATGTAATCTTTCTATTGGGTGATTAAAACCTCTTTCTGAAGCAATAACAATATTATGAATTATTGGACTTTTATGGTTCCAATGAGTTTCTAATCCAAAACTTTTTTTCAACATTTTAGGATAACCCTTTAATCCATCTGTTGTAATTATTTTAACTTGCTTTCCTGTTACAAATTTTCCTTTTTTCAAAACCTTAACCATATTGTCTATTGTTCTGCTTTTCATATATCCAGAAGAAACCATAAACCGAGTTGTTGTGTCCATCACATCAACAAACCAATTCTGTTCTCTTCCTTTTTGATATTTGCAAATTCTTCTGTGATATTCCATCTCATCAGATTGTAACTCAATACCAGATTTTATTTGTAAATTATCGGTAAGTTTACTAATCATCATTGAATATTTTACAATCCAACGATATGCAGTAGAGTAATGACAATTTTTAGGATAAAACGCTTTTAGATGCTCTTGGATTTTCCTAAAAGACATTCCATTATAATACAAATCCATGCAAAGTGTTATTTTCTTCTCATGATTTTTCATCTTGTAAAAACCATCGTCAATAGAAAATCTCTTCCCCCAGTTCCTACATCCAAATCTTTGAACATTACCCCCTATATCCTGTTTTTCTTATCCCTCTCTTAATAATATTGTTAGAACTACAAAAGATACAAGAAACTTTTTTATACTTCTGTGCTATTATTTCTTTGGATTTCATTTGTTTAGCGACGATTGGAATCTGGGGGGTTCTTCGGAACCCTCTTAATTACTTTAATTAGTATAACTATATAAGGTGATACCTCTATATAAATGTTTCTGTTGTAAAGTAACTACTAGCAAAGTAATACTATAAATAGTAAGATTTATATAATCTAGAAGATAAATAATCTTATGCCAGAAGTAGAAATTAAAGTTAAAGGATACAAATGTAATAATTGTGGATATGAATGGTTGCCTCGTTCAAAAAAAGAGAAGCCATTAATCTGCCCTAAATGCAAATCTGCAAGATGGGATAAACCACCAAGAAGGAAAACTTAATTTTTTTCACTTACCCCAGTCCCGTAGATGCAACAATGCAACCTGACAAAAACATTTATAAACCAAATTTAGCTATTTTCTATTATGGCAAAGCGCGTTGGTGGATTTAGAAGGAAAACAAGGAGCAAACTAAGAAAGAACGTTGCAGAAAAAGGAAAACTATCGATTGGGCGCTATCTGCAGCAATTTAATGAAGGAGAAATGGTATACCTCAATGCTGAACCAGCAGTCCAGAAAGGGATGTATTTCCCACGCTTTCATGCAAAAGCAGGGACCATCTTAAAAAAACAGGGAGCCTGCTATCATGTTGCTATAAAAGATGGCAAAAAACAGAAAACATTTATCATTCATCCAGTACATTTGAAGAGGGTATAAAATGGAAATCCAGATACTTGAAGAGCAGCCACTTGGGCTCATAAATATGAAAGGCAAAATCCTAGAGATAGAAAAAAGAGATAGTGAGCTCAATCTCAGGCTGAAAAAGGTAAAAGGGTATATTGATATATTTGCGACAACCCCAAAAGAAGAGGTAGAAGAAATTAAAAAGAAACTTGAAAACCTGAATATTCCCCGCGTCAAGGATAAGCATATCGCAAAGATGATAGATATTATGCCCGAAGACCTTGATGGTCTCAAGGCAATTATCAGTGGCGAAAACATTACAATAAAACAAGAGGATCTTCAAAAGATGCTTGACGTGCTAAAAGCTAAATAAAATGCTAAGAGAAAATAAGGATGGCAGCGCAACAACAAAAGGAAGAGTATGCAATTATCTTAGACTTCCTTCCAAACGGGTACCCATTCGATACTCGTCCATCACACAGGAAGTCTCCCATAGCGCAAGCTATAGGAAAACGTTATTTCTACCTGCTTGAACTTATTCCAAAAAAAGAATCAACTTTGCAGCTTCATGAAGAAGTTTATCTTGGAGAAGGAAAAAGAGACAAGATACATCACATTCTTGGAAGGATTCCTATGGAGAAGCTAACCCAGACAGCAAAAGGTGAAGCAAGCTACATTGTAGATGGGCTTGTCAGCAAAGATGAGCAGCGATTTGTTGCATTTTTTAATAGCGCAGGCCCAATCACTGCAAGAAGGCATCAAATTGAACTCCTTCCAGGGATAGGGAAAAAGCATATGTTGGAAATACTGGAGAAAAGAAAAGAAGCACCATTTACCAGTTTTGAGGACATAAAAAAGCGCCTTACATTGATGCCAGAACCAAAAAAAATTATTATAAAAAGGGTTCTTATGGAGCTTAACGAAGAGGATAAGTATCGCCTCTTTGTTGGAGTCTAAAACACCTAAATAGCCGTTCTGTGTGCAGAAAAGGGGCAAAGCTTTTTAAAGGGTCATTAGCTCCAAGGAACCATTCTAGGCAAAAATGGAAGAGAAAGCACAATTAAGGCAACTGATAAGAATAGCAGACGCAGACCTTCAGGGAGCAAGGCCTATTTACCATGCCCTAAGAAAGATAAAAGGTGTTAGTTATGCCTTCTCAAACACGATATGCCATGTTGCAAGCCTTGACAGGTCAAGAAAAGTAGGAGCACTTTCACCTGAAGAAGTGAAAAAGGTTGAGGAAGTCATAAAAAATCCGCTAAAATACAATGTTCCGTTGCATCTTCTCAACAGGAGAAAGGATTATGATAGCGGAGAAGACAAACACCTCTCATCAACAACGCTCAAACTTCAAAAAGATTTTGACATAAAGCGTTTGCGAATGATAAAAAGCTACCGTGGTTTTCGCCATCAATATGGCTTGCCTGTTCGCGGCCAGAGGACAAAATCCAACTTTAGAAAAGGAGCAGCTTTGGGTGTCAAAAAGAAGAAAGAGGCAAAGAAAGGAAGGACATAAAGATGGGTGACCCCAAAAAACACAGGAAGAAGTATACTACCCCCAAGCATCCATGGCAAAAAGCCCGCATTAACGCAGAAAAGGAAATTATTGTAAAGTATGGTCTTAAAAATAAAAAAGAAATATGGAAAGCAGATTCTGCCTTGCGAAAATTTAAATATCAGGGAAAGAAGGTTACAGCTCTTAGGACAGAGCAGGCAAAAAAAGAAGAGAAACAACTCTTGGATTATCTAAAAAAGATAGGCCTGCTTGGAGAAAAAAGCACTATTGATGATGTGCTCGCCCTTGAAATAAAAGACATGCTTGACCGCAGACTCCAGTCTCAGGTGCTAAAACAAGGCCTTGCACGAACGTCAAAACAGGCACGCCAGATGGTGATACATGGGCACATCGCGGTTGCAGGAAGAAAAGTCTCAATACCATCTTACCTTCTTACAGCAGGTGAAGAGTCAAAAATATCCTATGTTAATCGCTCTTCATTTAAAAATGAAGACCATCCGGAAAGAACAGTAGGAAAGAAACAGGAAGAAGAAAAGCCAAAACAAGAAGAAAACGAAAAGAAAAGTGAGACAAAAAACCAAGTAGAGGAAAAAGTTAATGAAAATGCAATCAGAGCCTAAAGTACAGAAAAAGGAGCAGCCCCAACAAGCGCAGCCGGTTGTGCAGGAGAAAAGAAGGGTTCGCTGGGGTGTAGTGCACATTTATGCAAGTTATAATAATACAATCCTACATATTACCGACACTACGGGTGCAGAGACAATTGCTAGAGCTTCAGGTGGGATGATGGTGAAGGCACATCGTCTTGAAAGCTCACCAACAGCAGCTATGGGTGCAGCAAAACGAGCAGCCGAAGAGGCAATGAGTAAGGGTGTTAACGCGCTCCATGTGCGTATTAGGGCGCCTGGAGGACATGAAGGTCCGAGTACACCTGGTCCGGGTGCACAAGCCGCAGTTCGTGCACTCTCCCGTGCAGGAATCCAAATTGGGGTGATAGAGGATGTAACTGCAGTCCCACATGATGGTTGTAGAAAAGCACACGCCAGGCGTGGAAGGAGAGTATAAATGGAATTGATGCTAAAAGAAAGGGTAAAAGATAAGCTAATTCTTAGGATGGAAGGTGTAGACCCAACCTATATGAATGCCCTTAGAAGAACAGTAATGAATGATGTTCCAACACTTGCAATCCATAAAGTAACATTTTACAAGAACTCTTCAGGACTATATGATGAGATGATTGCCCATCGCCTCGGGCTTGTTGTTCTCAAAGCAGATGCAAAAAACTACAAATTAAGAAAGTCATGCAAGTGCGAAGGAAAAGGATGTGTTAACTGCGAGTCAATAATAACCTTAGATGCCAAGGGTCCGACAATAGTCTACGCAGAGCATCTAAAGCCAAAAGACCCAAAGGTAAAACCAGCCCATGAAAAAACAGTAATTGTTAAGCTCCTTAAAGATCAAGAATTGAAAATAGAGGCAAAGGCAATCCTTGGTACGGGTAAGAGGCACACCAAATTTATTCCAGGTCATGTTTTTTACTATGGGTACCCTGAAATAAAGATTAATAAACCATCTGCAGCACAGGAAGCAGCATCGGTCTGCCCTAAGAATGTTTTCAAAAAAGAGCAAAATAAAATCAGCGTCCAAAATCTTGAAGCTTGTAACCTTTGTATGGCTTGCGTCGAGACCTGTGGAAAAGATATTGTTGAAGTAAGCTCCAAGAAGGATGATTTTTTGCTTTTTATAGAATCATGGGGTCAGTTAAAGCCGGAAGAGTTAATGCTAAAGGCGATAACCATTCTTGATAAAAAGCTCGCAACATTTCAAAAACAGGTTGATAAGATAAAATAATCAGTTAAATTAATAAATTACAAGAATGGCTTTCCCCACAGGCGGGGATGCCGGAGCGGTCAAACGGGCTGGGCTAAGGACCCAGTGGCTTAGTGCCTACGCAGGTTCGAGTCCTGTTCCCCGCATAGAAGGTAAAAAATGGACAAAAAGACAACAAATCTGGTATTAGAAAACCTTATTGCTAAGCTCAAAGAGGTGTCTGCAAAGGAAAAAAGACCACTCTGGAAACGGGTTGCAAATGACCTTTCAAGAGCAAGAAGGCAGAGAAGGGAAGTCAATCTCAACAAGATTAACAATGCAATTCGGGATGGAGAAACAGCTATTGTGCCTGGAAAGGTTCTATCTGATGGGGAATTGACAAAAAAGGTAAGTGTTGCTGCCTGGCAGTTTACAAAAAAAGCAAAAGAAAAAGTTAAGCAAAATGGGAGAGTGCTTACCATTCAGGAACTTATCAAGGAAAATCCAAAGGGGAGCAAAATAAGGATTGTAGGATGAATATGATAATTGATGCAAAAGATACTGTTCTGGGAAGGCTTGCAACCTTTGCAGCAAAAAAGGCCTTGCTAGGAGAGTCTGTAGATGTTATTAACTCGGAAAAGGCTGTGATTATTGGAAGAAAAGAAGTGATACTTGCAAAATATAAACAAAGGCGCGCCCGCGGTGGACCACACACAGGGCCATATATACTAAGAAGTCCAGAACGTCTTGTCAAAAGAACTATTCGTGGCATGCTTCCGCATAAGCAGGAGAAAGGAGAGCTAGCATTAAAAAAGGTGCGGTGCTATAATGGTATTCCGCAGTCTTGTGTAGGAAAAGAGGCTGTAACTTTAGAGAATGCAAAGCTTTGCGATCGACACATGAGATATATTACAGTAAAACAATTAGCCTTAGAGCTAGGACATAAAGATGCCTAAAATTGTTATGGTTTCAGGAAAACGCAAGAGGGCCATAGCGCGCGCAACTATTCGGGAAGGCAAAGGAAGTATTAGGGTTAATCGCCAGCGCCTTGATGCGGTTGCGCCAAAACTTGCCAGATTGCGTATCGGAGAGCCACTGCAGTTAGCAGGAGATGTTGCAAAGAAAGTAAACATTACTGTTAACGTTCATGGCGGCGGTTGGCAGTCACAAACAGAAGCTACGCGCCTTGCAATTGCAAGAGGTCTTCTTGAGTTTTCTGGTGACAAGGGTCTTCGTCAGACTTTTCTTGACTATGACAGGCATCTTCTTGTTGCAGATACAAGGCACAACGAGCCGCATAAACCAAACGATTCAAAGCCAAGAAAGAAAAGGCAGAAATCTTATCGTTAGTTACATCTTTTTAAATAAATGTCTATAAGGTCTCTCAAGTGAACAAGTTCATCTTCAGATAATTCACCAAAAGATTCTTTGGGAATCTTAGGTAGTAAACCGTTCTTTCTCAATATTTGATAAAAACTTTGATCAGCCCTTCTCAATTCACCCTGGGACATTCCTAAATAATTATCTCGATAATAACGCAAAATATAATCTGGGTCATCACCGAAAACGCGTGGAGATTTCCTTTTAGGAATCTTTGAGTACAATTCAGGATTAATGCTTATGATGTAGTAAAGGACGGGGTCTAATTTTACCAACTCATTATATATAACACCCTTATAATGGTCTTCATAATGCCTTAGAGGGTGGACGCCTGATTTTACATCGTACCAATGAGGTTCGCCTTCTACACCCTTCCAAGGAGATTCAATAATTAGTCCATCCAATTTCTCAGCCATAAGATATCCTAAAACCAGTGCTTTATAATGCTTACCTCGACTAACAAATTCTTAAAAAGAATAACCAATATTCAAGCCGAAAACCGTAGCATTTCCAAATCTGCCCTTTCCATCATGGTATTCAATTTTCACACCTGTGTCAACATTTCCTTTTCTCATATTAAGAGAAAGGCCGCCAACAATGCCGCTTGGGCAGTCAGTCACACCAAAAAAGTCATTAAGACAAACAGCTCTGACTTCCGGTCTCAGAGAAATTGAAGCTTCTCCAACCTTTCCAAGTTGAAAATCCTTAAAAGCAGTTGCTTTAAGTTCAAGCCCGTCTGCATCAAGAAGTTTTGTAGCCTTGATACGCAGTTCAACAGGAAGACCAGTATAGCTTGCACTTGCAATGGCTGCATCATTTTTTCCACCAGTTTCAGTAAACTCCCACCTTGCAAGACCGATTCTTCCTGAAAGATTAGGACCTATTTTTCCAGAATATCCTAAATCAATATCAACTTCATTAATTCTCCCCGCTTCATCATTATAAGCACCCCAAATAGAAGCATCAAAGTTTCCGCAATTAACACCAATAGAACCCTCAGTAATT
>JAGVYI010000011.1 GCA_018303365.1 Candidatus Woesearchaeota archaeon
CCAACCTTTCCTACAATTTTTCCAAGTATCACTTTTTTGCTCTTTTAGGATAGTTTTATTAATATTTGTGTTCATTTTTACCTTATGGGTTCTATTCTTGATGCGCCCCTTATTTTTAGTATTGATTCTTCTACACAAATCCCCCTCCTGGGAGCTATTCATTTTGGAATAGTTGACCGTGGGACGAACCTTCTGCAAATCAGACCCACTACCCTTTGTAATATGAACTGTGTTTTTTGCTCCACCGATGCTGGCCCCTTTAGCAATATTCACTTGAAGCATACCCTTGTTGATCCTTCTTACCTTCTATCTTGGGTTAGCCGTGTTTGTTCCTTTAAAGGAGATGGTCTTATTGCGCATATTGATGGTGTTGGTGATCCAGGCACTTATCCTTGGCTTTTTGAGCTTATTTCTGGAATATCTTCTTTAAATTCTTTTGAGGAGGTTGCTCTTCAAACAAACGGTAATATGCTTTCCGAACCTCAAATTTCTAGACTTGCTCAGGCTGGTCTTTCTAAGATCCACCTCTCAATTCATGGGCTTGACACACCACAAACAAAGTATTTAATGGGTATGCCCGGATATGATATTTCGCGCATTCTTCGTTTGTGCGAACATATCGTTTCTTCTGGCATTTCCCTTTGGCTTAATCCTGTTTATCTTCCAGGTATTAATGAAAAAGGTGTAGAAGATGTTCTTATTTTCGCTCGCAGAATAGGCGCTTCTGTTGGGTTGCAGCGCTACAATATTCATCGCTATGGGCGTAAGGCTTCTTGTAAGCCCCAGAGTCTCTGGAAATTCCGTCAGCAACTTCGTCAATGGGAGTGTAGGTTTTCTTTGCGACTTCTTCACGCTCCTCATGATACGGGCATTGTCCGGCGCCCTTCTTTTCCGATTGTATTTCAGAGAGGTGAGAAAGTTTATGCTAATATAGTGGGGCCTGGTTGGTTTTCTAGACAAATGATCGGTGTTTGTCGCAACCGTGCTATTACTATTGAGAACTGTTCAAATGTGATTGGAGATCTTGTCCGAGTTAAAATCACATCTACAAAACATGGCATTTATTTGGCAGAGCTTTCTTAACATTGAGTAGTAACTAATATTTATAAATCTGGTTCCTACTTAAGAATATTACTTTTTGCTTTTAAAAAAACAAGAAAGGAGGCGATCGTATGAATGATAAGATTGGAAGTTGGGCGTTCCTTGCGGGTGTGCTTATAGCTGTTATTCTTGGGCTTATCGGAGGAAGTCTTGGAGGGCTTGCCACGAGTTTAGGCTGGATTCTCGTACTTATTGGTCTTTTAGTTGGGCTTTTGAATATTACTGAAAAGGAATCTGTGTCCTTTATGATGGCAGGAGCAGTTCTTGTTGTTGTCAGTTCCCTTGGGGGTGATGTTTTTAGCAGCAACAATCTTTCAATTCTAGGCAATATTCTTCAAGCCATTTTGGTCTTGTTTGTGCCTGCAACAATAGTTGTTGCTGTAAAGTCTGTTTTTGGGTATGCACGAAGGAAGTAACCCTTCTTTCTTTCTTTTTTAATGTTTATGCGGTTTCATCTTCTTGTTTCGGGAATAGTCCAAGGGGTGTCCTTTCGTCGACTTGTTAAGGAAGAGGCTGTTAAGCTGGGACTTGTTGGGTTTGTTCGCAACTTGCCTGATGGTCGCGTTGAGATTGTTGTCGAAGGTGAGGCCAACCCTGTCCATCAGTTCGTTTCTTTTTGCATGAGTAGTCCCGGTAATTCTTGCGTAGAGGAGGCTCTTTTAGAAGAAGAGTCGATAACAGGCGAGTTTTCATCTTTTTCTCGCGACTAGTTTCCCGATTTTCCACAATTCTTTTAAACCTCTTCTTTTTTGGGTAGAGATGCGCTATCTTGTTACGACCCTTAGGGGCCTTGAACCTATTGTCCTTCTTGAGCTTCGAGAGATTCTTGGAGTACGGGGCAAAATTGTTACACCCGGGAGGGTTCTTTTTTCTTGCACTAATGTTGATTCTTTTATATTAAAAGCTCGCAGTGTCATCCGTCTTTATACGTTCTTTGACTGTTTTCATTTTACATCTAAAAAGGACATTCTAGACCATGTGAAAAAAATCTCACCTTCATTTATTAACGATGATTTTGTTGTTCGCTGTTTTCGGCAGGGAAACCATCGTTTTAATTCTAATGATATTGGGTCTTCTGTAGGGGGAATTTTTTTCCGCAATGGCAAACGTGTTAATCTTTCGAGCTCCACTGTTTTTGTTGTTGATATTGTTGATAATTTTTGTTCTCTTGGTCTTCTTGTTGCCAACCAGATGGACAAGCGTTCATACCGTGTTCGTCCTTTCTCTGGTGGAACTATCCCTATTCTAGCGTATGCCCTAATTCGCTTTTGTGAAGTATCTCCAGAGGATTCTGTTGTCGACCCCACATGTTATGATGGTGTACTTGCCATTGAGGCTAGTCTTTTTGGTTGTTCTACGGTATTTGGATTTAGCTCTTCAAAACATTTTATTTCTTCAGCTACGATTCACTCTCGTCTTGCAAAGTCTGATACCTCTTTTTCTGTCCGCGGTCTTGATTGGCTTGATACTTCTTTTCTTACTGGCGAAGTTTCTTTTGCCCTTTCCTTTTTACCCTATCCGCGTAGACGTGTTTCTTCTTTAGAAGCCTCCGAATATCTTTCACAGTTCTTCTCTCAAGTTTCTTTCGTTGTTTCAAAGGGTGTGGGGGTGATTGTTTTTGACCCTTCCTTTGTCTGCCCCATAGCTATCAACGGAGGTTTTTATCTTAAAAAATCTTCTGCTGTATTTCATGGTGCGCGAACTTACCATTTTCTTTTTTTTGTAAAAGGTTCTAAAACCATAAAAAAACCTAGTTTTAGCAAGAAATAGGGCAAAACTTTATATATGGGTGCTATTTTTTTTCTATTTACTTGTGCACTGTTGCACTAATCCCTAAAATTTAGAAAAGGAGGATATATTATGGCAGATTTGCTTGTTGTTCGAAGTAAGGTAAAGGAATCTACAAAATTTAATGTGAGTGATGAGTTTGTTGTTGCACTGAGTGACAAGGTAAGGCAACTTATCAAAGATGCTGAGTTTCGTTCAAAGGAGAACAATCGCTCTACATTGAAGAAGCGCGACGTATAATCAAAATATTTTTATTATCTTTTTTCTTATTTTTCTTATGAACAAGGATAAGGGGACCCGAGCTGAGCGTGAACTTTTTCATAAATTCTGGGATGCTGGTTATGGGGTTGTTCGTGTTGCTGGTTCAGGAAGCGTTCCTCTTCCTTCGTGTGACCTTCTTGTAAGTAGCAAAGGAAGACTTTTTGTTCTTGAGTGTAAACATACACAGAAATCAATAAAGTACTTCTCTCAAAAAGAGATTGATGATTTGCGCACTATTGCTTCACGCTTTTGTGCAGAACCTTTTATTGCTATCAAATTCCACTACAAGGGGTGGTATTTTTTTTCCTTAGACAAACTTGGAAGAACAAAACAGAACTATTCTATACCCCTGTCTTGCTTAGAGGAGGGCATTCCTTTCGCATGTTTTCCTCTAGAATGAAGATTCTGTTTCTTTGCTGTATTTTCTTCACTTTCCTCCCTTTTGCTTGGGGAGGGCTTGTTTTAAATGAAGTTATGTATAACCCATCTACCTCTCAAGGGAGTGATGCTGACTTAGAATGGCTTGAACTTTATAATAGCGGCAATGAAAGTATTAATCTTTCTTCTTGGTCTATTGATGGTTCATCTCTTGATAATTCTTTCATTTTACCGGTTTCCTATATAGTAGTTGCTCGCAGCCTTTCAGGATTCGATAGTTACTATGGGAATGGAGATGGGGTATGGAACGATTCTGATGGAAATTATTCTGTTATTGACGGCTCGTTTACCCTAACAAATACGGGGGATGCAGTTCTTCTTTCAAATGGCTCACTAATAATTAACTTTAGTTATCTCTCTTCTTTCGGAGCTGATGGAGATGGCCACACACTTGAGAAGCGCAATCCCTTTTTGAACGACTCGTCTTTCAACTGGGGAGCAAGTCTTCTTGTAAATGGTACTCCTGGTGCCGTTAATAGTATCTTCAACACATCTATAGCCTCTAATTCTTCTACAAATTATTCTTCACTTATCATTTCGGAGTTCCTTGCTAATCCTGAGGGGGCAGATAATGCTCCTGCTCCGGATGGGGAGTGGGTTGAACTTTATAACGACGGTCCAGTTCCTATAAACCTTTTAGGGGTTGTTCTTAAGGATTCGTTTGATACACATCAACTTATTATTAGTGATGTTCATGTGCACGGGAGTCTTATTATCTCCCCCTTTTCTTACTTAGTTATCTACCGTAACGGAGATGGTGATTTCAGTTTGAATAATGATGGTCTTGAAAATGTTCGCCTCTTTGACCCTAATGGAAACCTTCTTGACGACGTTTCCTATGGTGATACATTGGAGGGGTCTTCTTGGACATTTATAGGCAACGGCTGGGTTCAGGCTTCTCCTTCGTTAGGTTCATCTTATGTTATTTCTACCCCAATTTCTAGTCTTGTTAGGCTTGAGCGCCTTTATCTTGGCAGTGATAACCTTGCTAGGTTTGGAGACCTTATCAGGGTTCGTCTCACAGTCAATAGGGGCAACTCTTCAAAGAGGACTGTTTCTGTTTATGCTATTTCTTCTTCCGGGTCTAAGATAAGTAGAGAGACCACCTTTCAAGTTCCTTCTCGCTATACTAATTATTCTTTTACTATTCCCCTCCAGATCAATCCTGATTGTAAACAGCGTTTCTCAGCTGGTGCATACAGGGTCGTGGCTGGCGGTTTTGGAGAGGAAGATTCTCTTCCTTTTGCTCTTGATGGTGTCGACAGTTCTTTTTGCCAGACTATAACTGTTGTTAAGAATTCGTCTACGACTGTTTCCAGGCGCTCTTCTGCAGAATCTTCTATTTCAGAAGAGATTGCTGTGCACGGTCCATCTCTATTAACCGAAAACTCTTTAAATTCAAACCTTTCCTTTGATTCCCCTGGCAAGGTTATCTACGCTTCTGGGCAGGCTCAAGAGCGGCGTTATGCTGTCTATTTTTTTGCCTTTGTGCTTTTGTGTGTTATCCTTGCTTTTATTTACAATGAATGATAACAAAATCACAGCAAAGATTGTCATCGAGATAGTCGGTCAGCCCAAAGATCATGTTGAGCAGATTATCAATGATGTTATTAATAAGTTAAAGTCTGAGGAGGATATAACTGTTCATGAGTCTGTGATTTATGATGCTGCAGAGGTAAAAGGATTTTGGAGCACATTTGCAGATGTTGATATTTCTGTTCCTAACCTAGACAGGCTTATTGGTATCTGTGTTTACTACATGCCTTCTTCTCTTGAGATTGTTTCCCCTCCACAACTTTCTATCCTTTCTTCAGAAGCAAGCGTTCTTTTTAATGACTTTTTATCCCGACTTCACCAGTATGATTTCCATCTTAAGAACATAAGGGCAGAGTTACAACTCCTTAAACAAGGAAAACCTTAATTCTCTCTTTCCTTTATGAGGGTTTTTAGTGTTTTTTTCTTTTTTGTTCTTGTCCTTTCTTTGTAAAATATAAATATTGCGATGACCATTGAAAGGGTAAGTAGCAGAATGAATGCCTTATTTTGTGACCTTTGCTTGTCTTCTATTCCTATCTCGCTTGTTAATGAAAAATTTAGTGGGATGAATTGGGTATCGAGCAATTCTTCCTGTTCTTCTCTTGAAGGCGCCAATATATTTTTATCTTTTTGTCCTTTTTCTATTATTCCTTGCTCCTCTCTTTCAATTTTTATTAAGACTTCTATGTTATCTAAGACCCTCCCATCCATTTCAGCTTCTATTGTTCCTGTATAAGTCTTCGGTTCTGCTTGGCCTTCTTTATTTATCCAAAGGTATACTTCTCTGGTCTTTTCTGGAGGAATTTCCAGTGTGGATTGATTTATATCTATGATATCTGCAATACCCCCCTTTACCACAATACTTATTATTGATGGTTTTTCTTTCATGTTGCTTTTTATCCCAAGGGGTCCACCTGCTCTTTTATTTTCCTGAAGTGTCCGCTCTATCCTATTATTTGCTACTATAAACATTACTTCCTGCTCTTGTTTTGTTATGGTTTCTTCTGGCTGTGCCTTATTGGTTTGATTTGTTTCATTTTGCTTTACGTCCGCTGTGTGTTTATCTATTGTCTGGTTTTGGGTTTGCTGCTGCTCTTGATTTTGTTGTTCTGTTTGCTGCTGCTCTGGTTTCTCCCCGTGTAGTGTAGTGGTTTTGTTTTCTTCACTAACCTTCTCGATGTATATTGGCATACTGTATAATCTTTGCTTGTAACTTACCTGTACCTTTGCTTCAGTTCTATTTTCAATCTCTTCTGTGAAAGCTTGTAGAAATGCTTTTTTTGTCTCAGTGGGATTTATTGTTATTACTTCCCTTTGAAATACCAAGAATGTTTCATTCTCTTGCAAATTTACTTGGATTGTTTGTTGGCCTTTGTTCTTTAAGCTTATTTCGTAGAGTTGGTTACTTGCTTCTTCTAATATTTTTATTATTGGTGGATTTATTTCTACCGCTTGGCCTTCTCTGATATTTACCTCTTGCCTTTGTTCAACTTCTTTGAGTACCCCTTCTTTTATGTACAGGAGCTTTACCCCCCAGTTTGCAACACCTTCTGGCTGGATTGGTACCTTAAAATAGACCCCGTATCTTTGTTGCCCTATGCTTATGAGAATCGGAGATATTTTTAATTTCTGACCTTCCTTCTCCCAAAATATATCTTTAGGATTTAGTGGTTCTATTGGTTGCTCTTTGAGATTAATTTGCCCTTGAAAGTTTTCCTGCGGCAAATATTCTTTGTTCTCTTTTTCAAGAACAATCTGTGCAGCCACTATGTTTGGCACTATGAGCAGGAGTACCCAGAAAAACAATATTCTTTTTACCATTGTTCATTTTCTTTTAAGCATTTTTTTTGCTTCACTTAATGACTTCTCAAGCTGGTTTTCAATGTCTCCTGCTTTTTTCTGAAAGCTTCCTTTTACTATTGGCGCCTTCCATACACTTTGCTGTTGTCTTCTTTGCGCTTCATTAGGGTTTTGCTGCATTTCTTCCTTTTTAAAAAAATCAAATCTATCCTTCTCTGGTTTTTTGTAATACCTCCTGTAAAAGAAGAATACTCCTAATCCAATTAAAATGATGATGAATATTGCTAGCCACGGAAATCCTCCACCTTTTTCTTCAACAGTTGTTTGTATTGGCGCTTCAAGGTTTTCACCTTCAAATCTATCTTTTTCTTGTGATGGTGTTATACTATCTTCAGACCCACAAGGCGGGCAAAGCCCTCCACAGTCAATCCCTTCTTCGAAAGTTATCCCATCCTGAAATCCATTACCACAAAGAAGGTCAATATCATCTTTGGCACAGTCACTTGGGCAGTTGTCTGCATCTTCTCCCCTTTCTGGTTCACAGCTTTCATCCTTGTCACAGATAACATCTGTTATGCTTGTTCCTCTCTTTTCTTGGCAGCTTAAGTCTTCAAGGTCAGTCCTACCATTGCAATCATTGTCTAGACTGTCGCTACAACTTGTTTCTTCTGATTCATACTTTGGGATCGCTTGGTAATCACAGCCAGGCCATTGTCCTCCTGTACAGGTTTCGTTAACCCCTTGACACAATCCTTCTTGCTGGCCACATGCTCTTGTATTTCCTATAACACAACTACATCCTTGGTCTATATTTCCGTCGCAGTCATTGTCTATTCTATCGCAACTCGTTTCTGTTCCTTGATAACTTGTATTGTGTTGAGAGTACGTTGTCTCACTGCAAGACCTAAAAAAACCATTAATACACATTTCTACAGTTCCCGAGCAGACCCCTGCTTGTTTTGTACAGGGTCTTGTTCCTCCAGAAGTACAAACAACTAGTCCTTGACCAACTTTTATACTTCTCTCTGCTGTCCTGGCTGTTACTCCATCTGGGCTTGTTGCAAACACTCGGTAGATATAGTTTCCATCCGAGTTAAGTGTCTCTTGGTTTATTTCAATAAAGAAGTTTCGTGGCGTTCTTTGTTCCATGCTTAGGTTAACTTTTCTATCCAATTCAACTTTTACCCCTTGGGCGTCCCTATCTGTTGTTATGTTTATCTGTATAGGTGGGCTGTTCACTTGAGCATTGTCCTGTGGTGTTGGGCTGACGAATGTTACTGTAGGAGAGCCCGGAGGGTTGTTCCCGCTTTGTGTTTGCTGCGCTGTTGCTACAACTCCTGTTGTCTCTCCAACAGCCCAAAGTACCAGGGCAGTGTTTCTTGCGCTCTCAAATGAGCCTGAAGGGGTCTGTTTTGTCTCTAGCCAATCCAATGCTTTTTGAAGGCTTTGCTCTGTTCCAACGCCTCCTCTTAGTGCCAGAATTGTCAAGGCGGTTGTTTCTACGTCGCGGTCCCAGCTGCCATCTCTTCTTTGCTTTTCTTTTAGTTCTTCAATGAATGCTTGCCTTTGCAAAGATTGATAGAGCAGCGCGTTGTGTCTGTTGCTTGTTTTTTCATAGTTTAATAAAAGGTAGAAGTCTACATTTTCTTCCTGATTTGTTTCTTTTAGTGCCCAATTTGCATAGAGCGAACTTTCATAGTGACAAGTGTTGCGAAATGATTGTCCGTAACAGGCATTCCTTATAAACACATCTGCCTGTTCAGCTTGCTCGCTTTCAAATATGTAATAGCTGTTTTGTTTTTTGAATGTTGTTGCGACTCTTGGTGTTCCTTCAAGTTCCCTACAGTCAACTTGAACGCTTGTTCTTGGATTTCTTGTAAGCAGACCTGGTCTTAGGCAGGTGTTTAGGTTTAGAAATGTGCTGTTTTGACATGCGGGAAATCTTCCGTTTTGTATTTGCACAGTTACTTCTTGCTCATTTGTGCCGTCAAGGTAGTTTATCTTACATGTTCCTTGTGCTTGTGTAATTACCTGAAGAAACCATTCACCATTCTGGAGGGTTCCTGTTTGTGCTCTTTGGAGCCAGTCTATTGCGTCTGCTGAGTCCTTGTTAAGATTTGCTAAGGCTATGGCTGTCAGCGCTGTGTCTTTAACCCTACATCCATTTTGCGGCCAACATCCTTGGCTATTTTTGTTGTCTTGAAGGTATGTTGTCAGTTGGTTTGCCTGCGCAGTCCTTCCTACTGCCGCAAGACCAAGCGCCCCTGTGGCTGTATCTACTATGTCATTATTTATTGCCCCATCACTAACTTGATCTTGAACCCAGTTCGCTGCATCGTTTATGTTTATTTCTGCTCTTACCCTTTGTGCCAGTATGAGGAAAATAAACAGAATTATAGCTGTCGTTTTTTTCATACATGGGCCTCTTTCCCTGATTTCACTATTTTGACTTCGGGTAGTGATATTTAAAAATGTTTCGCGTTTTCTCAATTTATGCTTTCAAAAATATCTCACCTAAGCTTTTTTAGAGAGGGGCATAGGGGAGTCATCTCTGTTGGATTTTATCGTGGTAACAAGGTCGTGGTAAAAGCCTTACATCCTAGCTCTCGAGCGATAGGCCGCATTGCCAATGAAGCTTACTGGCTTTCTTTTCTACGGCCTTATGCAATTGGGCCTAGGCTTATTCTTTCGAATTCAGAGCATATTGTTGAAGAATTTCTGGATGGTCCTTTTTTTATTGATTGGGCTGCTTGTGCCAGACGTTCTTATCTTCTTCGTGCTGTCCTTGATATTCTTTCTCAATGCCGTAGGTTAGATGTTCTCAGGCTTAACAAGTTCGAGATGCACAGGCCTTATCGCAATGTGATTATGCGGCGTGGTAAGCCTGTGCTTATCGACTTTGAAAGATGTAAACGTACACTTCACCCAAAGAATGTTACTCAATTCTGTCAGTTTTTGTTTTCAAGAAAATTTTCTTTTTTGCTCTCACAGAAAGAGGTGTTTCTTGATTTTTCCACACTTCGCCGTCTTGCTGCTTCTTATAAGGTATCCTACTCTCCAATTTATTATAGGCGCATTATGTTACTTCTTAAGGAAGCGTTCTGAATCTTGTATTTGCCAACAACCATTCGACAATGAGTATGGCTAGTGCTAATCCTATAAGACTTACTGTGAGGTCTTTTGTTATGTTCCCTTTTGTCGTTGCTGCAATCTCTTGATATGCTTCAGCAAGTTCCCTTTCTGTCTGTGCTGGAAAGTATTTTCCACCACTTGCTTGCGCTATTTCTTTGAGACTGTCTTCATCTATTGTTGAGACTATATCTAGGCCGGCAAATGCCCCTCCTTCTGTTGTTCCTATTCCAATCGTATGTATTGTTACTCCTTCATTTGTCGCATACTGCGTCGCTTCCTTTAGAGGGATCCCTACATTCCCTTGACCATCTGTAAGTAATATTATTGTTTTTGCTTTCTTACTTGGTAGAATCATGCTTGTTGCAGTTGTGATGGCCTCTCCCAAGTCTGTTCCCCCAATTTCCCTTATAACAACATCTTCAATCTTTCTTTTTGCCCGCCCTAAGTCATCTGTTGGCTGAATGATGACCTCTGATGTTCCTGAAAAACTGATAATCCCTACCTGAGTTCCGGGTTGTAGTCTGTCTACGAAATTTAATGCTTGTGCCCTTGCTGCCGCAAGACGGCTTGGTGTGAAATCCTTTGCAGCCATGCTTGCTGATGCATCAATTGCAATGACAAAGTCAGACTCGTTGCTTTGCCCAACGTAACTCAACTTTGTTCCAGAAAGAGCGAAGATGATAAAAGTTATTGCAAGTAGCCTAAAGAATAAGAGTGTGAAGTTTCTGGAGAATACCTGCTTTCCCGTTACCCTTGCAATAGCGTCAAAATTTGCAAACTTGAGGGCCTTTGCCCTATTTGTCTTTACTGTTGCTATATGGACTATAAATAAAATCGGCAGTGTTAGGAGAAACCATAGGAAGTACGGATCTTCAACAATTATCGCCATTTTCTTTGCCTTCTATTGAAAAATGTCATTAAGGGCTTTATGAAAGGCTTGTCTGTACTTATACTAAGAAGTTCAACGTTTAAGCTTCGTAGCGTATCCCCTATCTCTTCTTCCTGTCTTTTTACGTATTCCTCATATGCTTCCCTGATTAATTTTGCATCAACTATTGTTTTTTCTTTTGTATAAGGGTCTGCCAGCATAACTTGTATCCTTTCATCTGGGAGTGTTCTGTCTCTTGGATCTCTTACCATGATGCAAATTATATCAAACTTCTTCGCTGCCATCTTAAGATGTTCTGTCCAGTTTTCCCGTAGACCGACAAAGTCAGAGACGATAATAACAAGAGACTCTCCCTTGAGATATTCCAGAAGAAATTTTGCTGCAGTATCAAATTCAAAGAGCCCACCATAGTTCTCTGAGTCTACTAATGTCCTTGTCAGGGCAAAAAATTTCTCTTTCCCATCTCCAGGTGCGTTTATGTTTGTGATTTTATCACTAAATGTTGCAAAGCCAATCTTATCTCCTGCTTCAAGCATAGTGAAAGCAAGAGAACTTACCACTTCTGCGGCAAACTCGCTCTTGAGCTTTTGTGTTGATCCAAAGACCATGCTATCACTTGCATCAATCAGAAAGAATATGTTGAGATTTCTTTCTTCTCTGTATTCTTTTACCAACACCTGCCCTCCTTTAGCTGTTGCCTTCCAGTCAATCATTGATGCATCATCATCTGGTGCATATGGGCGGTACGATTCAAATTCCAGCCCTCTTCCTTTGAAAACACTTTGATACCTTCCCTGCACTTGGTTGCTGACCAACCCCTTTGTTATTATTTCTAGTTTCTTTATCTTTGGTGTCAGGTCAACTTCAAGTTTTCTTTTTTTCCTTATCATGGTATTGGTACTTTGCTTAGAACTTCCCTTATTACATCGTCTGTTTTCACTCCTTCTGCCTGTCCTTCATAGTTAAGTAGTATCCTGTGCCTCATTACATCATATGCCACTCTCTTTACATGTTTTGGTGTTACATATGTATCCCCTTCCATAAGTGCCTGCGCTTTTGCTGCGATAAATATGCCAATTGATGCTCTTGGAGAGGCACCGTATTCGATATACTTTCCTAACCTTGTTATTTTTTGTCTTGTTGCGTTTACTACCCTGACAATGTATTTTTCCATTTCTTTTGCTAGGTAGATTTTCCTTACCATATTTTGCATTTCTATGATCTTTTTCGGGTTAAGGACCTCCTTTACTTTAAAGTCCTCAAACTTGTTGAGTGTCACGTTTTGATTGAGTACCTGCACTTCTTCCTCTTCCGACGGGAAATCCATATAAACTTTGAAGAGGAATCTGTCCACTTGTGCTTCAGGCAGAGGATAGACTCCAGATGATTCAATTGGGTTTTGAGTTGCCATTACAAAGAAAGGAAGCTCAAGGTCGTGTGTATTCTTTCCAATGGTTACCTGCTTTTCTTGCATTGCTTCTAAAAGCGCTGACTGAGTCTTTGGTGAACTCCTATTTATTTCATCAGCAATAATAAAATTTGCGAAGACTGGACCTTTTTCTACCTTAAATCCCCTTTTTGGGTCGTAAGTAGTAAGCCCGATAATATCTGTTGGCAAGAGATCAATTGTGAATTGTATCCTTGAGAATTTACATCCTGTCGCTTTTGCAAGAGCCCTAATAGTCATTGTCTTTGCTATTCCTGGCAGGCCCTCTAACAGGACGTGTCCGTTTGCAAGAAGGGCCCTTATTAGGCTATCCACTACTATGTTTTGCCCAACAATAACTTTAGAGACTTCTTCTTTTAGCTTATCAATTGTTTTTTTAGCTTCGCTAACCTCTTTTTTTTCTATCTTGTGCGAGTCCATCTTTTATTCTTCTGAAGGGGCTATATAAATAGTTTATTATTAACTTTTTGACGGTGACTTCCAAAGGATAGTTTTAAAAATCAACTTATTCTTTTGTTCTATGGTGTTTTTGTATGTCCTCGAATGTCATTAAGACTTTCCTTTTGCTTGGAGCTTTGACTTTCTTGCTTCTATTTTTCGGTCAGGTTCTTGCTGGTCAGATTGGTTTTATTTTTGCACTTTTTTTTGTTATTATTATGAACTTTTTTACTTACTGGTATTCTGATAAATTTGTCCTTTCAATGTACCGTGCGCGAAAGGTTTCTGAAACTGATGCTCCTGAACTTTATCGTGTTGTTCGCGAGGTTTCTTCTAGAGCCAAAGTGCCTATGCCCAGTGTTTATATTATTCCTTCAGATAACCTTAACGCCTTTGCTACTGGTCGTAGTCCAAACCATGCGTCTGTTGCAGCTACAGATGGTATTATTCGTGTACTTTCCTCTAATGAACTCCAAGGAGTTATAGCTCATGAAATTTCCCACATTAAGCATCGCGATGTTTTAATTGCGACTGTTGCTGCTACTATTGCTGGTGTAATTTCCTACCTTGCGACGATGGCCCAGTGGGCAGCTATTTTCGGTGGCTTTGGTGGTAGAGATGATCGTGGTGGACAAAATATTTTTGGTGTCATTATTCTTGCTATCCTTGCTCCCTTTTTAGCTTTAATTATTCAACTTACCCTTAGCCGGAGCAGAGAATACTATGCTGACGAATCAGCAGCGAAACTTTTACACACTGGAAATGGTCTTGCTTCTGCTCTAGAAAAGCTTGAGAATGCCAATTCTTCACGACCTCTCCGCTTTGGTTCCGAGGCTGGTGCCAGCTTATTTATTGTGAACCCTTTTCGCGGTCGAAACTTTGTGAGCCTTTTTAGCACCCATCCTAAGACTTCAGAACGTATTCGGCTCCTTCGCTCTTACCGTTTTTGAGAACTTTGCTACTTATCTGACTTATTGTTCGCCTTTTAAAACCTCTAATTTTCCGAATTTGCCTGCAGTAATCTGAAGTTCACCCTGAAATTCGTTACAATATCCATTTGTTATTTTAACCTTGTCCCCTACGTCTATGTTATCTATTTCGTCATTCCAGAGTGTGAGTGTTATCTCCCCACTTTCGTCTTTTATCTTTGCCTTGCACACCCTTCCTACTTTTCCAAACTTTGTAAACTCTCGTGGTTCTTCTTTTTTTGTCATTTCCGCCTCTACATTTATTTTTCCTTGCCCAGGTTCAAGTTCGTTTAGTCTCATTTTCTTTGTTTTAATTTTGTTTGCTTAAAAATATTATTGTTCTTTACTATTTTATTTTCTTAAATAGTTCACTTCATCCTCACTAAGTCTTACTTTCTCGGCGATTAATGGGTCTTCTTTTATTATTTGTTTATACATGCCAAACTCTTCCTTGACCTTTCTTTTCGAGCTATGTACACTGTGCGCTATCTTCCCTACAATTGCTTCTCTTTTTTTTGTTACAAGCCACCACAATTTTTTGTTTTGTTTCGGTGAACGCTCTGTTTTGCTGTACCTTACTTGAGCTTCACTTCTCTCTGATTTGGATATAGCTACCCCTGCAGTGAGCATCATTTGAATTGTTGTGAGATATCCATAATATTGCCTTCTCATTATTCTTCCGCGAAACACATCAGCCCTGCTCAATACTTCAAACGCTTTTTCAATGTCTCCTTTGTCATACTCTTTAGGAATATTTTCTTCTATCCAATATCCATAGGCGTCGTCATTTCCAAAGATTACTGGGCCTATCACCTTTCTTGATAGATCTATAATGTCTTGATCGATGTTTTCTGTTGCTTGGCGCGCAATAGTAGCCTTCTTTGTTTTCAGGACAACCTTCACTGCTTGCTTTATTTCTTCTTTTTGCCTTCTTGTTGTTTCTTCGTCCAATGCTTCAATCTCTCCAACTTCATTTTTACTTGTTTGGAGATCTGTTATTGCTCCCCTAACGTCTCCCCGGCTCTGCCTAGCTATCTTTTTGACACTTTTTTCATCAGCCTTTATATTTTCTTTTTTTACTATTTTCCAGAGAAGTGCCGCTATTTTTGCAGTTTCTAATCTTTCAAACGGAACTTCTCTTATCTTTGTTCTAAGCTTTTCCATCTTTTCATCTTCTATATCATTTGCCGTTAAAACCACAGGTGTGCTTGGATTTTCCAATAGCTTTATGAGCTCCTCCATACCTCCCCTTTCTTTACTTCCTCCAATTCCGTCTACTTCATCAATAAGAATGAGTTTTTTACCCCCAAAAAGGGAGCGTTGCGCTAGTGCCTGTCCTATAATTCTATGTAGGTTCTCTTTGCTTCTTGTATCTGATGCATTAACTTCAAGAATTTCATATTGATTTTGTTTTGCTAGCGCATGGATGTAAGATGTTTTTCCTACCCCTGGCGGGCCATGCAGTAATAGTGGCTTTGAATTTTGATTCCACCCTTCTATTGCCCTTTTTATCACTTCCTTCTGCCTTTCTTGTCCAATGACCTCTTCTTCTTTTCTAGGCCGATACTTTTCTGTCCACATCATTTTTGCGTAATTCTCCTTTCGAAAAAATCAATGATATCTTTTTTGAAGTGAGGGTATAGCTTGTTGAACTCTTCACGCAGTTCTTGCATATCTTCCACTTCTTCGTCTTCTTTTATAGCCCTTTCGAAGTAATTTTTTCCATAAAGGTTATCCATTACTTTTCTCTCAATAATAAATAGTGCAAGGTGTGTTTTGTAGAACGGGTCTTTTTTAGGATAACTCTTGTTTAGTATTTTTATGAGTTTAATACTTTTTTTATTCTGGGTTAGTATAATATGGATGAGTTCGTGGATAAGATTATTTCTAACCTGTCTCATACTTTTGTGTACTTTTATTGTTAAGGGGTTCGAGAGTGCTACGTATACCATGTCTTCAATAACAAAGCAATCAACATTCTTTCTAAACTTTAGGCCACTTACCTTTTCAATTTCTTTCGTTATGCCCTTTTCTTCTTTTATCCATTCTTTTTCAAATTTTTTTATGAAACTCTTGGCTTTCGCTTCTTTTATCCAGTCATATGTTTGTCCCATTAAGGACATTAACATCCTATCATACGCTGGGGAGTATAAAAATTGCAATTTCATTTTTTTATAAAGCTTGCTAGAAGGGCTTCAAGTTGAAGGAATTCATCTGACCCTTCCACCATTCTAAATTCTATTTCTGCGCAGCGTTCTGTCAGTCTTACTTTCTCTTCGTCACCCATATCCATATTCCATAATTCTTTTTGAATATACTTTACCATTTCAATTCCAGAAAGCCCTTGCCGAAGCATTGTTTCAAGAAGTTTCTTTCTCGCTTTTACATATTCCCCTTTTTGAGCTATATCTAATATTTCTCTTATCTCCTCAGGGTGTGCTTTGGCGACGATTTCGCATATTGCGCTTTCGTCAATTTCTTTTTTTATTGTTGCACAGCTTTGGAGTATATTCTCCACTTTTCTTGCATCTCCTTGTGATATATTAAATAGGGCTCTTTTTGCTTTGTCTGTTACCTTTAGTTTTTCCACTGACGCTATAGCCTCAATTATTTCCTGCATATCTTTTTCTTCAAGTGGTCTGAATCTAAAGACTGTACATCTTGATTGTATTGGGTCAATGATTTTTGATGAATAATTGCATGATAGGATGAACCTTGCTGTGGTTGTATAGTTTTCCATTGTTCTTCTTAAAGCCTGTTGCGCTTCCCTTGTAAGTGCATCACATTCATCTAAATAAATCAGCTTTGGTAGCGTTGTCCCTATCGCTTTTGTTCTTGCGAAGTCTTTTATTGTTGACCGCACTACATCTATTCCCCTCTCATCTGATGCGTTAAGTTCAAGTGTATTTTGCTTCCATGTTTCTCCGAACACTTTTTTTGCTATGATTAATGCCACAGTTGTTTTACCAACACCCGCAGGTCCTGCAAATAATAGGTGAGGTATGTTCTTCTGTTCAACCATTGCGGTCAATCTTCTGATTATTTCTTTATGTCCTTTGACTTGGGAAAAGTCTATTGGTCTGTATTTTTCAATCCATAAATCCCCCATATGAAAACTTTTGCTCTTGACTTTATATAGTTTTGCGCACTTTTTACTATTTATCCTTATGTTAGATTTTTCCTTCAAAACCTATATAAACTTCTTTTCTTGGTTATGGTCCATGTATGACATTTCGTCTATTGAAAATGAGATGCTTTCTTTTTGGAAGCGTATAGATCTTCTCTCGCTTCTTACTAAGAAGAACAAGACAGGGAAAGGCTATTTTCTTCTTGATGGTCCTCCTTATGCTAATTTTGTGCCCCATGTTGGCCATGTCCGTAATACAGTGTATAAAGATGTACAACTTCGTCTTGCTTTTATGAAAGGGTACAACGTCCTTTTTCAACCCGGGTTTGATACCCATGGCCTTCCTATTGAAAATATGGTTGAGCGTCAAATCAAAATCCATTCAAAAAAAGATATTGAATCTTATGGCGTTGTTCGCTTTCTTGAAGCTTGCAAAACCCTTGCAACGACAAGTAAAGATGCTTGGGTTTCTGTCTATTCTTCTCTTGGTTCTTGGTATTCTTGGAAAGAGCCTTATCTTACTTATGACCGCACTTACATTGAATCTGCTTGGTGGGCCTTTTCGGAACTTTGGAAGAAAGGGTTAGTTTATGAGGGTCAAAAACCAGTTCATTGGTGTCCTCAGTGCGAGACTGCCCTTGCTGGTTATGAGGTGACTGATTCTTATACTTCTATGCGTGACCCTTCTTTGTATGTTGCCTTTCGCCTTGCTGGTGAAGATTCTTCACTTCTTGTTTATACAACAACCCCATGGACACTTGTTTCTAATGTTGGAATTGCTATTAATCCTGATGAAGAGTACTCCCTTGTTTTGACACCCAATGGAAAGCTTATCCTTGCCAGTTCACGTCTTTTTCTCCTTGAAGATCTCAGTCTTTCTTACAAAGTTCTAGAACGCTTTCAGGGATCTTCTCTTGCAGGGAAGCGTTACTTACCTCTTCTTCCTGTACCCCAGCAAGAGGAACTGTCTTTAAATCCACGTGCCCATAAAGTCTATCTTTCTGTTCCTCTTCTTAAAGAAAGAATCGCTTCAAAGACCGCAGCTAAGAAAGGTCTTGAAACAAAAGATGTTTTTGAACACTTTGTTAGTGTTCAGGATGGAACGGGTCTTGTGCACCTTGCCCCAGGTCACGGAAAGAGTGACTATGAACTTGGTCGTGCTTACAATCTTCCATACCCATCTCCAGTTGATGAAAAAGGCATATTTACCTCTCTTGCAGGAATGTTTGATGGCTTCTTTGTTAAAGATGCCAACAAGGAGATTGTTTCTCTTCTTGAACGTCAACATTCTGTTGTCTTTTCTGGTCATATTAACCACAGTTATCCTGTATGTTGGCGTTGCAAGTCTCCCCTCCTTTTTCGTATGAGTCAACAATGGTTCTTTAAAATTCCCAGAAAAAAAATGCTTGCAGAAACTCAAAAGGTTTCTTGGCTTCCGTCTTTTGCAAAGGAGAGATTTGAGCACTGGGTTGTTAATGCTGAGGACTGGGCTTTTTCCAGACAACGTTATTGGGGTATACCAATCCCTCTTTGGCGATGTTCTTCTTGTGGTCATTATGAAATTATTTCATCTTTTCGCAACCTTCAGCAGAAGTCACCTAAGCAGCTTGATTCTTCTTTTGATCTTCATAATGCTAGTCTTGTTTCCTTCCCATGTCGTTGCAAGGGGGAGATGAACCGTATTCCAGACATTTTTGATGTGTGGTATGATTCTAGCATTGCTCCCTTTGCTGCTCTTGGTTATCCTTTTAAAAATAAGAATCTCTTTAACTCTCATTTCCCTACTTCCCGCATAAATGAGTCTCAAGACCAAGTTCGTGGATGGTTTTATTATCTTATGTTTACCAACGTTTCTATCTTTTCTAAAAATCCATATAAAACGGTCTCCATGCCTGGGTGGGTTGTGGATAAACATGGTGATAAAATGAGTAAGAGTGTAGGGAATGTTATCTGGGCTAAAGAAGGAATCTCTACCCTCGGAGCTGACGCTCTTCGCCTTTATTACCTTTGGGATATTGCACCTTATGAACTCTGCCGTTTTAATCCTGATACTATTAAGCAAGAGGTTTGGCGTAGACTTAATGTTATATGGAATGTTCATATTTACATTCTTTCAAGATTACCTACGCTTGTTTCTTCTAAGCGGGTTGTTGCCATTGAGGATAGGTGGATTTTATCAAGGCTTCAGTCTACAATCACTACCTATGAGAAAGCAATGACTTCTTTTGAGTACCATATCGCGGGTCGTCAACTTATAGACTTTCTTGTTAATGACCTTAGTCGCTCATATATACAACTTGTTCGTGAACGTGTAGATCAAGGGGATAGAGCTACCCTTTCTGTTATTTACCGTAGTCTTTTTTCTGGGTTGTGTCTCCTTGCTCCAATTTGTCCGTTTATTTCTGATAAGATATATCAAAACTTTCGCCTAAAGTATAATCTTACTGATGCGAGTATACACCTTCAAACCCCCCCTAAGTATTCTTCTACCCTCCACAATCTTGAGCTTGAGCAGCAAATGAATCTTGTTCAGGAGTTGGTTCAGCGAGGACTTTCTGAGAGAGCGCAGCTTCGCTTAGGAGCTCGCTGGCCCATTTTGAGTGTTACAATCACTTCTCCTTTAGGGGATTCTTTAAAACCATTTACCCCAATTATTTTGCGTCAGCTTAATGTTAAAGAGGTTATCTTCTTGAAGGGGGAAGATAATCTTGTTTTTGAGTCTCACCTTACTCCCGAGCTTGAAGCAGAAGGCTTTAGTCGTGAACTTATGAGGCGTATCCAGGACCTTAGAAAGAAACATGGGCTTTCATCTTCAGACCTAATCACTATTTGGGTTAATTCTCCTATTAATATTTCTTCTTTTTCTGAAGAAATTCAGAAACGTGTCGGTGCCAATAAGCTTATCTTTGGAGATGTGAGGGGGGCTTATAGGCATTCGTTCATCATCCGTGAGCGGTGTTTTTCTTTCGGTTTTGATACTATTTAGAAGTGACATAACCTTTTTAAATAGTTTTAAATACCTTCCTATTTGTTTATAAATTAGAAATTATCCTTGGGGGTAAAAATGGCAAAAACATCTGCAAAGAAGGCTTCTAACAAACCTACAGTTAAGAAGGAGGTCAAACTTCAAAACATTGTTGCTACTACCTCCCTTGAACAAGACATCCCCCTTATTAAGCTGGCTGAAACTTTACCAAATACAGAATATAACCCTGAACAATTTCCAGGGCTTGTTATGCGCATTAAAGAGCCTAAAACTTCTGCCCTTATATTCAGTTCCGGGAAGGTTGTCTGTACAGGGGCGAAATCTATGAAAAAGGTTAGGGAAGCTATACAGGCCATTATCAAGAACGTAGAGAAGATTAAAATTAGGATTACTGTTGACCCTGTTATTAAGGTTCAAAATATGGTTGCTTCAGGGAGCATTGGGATGGACCTTAACCTGAATTCTCTTGCTATGAGTTTGGAAAATACGGAATATGAGCCAGAGCAATTTCCTGGATTGGTCTATAAACTTGCAGGAACCCGTGCAACTTTTCTCTTGTTTTCTAATGGAAAGATAGTTTGTACTGGAACAAAATCAGAGAAAAAGCTTCATGAAGCTGTTGACCAGCTTATTGTGAATTTGCGTAGACTTCAATAACCTCTGCTTTCTTTTATTTAGTTTTGATTCATAACAATCTTTATAATCGCTCTTTCCTTTTTTTATTTTATGGATATCAACGAGCAAATAGAGCGTTTTTCTGAGTTTCTAGAGCAATACTACAAGATTCCATTCCACGAGGCTGTTCGCCGAGGTGATCATTCACTCTCTGTTGATTTTGGTGATCTTTACCCTCTTGAGCCAGAACTTGCTGAAAACCTTTTAGAAGATCCTGAAGAGGCTGTTCGCGCCTTTGAAATTGCTGTTGAAAACACTGCCCTACAACCAAAACATTTTCACATTAGATTTTTTAATCTTCCAAAGGCTCAGCTTCTTAGGATCAGAGACATTCGTAGTGAGCATTTGAATAAATTTTTCTGCGTTGAAGGAATTGTTCGCCAGTCTTCAGACGTCCGGCCACAGGTTACTTCTGCAAAATTTGAATGCCCTAGTTGTGGAAACACGATATCTATTTTGCAGCTCGATACAAGATTTAAAGAACCTACCCGTTGTAGCTGTGGTCGTCGTGGAAAATTTTCTCTTCTCTCAAAGGAGCTTGTTGATGCTCAGCGTATTGTTCTTGAAGAGGTTCCTGAGGGGCTTTTTGGTGGTGAGCAGCCAAAGCGCCTCTCTGTCTTCCTAAAAGAAGATCTTGTAGAGCCAAGAATGGAGAAGAAAACGACCCCTGGTAGTAAGGTGCGTGTCAGTGCTATTATTAAAGAGGTTCCCATTCAGTTGAAAAGTGGTGCACAATCTATTCGCTATGATATCATTGCTGAGGCAAATCACATTGAACCTATTGAACAGACTTTTGAAGAAATTGAGCTTTCAGATGCAGATGTTGAGATGATTAAAGAACTTGCTTCAGATAGTAAGATTTATGACCGTCTTATTAATTCTGTGGCTCCTTCTGTTTTCGGTCATGAAGATATCAAGGAAGCATTGATTTTTCAGATGATGGGTGGTTTAAAACGTGAGCGAGGAGATGGAACTGTCACTCGTGGAGATATGCATATTCTTCTGGTTGGTGACCCTGGCGCTGCAAAGTCTACCATACTTACTTATATGGCTAAAGCCGCCCCAAAGGCAAGGTATGTTGCTGGACGCGGTGCGACTGGAACGGGCCTTACTGCGGCTGTTGTCAAAGACGAATTTCTACGTGGTTGGGCTCTTGAGGCTGGTACACTTGTTCTTGCGAATGGTGGCTTTGCAATGATAGATGAGCTTGATAAAATAAGTCATGAAGATACATCTGCACTTCATGAGGCTCTTGCCCAGCAGCAAGTAAGCATCAGCAAGGCTAATATCCAAGCTACCTTAAAGGCGCAGACAACAGTTCTTGCTGCAGCGAATCCAAAGTATGGCCGCTTTGACCCTTTTCAGCCCATTGCTTCTCAGATCGACTTACCTCCAGCCCTTATAAACCGTTTCGACCTTATCTTTCCGGTTCGCGACATTCCAAGCCGGGAGCTTGACTCCAAAATCGCAACACATGTTCTTAATATTCACCGTGTTAAAATGACCGCTGAGCCAGAGATACCAATCCCCATCCTTAAAAAATACGTTTCTTATGTTCGTCAGAATGTCTTTCCCCACCTGAGCGATGTTGCAGCAAAGGAAATCCGGGATTTTTATGTTGATCTTCGAAATAGCGGGGATCCAGGGGACGAGGGTATCAGACCAATTCCTATCTCTGCTCGTCAACTTGAAGCACTTATTAGGCTTTCAGAAGCTTCTGCAAGGGTTCGTCTTTCTCAAAACATTACCCGTGTTGATGCCCAGCGGGCAATCCGTATTTTGAAGTATTGCCTTATGCAAGTTGGCATTGACCCTGAGACTGGAAAGATTGATATCGATCGTATTTCTACAGGGGTTAGTGCAAGTTTGCGTACGCGCATTGGCACTATTCGCGAGATTATCAACTCTCTTCTTAGCAAGTCTGAAGGGCATGCTGTTCCATTAGAAGATATTTTAGAAGCATCAGCAGAAAAGAAAATTGATGAATCCCAAGTTGAAGAAGTTATAGAAAGATTAAAAAGAGAAGGAGATATTTTTGAGCCTGTTCGGGGCAAATTTCAAAAACTTTAACAATGGTTCCTGTTCAACAAAGACATCCAGCTTGTATTGTTTGGCTTAGTGACTTGCTTTATTACCCCTATATTTACCAAGCGGGTGAATTTGAATCTAACTACCTTGATTTTCCATCTAGGCGTGTTTCGAGGGTTAACATTATTGCGACTGTGCTTTCTGTTTTTGTTAATAATGAGAGAAACTATGCGTCTGCACTTATTGACGATGGTAGCGCCCCTGTTCGCCTTAAAGTATGGAAGGAGGATGTTACTCTTTTGTCTAACCTTTCTGTGGGTAACCTTGTTCAGGTGATTGGGCGGCCGCGCCAGTACAACAGTGAACTGTATCTTAATCCTGAGATTGTTAAAGTTCTTCAAGACTTTCATTTTGAGATACTCCGTAAGTTGGAACTTTTACAAATGTTCGGTTCTCCGACTATTCGGCCATTAGTTGTCCCTGATACTTTTAGTGATACCTCTTTTTCCGAGGAGGTTGTTTCTGAAGTTGTTAGCGGGAATTCCCGCCAGAAAATATTAGATATTGTGGACCGACTTGGGGGTAATGAGGGTGTTCCTTTTGATGAGGTTGTTGCTGCTTCTAGCTTGCCTGAGACTGAAGCTGAAGATATTATCCAAGAACTCCTTCGTGAGGGAGAGATTTTTGAGCCAAGTCCATCCAGACTTAGGATTATTTAGGTTAATTTTATAAATCGCTCTTTCCTTTTCTTATTATGACGTATGATTATGATGCCTTGCTTGAAAGGGCGTATTCTCTCTTGCCCGAGTCTGCACTATCTTATGAGCGTTTTGAAGTTCCACATGTAAAGGGACACATACAGGGAAACCGCACAATTGTAAGCAATTTTGGTCAGATTTGTAGTACACTTCGCCGTGAACCCCAGCATACTCTTAAATATCTTCAAAGGGAACTTGCTACTCCTGCTTCTCTAGATGGCCCTCGCCTTATTCTTGGCAGGAAAATAGGTTCCCAGCTTATCAATACAAAAATTGAGCAATATGTTACTGATTTTGTTATTTGCCATGAATGTGGTAAACCAGACACAAAAATCGTTAAAGAAGCAAAGGTAGCCTTTTTACGCTGTCTTGCCTGTGGAGCAAAACACCCTATCAAATCAAAGATTTAAATGTACTACAAAATCCATCAAAGCGGGGGGCAGACTGTGCTTGCAGTTTGTGACGATGATGTTCTTGGTAAATCCTTTTCTGAAGGAAATTTTAGTTTGGAAGTTAGCGAATGTTTTTACAATGGCTGGCATGTCAGTGAAGATCAGATTATCCCTCTGCTTGAGGAAATACCTAATGTGAATATTGTCGGAAAGAAAAGCGTTGCTCTTGCAATGCGCTTAGGCTTTGTTTCAAAAGAGAGCATCATAATAATCCAGGGGGTTCCTCATGCTCAAGTCTTCTCTATTGTCTAAACACAAGGATTATTTTGAAGCTGTTATCCAGATTCGACCACACAGCATTCCTGTTCTTGATTTTATCAAGAAGGCGGTTTCAAAACGGGACTCTGTCTTTATTTCCAGAGTTGTTTCTCACAAATACGGGGATGATATTTATATCTCTTCTCAACGCTTTGCTCGAAGTCTTGGTAAGAAACTTAAGGATAACTTTAACGGGGAACTTAAAGTTACACGTACACTGCATACCCGAGACAGGCAGCGTGGTAGGCAAATTTATCGCGGAACTATTTTGTTTAGACTTTCCTGAAATTTTTTGCCATTTCAAAATAATTATCCTTGTTATTTTTGTAAATTTCACATTATCTTTACAAACCTTTATAAATCGCTTTTCTTATTTTCCTTTTTATGAGTAAAGCTGTTATCCAAGAACCAGAACAGATTCTACGAGTCCGTACCCCTCATGGTAAAGAGGTTCTTGGTGTGTTGCAGCAACGCCTCGGAGCGTCACGCACAAGGGTTACATGTTTTGATGGGAAGGTGCGAATTTGCCGTATTCCGGGTCGTCTTAAAAGGCGTCTTTGGGTTAGAGAAGGGGATATTGTGCTGGTTCAACCTTGGGAGTTTGGCGGTGAAGACCGCGGAGATATTATTTACAAATACACAAAAAATCAAGTTGAATGGCTTAAGAAAAAGAACCACTTGAAGGGTTTGGAAAATATAGAAGAGTTCTAAAATGTTTACGGAACAAATTCGCGTTCCAAAGGAGAGGGTTGCCGTCTTTATTGGTAAGGCAGGCGCTGCTCGACGCCATCTTGAGCGTCTTCTTGGTGTTCATATCATTGTTGATTCCAAGGAAGGGATTGTTACCCTTCAAGGAGAGGTTAGCCTATCTGTTTTTGAGGCAAAACCTGTTGTTCGTGCCATTGCCCGCGGTTTTTCTCCCGCAACAGCTTCAGAACTTTCTAAAGAAAATTCCATTCTCGAAGTTGTGGACATTACTGGCTTTGCAGGTAAATCAAAGAAAAAACTTCTTCGCCTGAAAAGCCGTTGTATTGGTGTAAATGGTAAGGCCCGCTCCACTATTGAAGAGATGACTAGTGCGCACATCTGTGTTTACGGAAAAACTGTTGCTATCCTTGGCAGTATTGATAGTGTTTTATTAGCCCGCAAAGCTATTGAGTCTTTGCTTAAGGGTGCACCCCATAGTAATGTTTATCGGGCAATTATTGAATCCAGGCGGCGCTTTACCAATCTTTAATATGGATCTTCACCACTTTGTTCGGCGCATCAAAGATAAACCAGAACTCTCTTCTCTTGATGATGGCTTTGTTCTTAGGCTTCTTAGAAATTACCTTTCTTCTAACCCTTCATTTTCATCTGCTCTCAAAGAGCATCCTTCTCCTTTTCGCAGCGCTTTATTTCGCACTATGCTTAAGGAAATACGCAGACAACTTCGCGAGGTTTACGGGGTTTTTCAGGTTTCTTTACACCGTGAGAAGATGCTTGATAATCTACTTAGCTACGTATCTTTATCAAAGAAATTTGATGAGAAATCCCTTGATTTTCACCAAAGGCTTCTTTCAAGCCATAAGTCAACAAAAGAGCGCCTTTCGTCTTATAATCTCCTGTATAAGAAACTATTCCCCCATACACATCCAAAGAAGATCCTTGACCTTGGGTGCGGTCTTAACCCTTTTTCATATCCATATATGGGGATTGACTATGTTGAATATTTTGCAGTTGAAGCTAGTAGTCTTGACTGCCTTTTTCTTCAGCGTTATTTTGACGGCGTTTCCAATTTCTGCGGTTTACGTGGCTTAGCTATCCATGCAAACCTTCTTGATGTTCCAACATTTCCATCAAGCGATGTTTGTTTTTTATTTAAAGTACTTGACTCTTTAGAAAGCCTTGAGCGCAACATAACATTTCCTTTGCTCTCTTCAATTGATGCTTCTTTTTTTGTTGCCAGTTTTCCTACAAAAACCCTCTCTGGAAAGCCCCTTTCAAAGAAAAGATTAACGTGGTTTTTGTCTTTTCTTGATAAATATGAAGAGATAGAAATTCCAAATGAGGTGTTTTATATCTTTAGCAAATCCTCTCTTCGAAAAACAAAAGCTTTTTAATTTCTTCTAAAAGTTTTTGCTTGTATGACAAAACAAATTACCAAGGCCGAGGAGCTTGCAAAGTTTCAACGAGAGATATCTGTCTCTGAGTTTTTTACCAAGAATCGCCACCTTCTTGGATTTGATAATCCCCATAAGGCCCTTTTGACCACAGTGAAGGAAGCTGTTGATAATTCTCTTGATGCAACCCAAGAGATGCAAGTTCTTCCTGAAATCTTAGTTGAAATCCATAAGGCGACTGACGACCGCTTTCGCATTGTTGTTGAAGACAACGGCCCTGGCATTGTTAAGGAGCAGATTCCGCGTATTTTTGCAAAGCTTCTTTATGGTTCAAAGTTTCATGCTATGAAACAATCCCGAGGTCAACAGGGAATAGGTATTTCTGCTTCAGTTATGTACGCCCAACTGACCACTGGAAAACCCACAAAAATCACTTCCAAGATTTCTCCAAAAAGACCTGCCCACTACTACGAACTTCATATTGATACAAAACGCAACGAACCAGAGATTATAACTGACCGGGAAGTGCCTTGGCAGAAGGACCACGGAACCAGAATTGAGCTTGAGCTTGAAGGGACGTATCAGCGTGGTCGCCAGGGTGTTGACGAATATCTGAAACAGACTGCAATTGTTAACCCACATCTTCATCTTGTATATCTTGCTCCTGATGGGCAACGCCTTGAATTTCCGCGTGCAACAAAAGAAATTCCTATAGAACCCAAAGAGATTAAGCCACATCCGTATGGGGTTGAGCTTGGTGCACTTATGAATATGCTTAAGGATACAAAGCAGCGTACCCTGAAGTCTTTTCTTACCAATGATTTTTCCCGTGTGAGCGATAAGACTGCAAATGAGGTTTGCCTGAAAGCCCAACTTAAAGGTACTGAGAAGCCTTCTGGCGTTGACAGCGTTTCTATCGAACGTGTTTTTCGTGCTATCCAACAAACAAAAATTATGGCCCCTCCTACAAATTGTTTAAGCCCTATTGGCGAAGAGCTTATGCTAAAGGGCCTTCAAAAAGAGATCAATGCAGAGTTTTTTACCAGCGTTACCAGACCTCCGAGTGTTTATCGAGGTATGCCCTTTCAGATTGAGGCTGGCATGGCTTATGGAGGGGATCTTTCTTCAGATGATTTAGCACGAATTCTTCGTTTTGCTAACCGGGTTCCACTTCTCTACCAGCAGGGGGCATGTGCCTCTAGCCGCGCTATAGTGCAAACTGCCTGGCGAAACTATGGTATTTCCCAGTCAAAGGGAGCACTTCCTTCTGGTCCAATCATGATTGTCATTCATGTTGCTTCAGTATGGGTTCCATTTACCTCTGAATCAAAAGAGGCTATTGCCCATTATCCTGAGATTATTAAAGAGATGAAACTTGCCTTGCAAGAGGTCGGTCGCAAGGTTGCTTCTTATATTCGCAAGACTGTGAAAGCCAAGGAGCATAGAGAGAAAGCAAACCTTTTTGAAAAATACATACCCGAGCTTGCCCATAGTCTTTCGGACATTTCAGGCGAGAAAAAAGACACCATTGAACAGGGGCTTATGAGACTCCTACGCAAGCTTTTACCTGTTCTAATTAACCATGAAAACAGCAAAGAAATCCAGACCAAGTCGTAAACCTACAGATTCTCTTAGAGAACTGGGTGTTAGCCTAGTGCATGATATATCAAAAAGCAAGAATCCGGAGATTGTCCTTCCTATACGTGCTCTTAGTAATGTGGAATTTGATAAAAAAAACCGCACTTTGGTTCTTGGAGACAAACTTTCTACACGTAGTTTTTTTAATGTTGCTCATGCAAAAAAATTCTTGCAGACTATTGAGGTCGCTGCTGTCAGCAAGGCTCTTCTTCGTGAGGGCAAACATGCGAGTTTGAGGGATGTTTATTATCAGGTTAAGCGCACTATTCCTGGAACCAAGGTTAACATTGTTGATGAGCAAAATGAGAGTGATTCTGTTATTGAGGACCTTGAACTTATAACCGGAAACTCCCGTGAACAACTCAATATTAATGCTAACAAGAATGGCAGTGTTGCTGGGAGGGTTATTGTTGAGGACCGCGGAGATACTATTGACTGGAGCAAACTTGGAAGTGGCGGCTGGAGCATTCCAAGTAATGTTGAGGATATTAAATTCAAGAAGGTCAATGCCAAGTTTATTGTTTATATGGAAAAGGCAGCTGTCTGGGAGCGCCTTCATGAAGACAAATTCTGGGATAAACATAATTGCCTTATTATGAGTTCACAAGGCCAAACAACCAGGGGTATTCGAAGACTTCTGCAGCGACTCTATAACGAGTTTAATCTGCCTATTTATGTTCTAACTGATATGGACCCTTGGGGGGTTTACATTTACTCAGTCATTAAGTATGGAAGCATTAGTCTTGCCCATATTTCCGAGGGCATGGCGATTCCTGGTGTTAGTTATATTGGCATCACTGCAGATGATATTTCTGACTATAAACTTGAGAGACATTTAATTAAGTTTAAAGACACTGATTTGAGCCGTTTAAAACAGATTTCCGAATACGAATGGTTTAAAGATAATAAAGAGTGGCAGCGTCAGTTTAAGATGATGAAGCAAATGGGCTCAAAAGCAGAGATCCAGGCTCTTAGTGCCAGAGGAATAAGTTTTATATCTGAAAGGTATCTTCCTGAAAAGATTAGAAAGAAGGC
>JAGVYI010000014.1 GCA_018303365.1 Candidatus Woesearchaeota archaeon
TGGGATTGCCTTTTTTTCTTATTTTCTTACCATAATTCCACTAATGCCTATTATGCAAGGTTATTCGTCTTTTTACTTGTCTTTTTTTGGAGAATATGGATCTATTTTTAACAGGACATATGTTTTTAATTCTTTTATTGGTGGAAGTATTGTTGGTGGGCTTGTTGTTCTTTTTTCCCCTTTTTTGAGCCGGCGCATAAGTCATTTAATGGGGCATACAATTCCTTTCCAGGGAACTGCCATGACGTTTATCCTCTTGATTCTTGTTTCGGTTGGTCTTGAGGTGATTTTATGATTGGGGTATTCTCTGTCTTTTTGTTTGTGACTATTTTTTTCTTTTTTCTACTATTCTTAAAGAGCCTTTTAAAAAAGGAGTATTGTGTTATTTGCACAAGTTTTAGCCTTACCTGGATATTTCTTATCTTTCTTTACTGGTTTGGATACTTTGATGATTTGATTTTACTTGCAATTCTCATTGGCATGACTATTCTTGGAATATACTACACCCTTGAAGAGAAGGTAGGAAAGCCTCTTCTTGTTTTTAGGCTACCTTTTCTTCTTAGTTTAGTTACTTTATTTTATTCACTACTCAGTTTTTCTTACTCGCTTTTTCCTGTTTTTTTATTATTAGCAATATTATGGGCAATGTTTGTCATTGTCTTTTTTTACCAGAATAACATGGCACTAAAAGATTTTACACATAGATTAATTGAATGCTGCAAGAGGTGGTAGAAGTTATGATTAAGTTTGTAAAGGAGCGGATTGCAGGGTTTGTTGGAAGTGCATCTGGGCTAGCTAGTGTTCTTGGGTCCTGGCAAGTCTGCCATAATATCTGCCTTGGTTTAATAGCCTTACTCGCCTTTTTTGGCATCGCTGCTACAGGCATGCCCCTTCTTTTCTTAACAAAAGTTGCAATTCCATTCTGGATAGCTGCTTTTATTCTATTGTTCATAACCCTAGGATTCTACTTTAAGAAGAGGTGCATTTCAAAACAGATGATTTTATTTAACACAGGCCTTGTTGTTATTGGCATTCCATTTTTCCAATCGTTTACCAAGGTATTTTGGGGAACTGGCCTTGCATTCATTTTCATTGCAGGATATATATTCATACAAGGGAGGTATGTTAATCATGAAAAATAGCTTATTTTATGGGATTGTTCTGGCTGCTGCTATTGGCTTTTCTATCTTTATCCTCTTCCCCAGAGTTGATACAAACGGGAATGCTGTGTTAACAAACTTTGAATCAAGATATACCGGAACTGTGGATTCGGGGGATGTTTCTTTAGAGATTCAACCAATTGAATTTGGTAAAGGGCAGGCTGTTTTTATGGTTTATGCAAATACCCACTCTGTAGACCTCAGCCAGTTTGACCTTAAACAGATTGCTACACTAGAATATGGCTGGAAATCAGTTCGTCCTTCTTTTGCTCCACAGCTAGCAAGCCATCATTCAAATGGAAGACTTATTTTTCCTGTTGATAGAAAGATTAATGAATTCCGCATTATTATCACTGGAATACCTTTGACTAACGAGAGGGTCTTTCAATGGTAAAATAATCTGAGGTGAAATGATATGAGAAAAATATTATTTATTGGGTTTGTTTTTTTGCTTGCAATTACTTTTGGTTTTGCGCACAGCGGCGAAGATGATTTTAAAGAAGCAGAATCACTTATTGCTTCTAAGATTCCTTGTGAAGACCTGACTGATTCCCAGCTTGAAATGCTTGGTGATTATTATATGGAGCAGATGCATCCTGGAGAGCAGCACGAAATTATGGACGAGATGATGGGCGGCGAGGACTCTTTGAGTCTTGAACAGGCACATATCCGTCTGGCCCTTTCATTTTACTGCGGACAACATGATGTTTTATCTTATGGCATGATGCAAAATATGATGGGTAGGGGGGCAATGATGACCACCAATTCAAAACAACTTGGAGGAGGTTTTAATATGATGAGTGGCTATGGTGTGGGTGCAGGCGGCTTTTTTGGCATGACTGTTTTGTGGATTTTATATGTTGCAATTGCTGCTTTTATTTTCGGCATTGTATTTTGGGGCACGAAAAGGCTGCTTGAACAAACCAAGAAGAAGAAATAATTGCTTTATTTTTTTAATTTTGTAGACAAGTTTATATAGAATGGGGTATAAAGCAAAGAGATGCAAACCAAGACAACAATTCAAATCGGCGGAATGCACTGCGCCAGCTGCGTTGTTAAGATAGAAGGTGCACTCAAAAAGGTTCTTGGTGTCAGCGACGCATCTGTCAATCTTGCGACAAAGCAGGCTTCTATTACCTATGACCGGGAAAAATCCAATGAAAAACAATTTCTTGAAGCAGTGCACTCTGTTGGCTATGATGCTTCTTTTCACAAGGATGGAGGCTCTGACAAGGATTTACAGAAAAAAGAGATTGCTTCTATTCGCAAGAAACTTATTGTGGGCATTGTACTTAGTGGAGTAATTCTTATTGGGAGTTTTCCTTCTCTTTTCTACTTTGTTCCCTCTTTTCTTGTCAACAATTTTGTTTTGTTCATTCTTGCAACCCCTGTTCAGTTTTATGTTGGGCTTGAATTTTATCGCGGCTTTTGGAGGGCTCTTCGTCATTTTTCCGCAAATATGGACACCCTCATCGCTATAGGCACAAGTGCTGCTTATTTTTATAGCGTTTTTATCACTTTCTTCTCTTTTCTTGCTCCAGCTGAGCTTACAACTGTATATTACGACACGGCTGCTGTTATAATTACACTTATCCTTCTTGGCCGCTATTTTGAGGTTCTTGCAAAGAGGCACACTTCTGATGCAATCACCAAGCTTATTGGTCTTCAGGCAAAGACCGCTTTTGTCATAAAGGGTTCAAAAATTCTTGAGGTTCCTGTTGAGCAGGTTAAAGTTGGAAACGTCCTTCTTGTAAAACCAGGCGCTAAAATACCTGTTGATGGCACAATCATCTTCGGGTCAAGCCATGTTGATGAGTCTGCTGTTACAGGAGAATCGCTTCCATCCTATAAGAAAAGAGGGGATACTGTAATTGGTGCCACAATCAACAAAGAGGCTAGTTTTCGATTTCGGGCTACAAAGGTTGGAGGAGATACTTTACTATCTCAGATTGTCCGCCTAGTTGAAGAAGCGCAAGGTGGAAAAGCCCCTATTCAAAGATTTGCAGATAAAGTTGCAAGCATTTTTGTTCCTGTTGTCATAGGAATTTCTATTCTAACACTTTTTATATGGTTTATATTCGGGCCTGAACCAAGGCTTCTTTTTAGCCTTTTGACTTTTGTATCTGTTCTTATTATTGCTTGTCCCTGCGCTCTTGGGCTTGCAACACCTACAGCAGTCATGGTTGGAACAGGAAAGGGTGCTGAGCAGGGCATCCTTATCAAAGGCGGTGCTGCGCTTGAGACCGCCTCGAAAGTCGACACTGTTATTTTTGACAAGACCGGAACACTTACAAAGGGTGAACCAAGCGTCACTGATGTCTTTTCTTTTTCCTCTTATTCTGAAAACGATATATTACGTCTTGCAGGGAGCCTTGAGGTAGAATCAGAACATCCTCTTGCCCAGGCAATTGTTCAGGCAGCAAAAAGCAAGCGCCTTAGTTTTTCCCCAATATCAAAATTTCGTGCTGTAACCGGGAAGGGGGTTGAGGCATACTACCGCAATAAGCGTGTACTTCTTGGTACTTCTTCTTACCTCCTTGAGGAGGGTGTTGATATTTCTACTGTACCTTCGCCTATAAAAGAACTTGAAGAATCTGGCAAGACTGTTGTTCTCTTAAGCCTCGGGAAAAGTCTTCTTGGAATTATTGCCATTGCCGATACACTCAAAGATGAAGCGAAGAGTGTTGTTCTTGAGCTTCAAAAGATGGGCAGGGAGGTTATCATGATTACTGGGGACAACAAGCGCACTGCTTCTGCTATTGCAAAAATCCTTGGTATAGGTCGCGTGCTTTCTGAAGTCCTTCCCCAAGACAAGACAAAAGAAGTTAAGCGCTTACAATCAGAAGGAAAAATTGTTGCAATGGTTGGTGATGGCATCAATGATTCTCCAGCCCTTGCCCAGGCAGATGTTGGCATTGCTCTTGGATCCGGGACAGACATTGCAATCGAGACTGGAGATATTGTTCTTATTCACAATGATCTTTATAATGTTGTGCGCTCTTTAGACCTTTCTTCTTACACGCTTCGTAAAATTAAGCAAAATCTCTTTTTTGCTTTTTTTTATAATTCTCTTGGCATCCCTATTGCGGCAGGGGTTCTTTATCCTTTTTTCGGATTTCTCTTGAGTCCAATCATAGCTGCTGTTGCAATGGCTGCAAGTTCGCTATCTGTTGTTGGTAATTCACTTCTTATGAAGCTTTATCGTGCAAAAACTTATAAATAGCCCTTATTGGTTTATCTTTGTGATTGGAGGAGTTTATGCGATTCTCAAGAATTGAAATTGAACATCTTATAAAGTCGTGGATTATCATATCTATTGCCTTTACATTTGTTCTTACTAGAGGGGATATTTTGGTTAGCGCTTTTCTAAGTTTTGTTGGTGTTGGCAGTGCATTTTTACTTCATGAGCTTGGCCATAAATTCACTGCACAGCGCTATGGGGCTTTTGCAGAATATCGTGCGTTTGACCAAATGCTTTATTTAGCACTAGGCCTTGCTGTTTTTACAAGACTATTATTTGGATTTGGCATTTTATTTGCTGCTCCTGGAGCTGTATTTATTTCGGGATATGTAAAGCCAGATAAATATGGCAAGATATCTTTTGCAGGCCCGTTTGTTAATTTTTCTCTTGCTCTTATTTCCCTTGCACTCTTAATCTCTGGTGTTATTGGATTTTTTCAGACTCTGGTACTTTTTATGTTTCAAATCAATGCATGGATTGGCCTTTTCAACATGATTCCTTTTGGAAACTTTGACGGCCTAAAAATATTAACATGGAGCCGCCTGTGGTATGGGCTTCTTACTGCAGCACTTGTGATCATGGTTTTTTTTGTTCCAACACTGTTTTCACTTTTAATATATTAAGGAGGTTTTGAAAATGGGAGAATTTGTTGAAGTATGCAAGGTTTCAGAGGTTCCTTCCGGAGGTGGCAGGGTTGTTGATGTTGGAGGAGAGCCTGTTGCTCTTTTTAACACTCAAGGCACATTTCGTGCTATTCACAACACCTGTCCTCACCGTGGCGGACCGCTTGGCGAAGGTGAGTTAGCAGACAATACAGTTATTTGCCCCTTGCATGGCTGGGAATTTGATGTTACCAGCGGAAAATGTGTAAGTATGCCCGGTGCAAATGTTAAGTGCTATCAGGTGAAGGTTGAGGATGAGAGGGTGCTTGTTGCTGTACCATAATTTTTTTCTTTTTTCTTGCTTTTATTTGCCAGAATAGAGCCCATGCAACGATTGCAAAAAAGCCAATACTCGCTTTTAGTGGTCTAAAACGCAGTACCCCTAAATAAACATGGAATATAAGAAGAATATAGGCAAGGTAAACTAACCTGTGAAGCCTTTTCCACCATTTAACCGTTAGGAATTTTACCGCACTATCAAAAGAGGTTGCTGCCAGTGCTGTTAGAATGATGAGTGCAATGAGGCCGAAGATTGTGAAACCACGACTTAAAATCCCAAAAGGCGGATTTGGCGCTCTTAAGACCACTAAGACTACATGGACTATTACAAGAAAGAAGGTTGTGACCCCAAGGTTTCTCCTGTTTTTTATAAAATGTGCAAACTTTGGGTATAGCCTTGCAATTGGCCCTATGGTTATTGTTATTGTCAAGAATATAAATGCAAGTATTGAGAAACTTCTAATGATTAGTGTGTTTAGTTTTGTCTCTGGATAAATAAGCCTTGCTGTTATAAGAAAAGCCAAAATTATTACTGTTAGGATTATATTGAATAGTTTTTTATTCATTTTTTAGCTGTTCTAGCACCATTTTATAATTGTTTCCTTAAATTTCTGGAAAGATTTATTAAACGATGCTTTTTTAGTTCCTATATATGGAAAAAGGCAAACCTACTTTTTTTGAAAATAAGGGCAAAAGCCCACAACTTTGTAATGGGATAACGAATTTTATTATTGACCTTGATGGGGTTGTTTGCGAAGACATTCCAAATGAAGAGCCCGAAAGGATGGCTAATGCATCCGAGATACCAGATACAAAAGAGCAAATCAACAAATGGTATGAAACTGGGCACATTATTACTTTCTTTACTTCAAGAACAGAAGAGCACAGGAACGTTACTGAGAAATGGCTTTCTGAACATGGATTTCGCTACCATAACATTATTTTCTGTAAGCCAAGAGGTGGAAATTATTTCTATATTGATGATAAACAAATTGCTGCAACGCGTTTTCTTGGAAGCTTTAACGGAATTTCGTGCACTTTTCATGAATCTTAAAACATGTTTTTATGAAAAAATTTATAAGGCATAACCCATTTCCTGTTTTTATGAGGCGTTTGTTATTTACTATTCTTTTCATTTTGTCTGTTTTTGTTATTAGTAGTTGCAGCAGTGGTTCATCAAACCCACAGAATGTTCCTACAACTGCTCCAAGCCAAGAAGTAGAGGCTCCTTCACAACCCCCAACTGCCTCTGAATCTCCTAAAATAATGACTGATGAGGTTCAGATTATTCAGATGACCGCAAAACAGTGGGAATTTGACCCTGCCCCTATTGTTGTAAAAAAAAATATTCCGGTACAACTAGAGGTTGAAAGCATTGATGTTACTCATGGGTTTTCCCTTTCCGAGTTTGATATTTCATGTGAACCATCTAATTGCAATATTAAGCCTGGTGAGACAACAGTTGTGCGCTTTACTCCTGACCGCACAGGAATATTTACATTTCGCTGCAGTGTTTTTTGCGGCAGCGGGCATTCCCATATGACTGGGCAGCTTGTTGTTGAGTAGCAATTAAATCTATTCAAACAATAACTTTAATTCTTTTTTGAGGTCTTCTATTTTTGTTATAATCTTTCCTTTATGAAGTCTAATGAAATATTCAACCTGTAAGTTCACTGTTGAACCTTCGTTGTCTGCAGATAATCTAAAATCACCCCGATACCCTAAAATCGGCTTTCCTAATGCGGCAGCATATCCTATTTCTGAGGCTGTTCCGCTGTCGACATCTACCCCATCAAGTACCACAAATAGCCCTGTTGCTTTATGGATCGCCTCTGCATTATTCTTTCCAATGATATTATTTAATTCGTGCCATCTCTCCCTTCTTTCTTTTCCATAAGGCAGGTTAGCTATTGGCTCAATTAATTCCTTTGGCGTCAACTTCCATGGATCAAGGATTTGATAGTTAAGGCTCTCAATCAGTGGAACAATTTTTTGATATAGAAACTCTCTTCCTATCTCTGAGAATCCTAATGGTGAACTCAAATATAGTTTCACTTCTTTTTGCATTCTATCTTTAGATACCTACCTGTATTTGTTAGAAATAGCGGGAGTTGGATTTGAACCAACGACCTCCGGGTTATGAGCCCGACGGGCACTCCTGGCTGCCCTATCCCGCTCTAAATAAGGTTCCATTTTTGCCAAAAGTTCATCTTCAGGTTTTATTCCAAGCTGCTCTTTGATGTTTTTTGCGATATTCTCTCCAAGAAGATTTGCAAGCATCCTTATATCTACACGTCTTACATCTCTTATCGTTCTTATGTTTTTATTAAATAGCCTTCTTGCCCTTATTCTTCCTATATTTTTAAGGCGCAGGAGTTCAAGCAGTTCGGCTTTTGCTCCGTTTACCAACCTTTTTTCTACTTCCCTTGTTTTTTGCATAATTGTTTTTTCATCCAATATCTCTGCCAATTCATTGGTCGCATAACACAGCCAGCGTCCAGTTTCAATCTTTACACGCAACTCTCCAGGACGCATGCCGTATTTGTCCAGAATATTATCTTCATCAACCTCCTCAATCCAATCTTTCAGTATAAGCGCGAGTTTAATGGAGTATAAGTATACCTCATAATCAAGTTCAAATTGGTCCGGAACTTCTTGTAAAAGATACGCCTCATACTGGAGCGCGTCTTCTTCAATCTGTCTTAGACCTTTTGCAGGAATGGTTGTTGGTGCCATTTCAACAGTATTAGAAATTGCGTGAAGAACTGAAAAATCAATAAAATTCTTTTTTTTGGCATTTACTATGCATTTTACCAAATGGTGTGCTGATATAGGGTCAATGTAAAGTTCAGCCACCCTCTGGCCAAGGCGTGTTACTTTAATTTTTTCTGTCTGAATGATTAATTCAAACTCTTCAAGCTGATAGAGCACTTTTTCAATTATTTCCCTTAGATACTTTTTCTCTCCTGCTGTGTATCCAAAGAAAGTCTCCTTAAAAAAATCAAGGAGTTCCTCTTTTGACTTTGCTGCCTGAATTGTTAAAAGTGACAATGAATGTATTCTCAAAGCCACTTCTGAAGCAAGTTTTGACTGAATTGGCTCTATTTCTCCGTTGATGTAGCGATGTACAATCTCTTCTTTTTCTGCATTTGTTTTTGCAAGCATGATTGCTTCTCCGTAGTCTTCCATCCCGGGCCTTCCTGCTCTTCCAGCCATCTGCTTTTGCTCGAGCGTTTGTATCCACTGCAGCCCCCAGCCTTGAGCATACCTTTTTAGGTCTTTTATTATCACCCTAAAAGCCGGAAGGTCAACTCCTGCAGCAAGTGTTGGAGTGCAGCATATGATTTTTATACTACCATCCCGAAACTTTTCTTCTATCAGGCTTCTTTGTTTTTCCAGAAGACCAGAATGATGGAAAACAACACCACTTCTTGCAACCTTTGCAAGGCGCTCACACTGTTTTGTCGGATGTGCAATTGCTTTTCGCAGCTTTTCTGCCAGCTGTATATCCGGCTCGTTTTTTATTGCCCTTGCTACCTTTTCTGCAAGGCTTTCTGCTTCTCTTTTTGTCTTGACAAATATCAAAGCCTGCTTTTTCTTTTTTATTGTATCAACAGCAAGACTTACAGTATCATCACCTGCCCTCTCACTAATCAAAGTATTCTTTGATTTTTTTGCAAATTCAATTGTTGTGCCATCAAAGAGACCTTCATAAAGTTCAACCGGTCTCCAAGTGTCTTTTACCAGGTTTGCACCAAGCCAGCCAGCCAGAGTCTCAGGATTTCCTATTGTTGCTGAAAGGGCGATATACTGCGCTTTTGGAATTATTCTTTTTAATAGGGTTATAAGAACTTCAAGTGTTGGGCCGCGCGCCGGGTCATTTATTAAGTGAATCTCATCTATGATTATAATGGATGTATTTGCTATCCATGCCGGCTTGTGCCTTAAGATTGCATCAAGTTTTTCTGCTGTAAGGAAGATAAGCTCATCTTCATCAAGCCTTGCCTCTTTAGAATCTTTTTCACCTATTG